>NZ_JAUFNS010000003.1:0-365810 GCF_041060445.1 Pseudomonas sp. W2-17 | reverse complement strand
AAGCAATCTGCAGAAAGACGGCAGGTTGCGGTGTGTGAAGACGCATGAAGACGAAAGTTTGCGAACACACAAATGACACCTTGATCACATACCCGATTTGCTGAAGCGTTCCCAGGAACGAGTCAGTACCCGAATTTCTTGACGACCATAGAGCATTGGAACCACCTGATCCCATCCCGAACTCAGCAGTGAAACGATGCATCGCCGATGGTAGTGTGGGGTTTCCCCATGTGAGAGTAGGTCATCGTCAAGATTAAATTCCAGAACCCCATTTGCGAAAGCAGATGGGGTTTTGTTTTTGCGCGCGGAAAAGCGGGCAGTCATCCTCACCACACGAACAGCGGGTGAGCGCAGTTGCCCGTCGCCCTGACAAGATCGACAGATAACGAATCCTCCCCCTCTGTTAGTCTTCTCCCTCTTTTGAAAGACCAAGGGACGCAGCTATGCCGGTGACATCCAATCTCAACCCCGGGTTTATGGTGGTCCATGGGAATCGCCTGGATGAGTTGCGTGGCCTTGTGGTGTCATGGATGCGGCGTTACCCCCTGACGCCCCTTGAAAACGAAGTAGCGCTGGTACAAAGCAACGGTATTGCGCAGTGGCTGAAGCTCGCCTTGGCGGAAGATGCACAGGACGACGATCAAGGTGGCTGCGGGATTGCCGCTGCGATCGATGTGCAGCTCCCTGGCAGCTTTATGTGGCAGCTGTACCGTGCGGTGTTGGGCAAGGCAGAGATTCCGGAAACCTCGTTGCTCGATAAGGCTCCCCTGACTTGGCGTTTGATGCGTCTATTGCCCGGCCTTATCAATCAGCCACACTTCGAGCCGCTGCAGCGATTCCTGACAGCCGACACCGACCTGCGCAAGCGCTATCAGTTGTCCGAGCGGCTTGCCGATCTGTTCGACCAATATCAGGTGTACCGCGCCGACTGGCTGGAGGATTGGGCTGCGGGCAAGCATCAACTCCGGACCGGTCGGGGAGAGGCAAAGCCGCTTAAAGCAGAGAACTGCTGGCAAGCCGAACTGTGGCGTGCGCTGCTCCATGATGTCGGGGCAGAGGGCATGGCTCAGAGCCGGGCTGGCGTGCATCAGCGATACATCGAACGCATCAATAGTTTGAGTGAGGCGCCGGCCGGTTTACCGGCGCGAGTGATTGTTTTCGGTATTTCCTCTTTGCCTGCCCAGGCATTGGAGGCGCTTGCCGGGCTAGCCCGTTTCAGTCAGGTCCTGCTCTGCGTTCACAACCCTTGCCGCCATCACTGGGCAGATATCGTGGCTGACAAGGATCTCCTGCGTCACGAATACAAACGCCAATCGCGAAAACCCGGCATGCCGGTGGTGCTGAACCCTGATGCGCTGCACCAGCACGCTCACCCTTTGCTGGCTGCTTGGGGCAAGCAGGGTCGTGACTACATCAATCTGCTCGACAGTCATGACGACCCGAACAGCTACCGCTCGATCTTTCGCGACGGGCGCATCGACCTGTTCAGCGAGAGCGAGCCCACGACGCTCCTGAATCAACTCCAGGACGATATTCTCGAGCTGCGCCCATTGAGCGAGACCCGCGAAGTCTGGCCGCCCGTGGATATCAAGACCGACCGCTCGATCCGCTTTCATGTCGCACACAGCGCCCAGCGCGAGGTGGAGGTGCTCCACGACCAACTGCTCGCGCGCTTCAGTAAGGATCCGGGCCTTCGTCCGCGGGACGTCATCGTCATGGTGCCGGACATCGACAGCTACGCCCCTCACATTCGCGCGGTATTCGGCCAACTGGATCGCGACGATCGCCGCTTTATCCCCTTCACCCTCGCAGACCAGGGCCAACGTGGCCGTGATCCGCTGCTGATCGCCGTCGAGCACTTGCTGAAGATTCCGGACAGTCGATTCCCGGTCAGTGAAATCCTCGATCTGCTGGACGTCCCCGCATTACGAGCGCGGTTCGGCATTGATGAGCGAGACCTGCCAACCCTCCATCGCTGGATTGAGGGAGCAGGTGTGCGATGGGGGCTCAATGCGAAGCAGCGTGAGGGGCTAGGGCTACCGGAACAGCTTGAGCAGAACAGCTGGCATTTTGGTTTGCGCCGCATGTTGCTGGGTTACGCCGTCGGTGCGGGTGCGGCCTACGAGGGCATTCAGCCGTATGACGAAATCGGTGGGCTGGATGCGGCCCTGATTGGCCCGCTGGTGTCCCTGATCGACGCGCTTCAGGTCGCGCACAACGAACTTTCCCAACCCGCGACGCCCGCGATGTGGGGTGCGCGCCTTCAGGCGATCATGCAGCTGTTCTTCATGGCGGACAGTGAGCACGACGACTACCTGCTCAGTCAGCTGGAAACCCTGCGAGAAACCTGGCTACAGACCTGCGAGACCGTTGGACTGGAAGAAGAATTGCCGTTGACGGTCGTGCGTGAAGCCTGGCTGGCCGGGCTTGATCAAGGGCGGTTGTCCCAACGCTTTCTGGCCGGATCGGTCAACTTCTGCACGCTGATGCCGATGCGCGCCATTCCATTCAAGATTGTCTGCCTGCTGGGCATGAATGACGGCGATTACCCGCGCGCACAACCGCCGCTGGATTTCGATTTGATGGGCAGCGACTACCGTCCCGGTGACCGTTCCCGGCGCGAGGATGACCGTTATCTACTGTTGGAAGCGCTGCTGTCTGCTCGAGATCAGCTGTACATCAGCTGGGTGGGCCGCAGCATTCGCGATAACTCCGAGCGGCCGGCCTCGGTGCTCATCGGGCAGCTGCGCGATCATCTGTCCAGCGGTTGGCGGCTGGCCGATGCCATCGAGCCCGAGGACGATAAAAAGCGTGATCCGGGCCAGCAGTTGCTGCACAAACTTACCGTCGAACATCCGCTGCAGCCGTTCAGTGCCAAGTACTTTCAGGAGAACCCGGAGTTCTTCAGCTTTGCCCGCGAGTGGCAAGTGCTGCACGAAGCCCTCACCGAAGCAGGCGAAACAAAAGCGCTGCAACAGCACCAGCAGGAAGAGCCGCTTAGCCTGATGCAGTTGCAGGATTTTCTGCGCAATCCGGTGAAGCACTTCTTCAGTCAGCGCTTGAAGATATTCTTTGAAGTCGCCGAAGCGCCATTGGCGGACGAGGAGCCGTTCGTACTCGACGCGCTCGAGCGCTATGGCCTCAGCGACAGTCTGTTGCAAGCGGCGCTCACAGATCCCGAGGACATTCAGGAATCGCTCCATGCTCAAGCAACGCGCTTACAGGGCAGCGGCTTGCTGCCGATGGCCGGGTTCGGCACGTTGCTGCAGGATGAACTGATCGAACCGCTACCCGACCTCGTCGCCCGCTATCACGAATTGCTGATCCGCTGGCCGGTGCGGCTGCACAGCGCGCTGCCGGTCAGTTATCAGCATCAGGGCGTCGAGCTCGATGGCTGGGTCGATGGGCTTTATCAGAACACTCAGAATCAATTACTCGCGATCACCGCTATTCCGAATGCCATCGCCAGCAAGAAGACGCGCAAATGGCATCGCCTGACCAAGCCTTGGGTGAACCATCTGGTGGCCTGCGCGTGCGATCTGCCGTTGACCACTGCGCTGGTGGCGGGTGACGAAACCCTCTTGCTGCCGCCGCTGGACAAGGACACTGCAACGCGCACGTTGAATGATCTGCTGTTGGCCTGGCATCAAGGCATGCAGCGACCGCTGCCGATTGCAGTGAAGACGGCATTTGCCTGGCTCGGACAGAACGATGAAATCAAAGCCGAAGCTGCCGCGCGCAAGGCCTATGAAGGCGATGGCCAGAACAGCAAAGGTGAGCGTGCCGAAAGCACAGCGCTGGCGCGTCAGTTCCCGGACTTCGATGCGTTGCTGGGCAGCGAGGAATTCGTGGGATGGTGCGAGGCGTTGTACAAACCGATTTTTGAAGCGCCCTGGCAGGCACTTTCTCGCGAGGAGGCCGGCGCATGAGTGACGCACAACAACCTCTGGCGCTGCGCTTCCCGCTGAAAGGCAGCCAGCTGATTGAAGCCAGCGCCGGCACAGGCAAGACGTTCACCATCTCGGCGCTGTACCTGCGTCTGGTGCTGGGGCATGGCAGCGAGGACTCGGGTTTCGGCCGTGAGCTGTTGCCGCCGCAGATTCTGGTGGTGACGTTCACCGACGCAGCGACCAAGGAACTGCGTGACCGTATTCGTACGCGACTGGCCGAAGCCGCGCGGTTCTTCCGTGAAGAAATTGAAGCGCCTGACGCGTTGATCGCTGGCTTGCGGGACGAGTTCGCCATTGAGCAATGGCCCGGCTGCGCCAGCCGTCTCGACATCGCGGCGCAGTGGATGGATGAAGCGGCGGTCTCGACCATTCACAGTTGGTGCCAGCGGATGCTGCGCGAGCACGCCTTCGACAGCGGCAGCCTGTTCACCCAGAGCCTGGAAACCGATCACACCGATTTGCTGAGCGAAGTGCTGCGCGATTACTGGCGCAAGTTCTGCTACCCCATGGGCGGTGACGCGCTGCTCTGGGTACGCGACAACTGGCACGGCCCAGGGGCGCTGCTGCCGAGAGTTCGCGCGTTGTTCGGCAGTGAACGGGCCAGCGTGACGCAAACCCCGACGCAGATCATCGAGCAGTCAATCCAGGAGCGCCGTGAAACCCTCCGTCAGCTCAAGGCGCCATGGGCCAACTGGGCCGCAGAGCTGCATGCGATCTGCATCGACGGCGTCGCCTGCAAAGTGGTCGATGGCCGCAAGATGCAGGAGCGTTATTTCAGACCCTGGTTCGACAAGCTGATTGCCTGGGCCAATGACGATGAGCAGGAGCAACTCGACCTCGGCACCGGTTTCACCCGGCTGACGCCCGACGGCATTGCCGAAGCGTGGAAGAACAATCCGCCATCGCACCCCGCGTTCGAAGCGATGGTCGAGCTCAAGGTGGCGCTGGACACGCTGCCAACGCCCGATGCGGCGGTGCTTGAACACGCGGCCCAATGGGTCGGCGCCCGCTTCGAAGAAGAGAAGCGGCGCCGTGCTGAAATGGGTTTCGACGACATGCTGCTGCGCCTGGATGCTGCTCTGCGCGGAAGCGGTGGCGAGCGCCTGACGATCCTGATCCGCGAGCAGTTTCCGGTCGCCTTGATCGATGAATTTCAAGACACCGACCCGGTGCAGTACCGCATTTTCGACAGTATCTACCGGCTTGAAGCCAATGACGAAAGCACCGGGCTGTTCCTCATCGGCGACCCGAAGCAGGCGATCTACGCCTTTCGCGGCGCGGACATTTATACCTACCTGCGCGCCCGACAGGCCACCACCGGGCGGTTGCACACGCTCGGCACCAACTTCCGTTCCAGCCACGCGATGGTCGATGCAGTAAACCACGTGTTCATGCGCGCGGAGACGAGCGAGGCCGGTCGCGGTGCCTTCCTGTTCCGCACGCCCGAGGACAATCCCGTGCCGTTTCTGGCGGTCGGGTCTCAGGGCCGTAAAGAGACTTTGCAGGTCGACGGTCAGGTGCTTGCGGCGCTCAACGTCTGGCAGCTGGAAACCGATCAGCCGGTGTCGGGCACGGTCTATCGTCAGCAACTGGCGGCGAGTTGCGCCAGTGAGATCGTGCGTTTGCTCAACGGTGGCCAGCGAGGGCAAGCGGGCTTTGCCAAAGCTGGAGAGCCATTGAGACAACTGCTGCCTGCCGACATCGCAATTCTGGTGCGTGACGGCAAGGAGGCTCAGGCAGTGCGTGGCGAGTTGTCGGCCCGTGGTGTGCGCAGTGTGTATCTCTCGGACAAGGACTCGGTGTTTGCGGCGCAAGAGGCCCATGACTTGCTCGCCTGGCTCAAGGCCTGCGCCGAGCCTGACGCCGAGCGAACCCTGCGTGCGGCCTTGGCCTGTATCACCCTGGCGTTGCCGCTGGCCGAACTCGAGTTGTTGAATCAGGACGAACTGGCGTGGGAAAACCGCGTCATGCAGTTCCGCGATTACCGACGCATCTGGCGCACCCAAGGCGTGCTGCCCATGCTGCGGCGGCTGCTGCACGACTTCAAATTGCCGCAGGCGCTGGTTCAGCGCACCGATGGCGAGCGTGTGCTGACCAACCTGCTGCACCTCAGCGAACTCATGCAGCAGGCCGCCGCAGAGCTGGATGGCGAGCAGGCCTTGATTCGCCATTTGAGCGAGCATCTGGCGCTGTCTGGTCAAGCGGGGGAAGAGCAGATCCTGCGCCTCGAAAGCGATGAGCAACTGGTCAAGGTCGTGACCATTCACAAATCCAAAGGCCTGGAATACCCGCTGGTGTTCCTGCCCTTCATCTGCTCGACGAAGCCAGTGGACGGCAGCCGTTTGCCGCTGCACTTCCACGACGCCGCCGGCCACGCGCAGATCAGTCTCAAACCCACGCCGGCGCTGATCGAGCAGGCGGATGACGAGCGTTTGGCGGAAGACCTGCGTCTGCTTTATGTGGCCCTGACCCGCGCGCAACACGCATGCTGGCTGGGCGTTGCCGACCTCAAACGCGGCAGCAACAGCGCCTCGATACTCCATCGTTCGGCGCTGGGCTACTTGCTCGGCGGCGGGCAGAAGCTGGCTGAGTCAGTGGCATTGGGCCAATGGCTGCGATCGCTGGCAGAGGACCACCCGGCCGTGAAAGTTGAACCCGTCCCACTGCCCACCACCGAATCCTTCAGCGCGCCGCGCAACGAGGTCGCGTTGAGCAAGCCGCGCGTGCCCCGGCGCAGCGCCCGGGAGAACTGGTGGATTGCGTCCTACAGCGCGTTGCGCATTGGCGACACCATCACCGACAGCGGTGATCAGTCGCCGGACAGCCCGCAAGCGCAGAAGCTGTTCGACGATGAGCGTCTCGACCCGGATGCGCCGCGAGAGGTGATGGTCAGCGGCGGCGATATCCACCGATTCCCGCGTGGCCCCAACCCCGGCACCTTCCTGCACGGTCTGTTGGAGTGGGCCGGTGAGAAGGGCTTTGCAGAAGCGGCTGCTGATCCGCTGTCGCTTGAGAAAGTCGTCGCCCAACGCTGCAACCGGCGCGACTGGAAAGGCTGGATCAACACGCTGACCGACTGGCTGCAGCATCTCCTGACCCTGCCGCTGCGTCTGGGCGCGGATGTGCAGCCCATGGCCTTGTGCGAACTGGATCAGCCGAATCAGTACCGCGTCGAAATGGAGTTCTGGTTCGCCTGCTCGAAAGTCGATGTGGCGCAGATGGACGCGCTGGTTCGCCGATACACCCACAACGGTGCGCCGAGGGCGGCGGCAGAAACGGTCTCGCTGAACGGCATGTTCAAGGGCTTCATCGACCTGACGTTCGAGCACGAAGGTCGCTACTTCGTTGCCGACTACAAATCCAACTGGCTGGGCGTCGACGACGATGCCTATACCGAGCAGGCGATGGAAAACTCGATTCTGGACAACCGCTACGACCTGCAATACGTGCTCTATCTGCTGGCCTTGCACCGTCAGCTCAAGGCGCGGCTCGCCGATTATGATTACGACCGGCACATGGGCGGCGCGGTGTACCTGTTCGTGCGTGGCAGTCGTGCGGCGAGTCAGGGGGCGTGGTTCACCCGACCGCCCCGCGAACTGATCGAGAGCTTGGATCTGCTGTTTCAGGGTCGAGCGCCGATCGCGGCCGATGTGCTGTCAGGAGACCTCCCATGAATCGCACCTTCGCTCACTTGATGCCCACGGCGCTGGACGCCGACAGCCTTGCCGATCTGAAGCCCCTCAGCCGCGTCGAGGATTTACTGCTGTTGCTGCAGCGCTGGGTCGAACGCGGTTGGTTGCGCGCGCTGGACAAGGCCTTCGTGGCGTTCCTGGCTGATCTTGATCCTGCCGCCGATTCGCTGGTGCTGTTGGCCGCCACGCTGACCAGTCACCAGTTGGGCCACGGCCACGTCTGCCTGGACCTCTACGAAACCCTGAAAGAGCCGGACTTCGCTTTGTCGCTGCCGCCCGAGGGGGATGTGTTGTCGACGCCGATGTTGCTGCCGTCCTCGCTGCTCAAGTCGCTGGACGGCGCGACGTGGTGCAAGGCGCTGGAAGCCAGCGCGCTGGTTGCTCACGCCGGGGATGTCAGCGAAGCGGCGGCGCAGAGGCCGTTAGTTTTATCCGATCGACGCCTGTACCTGCGCCGTTACTGGACGTATGAGCGGCGGATCGATGCGGCGTTGCGTCGTCGACTGGCCCAAGTGGAAACGGGGTTCAGCGATTTGCCCCAGCGTCTGGATGCGCTGTTCGGCCCGGCCAACCATGCGCCTGACGCCTTGATCGACTGGCAAAAGTTGGCGTGCGCCCTGGCAACCCGAGGCGCGTTCAGCATCATCACCGGCGGCCCCGGCACGGGCAAGACGACTACGGTCGTGCGGTTGCTGGCGCTGTTGCAATCGCCAGCGGTTGAGCGCGGCAAACCGTTGCGCATTCGCCTGGCGGCGCCGACCGGTAAAGCGGCGGCACGGCTGACCGAGTCGATCAGTCATCAGGTGCAGTCGCTGCAAGTGCCGGAAGATGTGCGGCAGAAGATCCCCAGCGAAGTCACGACGGTTCACCGGTTGCTGGGCAGCCGTCCGGGCACACGGCATTTTCGTCATCACGCGGGCAACCCGTTGCCGCTGGATGTCCTTGTGGTCGATGAAGCCTCGATGATCGACCTGGAAATGATGGCCAACCTGCTCGACGCATTGCCGCCCCATGCGCGGATGGTGTTGCTGGGCGACAAGGATCAATTGGCGTCGGTGGAGGCTGGAGCCGTGCTGGGCGATTTGTGCCGCGACGCGGAGGCGGGGATGTATAGCCCGCAGACCCAGGCGTGGCTGGAATCGGTCAGCGGCGAAGATCTTTCCAGAAGCGGTTTGCAGCAGGGCGACGATCAGCATCACGCGTTGGCGCAACAGGTGGTGATGCTGCGCCACTCCCGGCGTTTCGTCGCGGGCAGCGGCATCGGTCAGTTGGCCAAGCTGGTCAATCAGCAGCAGGACCAGGAAGCGCGCGCATTGCTCGCGGCTCGCCAATACCCTGACCTGTTTTCCCTGGTGCTTAAGGGTGAGCAGGACCGCGCCCTGTCGCGACTGCTGCTCGACGGTCACGGCGATGGCCCGCAAGGCTATCGCCACTATCTGGGCGTGATGCACGCGCAGCGGCCGCAAGACCTGACGCAGATCGAAGACCCGCGCAGCGTCGAGTGGGCGCGGCAGGTGCTGAATGCGTTCGATGAGTTCCAGTTGCTGTGCGCCGTGCGTAAAGGGCCGTGGGGCGTGGAAGGGCTGAATCGGCGTATCACTGAAACGTTGTTCAGCGCCGGGCTGATCGAGAGTGATCATCAGTGGTACGAGGGCCGGCCGGTGCTGATGACGCGTAACGATTACGGGCTGGGTTTGATGAACGGCGACATCGGCATTGCCCTGCGTCTGCCCGAGGGGCCGGTCGAGGAGAACCGTCAGGCGCTGCGTGTCGCGTTCCCGCGCAACGACGGCAGCGGCGGGGTGCGCTTCGTGCTGCCGAGTCGGCTCAATGACGTGGAAACGGTGTACGCGATGACGGTGCACAAATCCCAGGGTTCGGAGTTCGCGCACACGGCGCTGATTCTGCCGGAGGCGCTGAACCCGGTGCTGACCAAGGAGCTGATCTACACCGGCATCACCCGGGCCAAGCACTGGTTCAGCCTGATCGAGCCGCGTCAGGGCGTATTTGAAGAAGCGCTGCGGCGCAAGGTCAAGCGCCTGAGCGGGTTGATGTTGGGGCTGTGAGGCTCAGGCTTCTTTGAGCGAAGGCGTTTGTTGCGTCACGGCGTGATCCAGCCCCATGAACCTGCGCACGCGCTCGCCACACTGATCGGCAAGAATCGTCTGCGGCGCGGCGTCGACTTGCACGATGCCGTTCTCCATGAAGATCACCCGGTCGGAAATCGACAGGGCGAAGTCCATCTCATGGGTGACGATGAGCATCGTCATGCCTTCCTTCGCCAGGTCGGCGATGACCTTCAGTACGTCGCCCACCAACTCCGGGTCCAGCGCAGAAGTGGGCTCGTCGAACAGCATGATCTGCGGGTCCATCGCCAGCGCCCGGGCAATCGCCACGCGCTGTTGCTGACCGCCGGAGAGCTGATGCGGGTATTTGTGTGCGTGGGCCAGCAGCCCGACCTTGTCGAGCAGGGCGTAGGCACGCTGCTCGCTGACGCCCCGGTCGCGGCCGTGATAACGCGGCGCGAGGGTCACGTTGTCGAGAATGGTGCGGTGGGGGAACAGGTTGAAGTTCTGAAACACCATGCCGATGCGCTGCACGCCACGGCGGATCTGCGGCGCGTTGGGGTTGTCGCCGGCGTGAATATAGCCCTCGCCAAACAGGATGATCTCGCCCTTGTCGATGGTTTCGAGGCTGTTGACCGTGCGAATCAGCGAAGTCTTGCCCGAGCCTGACGGGCCGATGATGGAAATCACCTGACCGGCGTCCACCTCCAGATTGATGCCCTTGAGCACCTCATGCTGCCCGTAGCTTTTGTGGATGTTGACCAGTTGCAGCGCCGGCGCAGACCCCGGGCCTGTTGTCCGCTGGCCTACTAGCGCGGGCTGCGCGACCAGGCTGGCGCGCAGGTTACTCAGGGCCGTGTCGTCGAGGGTCTGGGGCTTGCGGTTGCTCAGCTCCAGGTGCTGCTCCAGCCAGTGAAACAGCCAGCCGAACACCGTCACGATCATCACGTAATACACCGCGACGGCCGACAGCGTTTCCATGACCAGGAAGTTTTGCGCGTACAGGCGCTGGCCCACAGTCAGCAGTTCGGTCAGGGAAATCACTGACACCAGCGAGGTCAGTTTCACCACGGTGATGTATTCATTCACCAGCGTCGGCAGGGAGATACGGAATGCCTGGGGGATGACGATCAGACGCTGCATACCGATCAGACCGACGCCCAGGGCGCGGCCCGCTTCTTTCTGGCCCTTCGCGACGGAGATCAGGCCGCCTCGGTGTATCTCCGCCATGTACGCCGCTTCCGTGACCACCAACGCGAGAAGGCCGGAATAGAAGGGGTTGGAAAGAACGTCGCGGGTGACCGGAAACATCTGCGGCAGGTTGTAGGTAAACACCACCAGCACCAGCAGCGGGACACTGCGGAAGAACCAGATATAAATCGACGCCGGCACGCTGATCCAGCGCGCGGTCGACAGCTTGGCCGAGGCCAGCAGGAAACCCAGCAGCATGCCGATGAACCAGCCCAAGGCGCTGAGTTCGATCACGGTGATGCAGGATTCCCAGAAGTCAGCGACCGAGAACAGAGAAAAAAAGTAGGACCATTCGAATTGCATACACGCACCTCAGCAGGGCGGGGCCCGGCGGGATTCTCTTATCAAACGCGATCCCTGTAGGAGTGAGCTTGCTCGCGATGACTTCGGTACAGCCGAAACGCATATGGCACGGCCAATCGCGAGCAAGCTCACGCCTGCAAGGGGTGACGCATCAAGCCGTCAGTTGGCGGGCTCTTCCAGGTTGTATTTCTTCAAGAGCGCAGCGTATTCGCCGGATTTTTTGGTCTCGTCGAAGGCCTTGAGCAGCGCCTGATACAGCTCGTCATTGCCCTTCTTCACGTAGATGCCAAGCGTCTGCTGATAGATGGAATGCTCGGTGCTGACCACTACGCGGCCCTTGGTGCGTTCGGCAATCATGCCGGCGGCGCCGTCGATTTCCACCTGCGCCTGCACGTTGCCCGACAGCAGCGCCTGGGTCACTTCCGGTGCCGACGGGAACTCGCTGACGGCGACCGGACCTTTGCCCTTCGGCACGCAGTATTCGGCGGACAGCTTGTTGAACTGGGTGACCCACGTGGTGCCTTTTTCCAGGCCGATTTTCAGCCCGCACAGGTCTTCCGGTACCTTGGGTTTGAGCGGACTGTCCTTGAGCACCATGATCGCCGCGCCCGTTACGGCGTAGGGGATGGTCTGGGCCTGGGTCTGGCGCTCCGGCGTGATGTACATCCCCGAAATGATCGCGTCGTAGTGCCCGGCGTTGAGGCTGAGGATCAGGCTGGAGAACTTGGTGTCGACAAACTCCGCTTTGAGGTCCATGTGCTTGGCGAGCAGGCGCGAGAGGTCTGGATCGGCGCCGACGACGTTCTTCTTCTCGTCATAGGATTCGAACGGCGGATAGGTGATCTCCATGCCGACCTTGAACTGCCCGGGCGTCACCGTGGTGGCAGCCTGCGCGGCGGTTGCAGCAACCAGGGATGCGCCGAGCACGGCAGAGGCAAGCACGGTCAAGCGGACAGCAGTGTTCAAAGTGTTGCGCATCGTCGGTGACTCCACGTCAGGAAGGTAGGGCTGGGTGTGCTGGGTATTCGAGTGATGCAGGACGCCGTATCGCATCACGATACGTCCTGTGTCTGATTCTTCAGGTGGCCGAAGCTCGACGGCTTGCGCGCCTTTTCGTACAGCTTGAGTTCGCCGTTCTCGACCTTGCGCCGCAGGTACTGGTAGGTCTGCAACGCTTGGCCGAACATGTGCTCGCCGATGGTGATTTCTTCGTAGTCGGCAGTGCCCTTGTCGAACTGCGGAAGGGGCTTGATCTGGGTATGGAAGTCGCAGGCGAAGAACAGCGGAAACGAATAGCGCTCCTCGCTGACCGTGCGTACCCGATGAGCCGTAGCAACGAACGTACCAGCGGTCATGACCTCCAGCATGTCGCCGATGTTGACCACAAACGCGCCATCCACCGGAGGCGCGTCGATCCACTGCCCCAGATCGTTCATCACTTCCAGCCCGGGCTTGTCGGCCAGCAGCATGGTGAAGCACTCGTAATCGGTGTGCGCACCAATTCCGGGCGCGTCCTGAGCGGCGCCGTCAAACGGGTAATGAATCAGTCGCAGCTTCGAGGGCGGACGGGTGACCATCGCCTCGAAGTAGCCCTCCTCCAGGCCCAGCGCCAGCGCAAAGCCGTCGAACAGGCGGCGGCCCAGGGCAAACACCGCCGCGTAATAGGCTTCGACCGCAGCGCGAAAACCGGGCAGGTCCGGCCATTCGTTGGCACCGATCAGCGGGGTTTTGGCGATCACCAGCGGGTCGTCATCGCCCACTTCAAAGCCGATATCGAACGCCTCTTTGTGATCCGGCTTGCCCTTGGCGTACACCTCTTCGCCCTCGGGCACGAAGCCTTTGTGGCTGCGTGAAGTGCCGATGTAGTGCTGCATTTTGTAGTCGAGGGATTGAGCGAACAGGTCCTTGGCCGCCTGACGCAGACCGTCGATCAACGAAGGCGCAATGCCGTGATTCCTGACGTACAGAAAGCCGACTTCCCGCGCCGCCTTGCCCAGTTCGTCGGCGACGGCCTGACGCAGTGCGATGTCGGGGCTGAACAACCCGGCGATATCGACCACCGGGATGCTGCTGAAATTGGCGACCTTCGGGGCTGCCGCTTGCGACGGATCTGGCATGACGAAACGCTCCTTATCGGCTTGTTGTGTGGGTGAAGCGCTGGAAATGTTCGCGTTCGGTCCGGCCCATCCACTCGTTCAGCGACCAGAGATCGGCCACCGGCACATTGGTGAAGGGCAGATGATGCAGATAGCCGTCGGCGCCGAATTCAGGCGCCATCGTGCTGACCTGATAACCGCGGGCCTGCTGGGATTTCCACACGGCTTCCCAGTGCTGCTGATGGAAGGCCAGCTCGCGGGCGTACTCGGGGGCAGCGGGATGCGGGACTTGCGGACCCTGGTCGTAACCGACCCGAGCCTGAATGTGATGAACGCGCTCGACGAACGCGCTGAGGTCGTCTTCCGGGTCGTCGAGCAAACGCTCGCACGTGACGATCCAGTGACTGATGTCGCTAGTGAAACGTAGATCGGGCAGTTGGCGGATCAGCTCGAGGGTGACCCACGGATTGAACAGCGAGCGGGCGCGGTGGGTTTCGAAGGTGACCGTCTGGCCATGTTTGCGCGCCACCTCCAGCGCCTGACCGAAGAAGTCCACCTGCTGCGGCAATTGCCAACGGTCGTTGCCGGCCAGCACGTTGACGAAGCGCGGCGCCAGTTCGGTTGACCAGGCGAGCTTCTGTTCCAGGTCGGTGAGGTGTTCCGCGGTGGTCGCTGATTGTTCCGGGAGAACGTCGTAGGCGGTGAAAACGGTGGCGATGTAAGGCACGTGATTGGCGCGCAGGAAGGCACCGAATTCCGCACGCTCGACAGGTGTCAGCGGCAGGCGTGCTTCCATGCCGTCGAATCCGGCTTCCAGCAGCTCATCCAGCGCTTGGGCCTTGCTGTCGCGGTAGCCCCAGAGCGTGCGGAAGATTTCCAGTTTCATCGAGCGTCCTCAAAGATTGCATCAAACGGCTGACGTGTGACCCGAGACAGGGCTCCGCCACGGCACAGGCCGAGACGGGTACAGCGGCAGTCACATCAGAAAAGGCAATCTTCGGGCCGGGTCTCTACTGGACGGGCTCCTTTATTGGGGCCGATCTTAGATTCGGCCGATGAACGGGAAGAATAGGAAAGCTCAAATGCATAGTTCAGAGATTTCTGAACTATGGCGGGGAGGGGCTGGGTAGACGCAGACTTCAGGCATGCGACGTTCATGGGAGCGAGCTTGCTCGCGAATAGGTAGGAACATCCACCGCATCTTCAGCGCCTGATCTGCCGCATTCGTGAGCAAGCTCACTCCCACAGGATCGCGTTTCATCCGCAGGCAAGTTGGGCGCTACCCCTACCTGCAGCCGACTTTTCGTTCAATCCACAAACGTCATCCGCCCGGCTTTACCCAACAGAAACCCCTGATTGCGCTCGGTCGCCTCACGGATGTAATCCCACAACAACGTAATCCGCTTGAGCTTCCTCAAATCCTCCCGGCAGTACATCCAGAACTGCCTCGTGATATCCACCTCGCTTTCCAGCACCGGCAGCAGCCGTGAATCCTGTGCCGCCAGAAAGCACGGCAGGATCGCCAGCGCTCGACCCTGCAGCGCGGCGACGTATTGGGCGATGACGCTGGTGCTGCGCAGGGTGGCGTGGGCACCGGGGAGGAGGTTGCTGAGGTAGAGCAATTCCGAGCTGAAGGCCAGGTCGTCGACGTAGCTGATAAACGGATGGTCGGCGAGGTCTTCGGTCTTGTGGATCGGCGTGTGATTGTCGAGATACTCCTGAGTGGCGTAGAGCCTCAGGCTGTAGTCGCACAGCTTGCAGCACACGTAAGGCCCGTGTTCCGGACGCTCCAGCGCGATGACGATATCGGCCTCGCGCTTGGACAGGCTGATGAAGTGCGGCAGCGGCAGGATGTCCACCGAAATGGCAGGGTACGTGTCGGTGAAGTGACTGAGCTGCGGCGTGATGAAGAAGCTGCCGAAGCCTTCGGTGCAGCCCATGCGCACGTGCCCTGACAGTGCGACGCCGGAGCCGGAGACCTGCTCGCAGGCGATGTGCAGCGTGCTTTCGATGGACTCGGCCGCGCCCAACAATCGTTGGCCTTCGGCCGTGAGGATGAAGCCGTTGTTGCGGGATTTCTCGAACAGCAGCGTGCCCAGTGAAGTCTCCAGCGAGCTGATCCGGCGCGACACCGTTGTGTAGTCCACCGCGAGGCGTTTGGCGGCGGCACTGGCCTTGCGCGTGCGCGCCACTTCCAGAAAAAACTTCAGGTCATCCCAGTTCAGCGCGCTCAGGGACGTGATGTTTTTTTGCATGTTGAACCTGCTTTTATGTGCGTTCTTATTAGAAGTTTGCACATCTATACTCCGAAGCGCGGCCGGATCCAACCTGTCCGTCAACGCCTGCTGCAGCAGCTGAAACCAACGAGGTAACGCCCCGGCAATCGCCCCACCCCACACGCCATAACACCCTGCACAACAATAAATAAGCGGAGGAGTTTATGAAGAACGCTATTACGGCGGACGCTGGCGCACTCGATGCCGGCCCCGTGAAAAACGCCCGATCCTACCGGCTTGCCGGCGCGGCGAGCATGGCCGGCACGACCATCGAGTGGTACGACTTTTTCCTCTACGGCACGGCTGCCGCACTGATCTTCAACAAGATCTTCTTCCCTGCACTGGACCCGATCATCGGTGTGCTGGCGGCGTTCGCCACCTACGCCGTGGGCTTTCTCGGCCGGCCACTGGGCGGCATCGTGTTCGGCCATTTCGGCGACAAAATCGGGCGCAAGTCCATGCTCTTGTTCACCCTGATGCTGATGGGCATTCCGACCATCGTCATCGGCCTGATTCCCACCTACGAACAGATCGGCTACTGGGCTGCGGTGCTGCTTGTGGCGATGCGGTTTCTGCAGGGCATGGCGGTTGGCGGCGAGTGGGGCGGAGCGGTGTTGATGGCCGTCGAGCATGCGCCCGAGGGTCGCAAAGGTTTCTACGGCAGCCTGCCGCAAACCGGCGTTGGCGCGGGGCTGGTGCTGGCCTCGCTGGCGATGGGCATGGTCGCCAAATTGCCTGAGGCCGATATGCTCAGTTGGGGCTGGCGGATTCCGTTCCTGGCCAGCGTTGTGCTGCTGGGCGTGGGCTGGCTGATTCGCCTGAAAGTCCCGGAGTCGCCCGATTTCGAGAAGCTGAAAAAAGACAACATCGCCGTCAAGGTGCCGCTGTTCAAAGTGTTCCGCGAGCACCCGAAGGAAACCCTGACCATCATCGGCGCGCGCACAGCAGAGAACGCCTGGTTTTACATGTCGGTGACCTTCGCGTTGGCGTACGCCGCCAATCAGTTGCTGATACCCCGTGCCGACGTGCTGAGCGCGATCACTGCCGGCGCTGCGCTTTCTCTGGTGACGATGCCGCTGTGTGGGCACCTGTCCGACAAGGTCGGGCAGAAGCGTCTGTATTTCGCCGGGCTTTTGCTGCTCTGCGCCTTCGTCTATCCGTTTTTCGCCATGCTCGGCACCCGCGAACCCCAGATGGTGTGGTGGGCGATGGTGCTGGCGGTGGGCGTGGTCTTCCCGATCCTGTATGCGCCGGAATCCCTGTTGTTCGCCCGGCAGTTTCCGGCGGAAATTCGCTACAGCGGCATTTCCGTTTCGGTGCAGTTGGCGGGCGTCCTGGGCGGCGGATTTGCGCCGATGATCGCCACGCAATTGCTGGCCATGGGCGGCGGTAGTCCGCACTACGTCATCGTCTATCTGATCGGCATGGCGCTTGTCGCATTGGTCTGCACCGCGCTGATGAAACGCGATCCCCCTCGCCATCGCGCGGCCTGAAATCGACTTTTTTCAGCGCGCCCACGCCGGCGCGCTGCCTTGAATGGAGCAATGGCAATGAACGTGTCACTGAACAAAAACAACACGACTGTAGCCCGCGTGAAGCTGCTGATCGGCGGCGAATGGGTTGAGTCGCAAACCACCGAGTGGCTCGACGTGGTCAACCCCGCTACCCAGGAAGTGCTGGCCCACGTGCCCTTCGCCACGGCCGCTGAGGTCGATGCCGCTGTCGCCGCCGCGCAGAAGGCGTTCACCACCTGGCGGCACACGCCGATTGGCGCCCGCATGCGCATCATGCTCAAGTTGCAGGCGCTGATTCGCGAACACTCCAAACGCATCGCCGTCGTGCTCAGCGCCGAACAGGGCAAGACGATTGCGGACGCCGAGGGCGATATCTTCCGCGGCCTGGAAGTGGTCGAGCACGCGTGCTCCATCGGCACGCTGCAGATGGGCGAATTCGCCGAGAACGTCGCCGGTGGCGTCGACACCTACACGCTGCGTCAGCCCATCGGCGTCTGCGCAGGGATCACGCCTTTCAACTTCCCGGCGATGATTCCGCTGTGGATGTTCCCGATGGCCATCGCCTGCGGTAATACCTTCGTGCTCAAGCCGTCCGAGCAAGACCCTATGTCGACGATGCTGCTGGTGGAGCTGGCCGTCGAAGCGGGTGTGCCGGCAGGCGTTCTCAACATCGTGCACGGCGGCAAAGAGGTGGTCGACGGGATCTGCACCCACAAGGACATCAAGGCGGTGTCCTTCGTCGGCTCAACGGCGGTGGGCACTCACGTTTACGACCTGGCGGGCAAACACGGCAAGCGCGTGCAGTCGATGATGGGCGCGAAGAACCATGCCGTCGTGCTGCCTGATGCCAATCGCGAGCAGACCCTCAACGCACTGGTCGGCGCCGGTTTCGGTGCGGCAGGTCAGCGCTGCATGGCGACGTCGGCGGTGGTCATGGTCGGCGCGGCGAAGCAGTGGATTCCCGATCTGAAGGCGCTGGCGCAGAAGCTCAAGGTGAATGCGGGCAGCGAGCCGGGCACCGATGTCGGGCCGGTGATTTCCAGACGCGCGAAACAGCGGATTCTTGATCTGATTGAAAGTGGCGTCCAGGAAGGCGCGACCCTCGAACTGGACGGGCGCGGTATCACGGTGGCGGGCTATGAAGACGGCAACTTCGTCGGGCCAACGCTGTTCACCGGCGTGACCACCGAGATGCAGATCTACACTCAGGAAATCTTCGGGCCGGTGCTCGTGGTGCTGGAAGTCGACACGCTGGATCAGGCCATTGCGCTGGTCAACGCCAACCCGTTCGGTAACGGCGTCGGGCTGTTCACTCAGAGCGGTGCTGCGGCGCGCAAATTCCAGAGTGAAATCGATGTGGGTCAGGTCGGCATCAACATCCCGATTCCCGTGCCGGTGCCGTTTTTCAGCTTCACCGGTTCGCGCGGTTCGAAGCTGGGGGATCTGGGGCCGTACGGCAAACAGGTGGTGCAGTTCTACACTCAGACCAAGACCGTCACCAGCCGCTGGTTCGATGACGACAGCGTGAATGACGGGGTGAACACGACGATCAATTTGCGTTGAGTGCGAGGCGCTTTAAGCGGGCCTTCGCTTGCTCGCGCTCGCGTTGCGTCATTCAGCGTTGTGCTATGTGAACGATCGCTTCGCGAGCAAGCTCGCTCCCACAAGGGGCTTGCGTCGCCTGTGGAACTGGAACTGAACAAGGAGAGCAACCATGAAAATCGCATTCATCGGCTTGGGCAATATGGGAGCGCCGATGGCGCGGAACCTCATCCGTGCCGGGCATCAGCTGCATTTGTTCGACCTGAACCAACAGGTGCTGGCCGAGCTGGCCGAATTGGGCAGCCGCATCAGTGAGTCGCCCAAACATGCGGCTCAGGGTGCCGACCTGGTCATCACCATGCTCCCGGCGGCCGCTCACGTGCGCGCGGTTTACCTGAATGAAGACGGCGTATTGGCTGGCATCAGCGCAGGGGTGCCGGCGGTGGACTGCAGCACCATCGATCCACAGACCATCCGCGATGTGGCGGCCGCAGCGGCGAAACAGGGTGCAGTCGTTGGCGATGCGCCGGTGTCGGGCGGCACTGGCGGCGCGCAGGCCGGGACGCTGACGTTCATGGTCGGCGCGAGTCTTGAGCACTTCACGGTGCTCAAGCCGATCCTGGCGCAGATGGGCCGCAACATCGTCCATTGCGGCGATGTCGGCACTGGCCAGATCGCCAAGATCTGCAACAACATGCTGTTGGGCATTTCCATGATCGGCGTGGCAGAAGCCATGGCGCTGGGTAATAGCCTGGGCATCGACACCGGGGTGCTGGCGACCATCATCAACAGCTCAACCGGGCGCTGCTGGAGCTCGGAAATGTATAACCCATGGCCCGGCGTCGTGGAAACCGCGCCGGCGTCGCGCGGTTACACCGGAGGGTTTGGCGCAGAGCTGATGCTCAAGGACCTGGGCTTGGCAACCGAAGCCGCCAAAGCCGCACGCCAACCGGTACTCATGGGCGCGCTGGCGCAGCAGCTGTATCAGGCGATGAGTTTGCGCGGTGATGGCGGCAAGGATTTCTCGGCGGTGGTTCAGGGTTACATCAAGAAGGAAAACTGATGTTCCAGGCCCCGGCCTCTTCCCGGCTAAAGTCAGTCCTACCTAATGCGCGCGGGATGAGGGGACTGATTTATTTACAGCGCTTCACCGTAAATTAATCTGTCCCCGGGCGAATCAATGGTGAGACCGGCTTCAGCCGGGAAGAGGCCAGTGTGCGCACTATTGATTATGCGGTGTGACAACCGACGCCTTCCCGGCTAAAGCCGGTCCCACTAAATACACGGAGTCCCACCGAGAACTAACCCCGCGGGCCGCCGTAGTCCTTGGCCCACTGCTCTTGCGCCACCAGGTGCTGTTTAAACCGCGCGATCTGCTCGGCCACGCGCACCGGTGACGTGCCGCCCCAGCCGCTGCGCGCGGCCAGTGCAGCTTCCAGGGTCAGGCTCTCCAGCACCTCCGGCGTCAGGCGCGGGTCGGTGTCGGCGAGCATCTTCGGCGTCAGCTCCGGCAGCCCGATGTCCTGCGCCTCACACAGCTGAACCAGTTGCCCGGTGATCTCATGGGCTTCCTTGAACGGCACGCCGCGAACGGCAAGCCAGTCGGCGATTTCCGTCGCCAGGGTGAACCCCAAAGGTGCCTGCCGCAGCAACTCGTCCTTGCGCACCTTCATGGTTCGCACCATGCCGGCGAAGGCGGGCAGCACCAGATTCAGCGTGTCCATAGCGTCGAAGATGGCGTGCTTGTCTTCGCTCAAATCTCGGTTGTACGACAGCGGCTGCGCCTTGAGCACCGACAGAATCGCCGTCAGCGAACCAATCAACCGGCCGGATTTACCCCGGGCCAGTTCGGCGATGTCCGGGTTCTTCTTCTGCGGCATGATCGAGCTGCCCGTGGCGTAGGCATCGTCCAGCTCGACCCAGCGAAACTGCCGCGACGTCCAGATGCAGAACTCCTCGGCCATGCGCGAGATATTGATCCCCAGCATGCTCGCGCAGAACAGAAACTCGGCCACGTGATCGCGGCTGGCGACAGCGTCGATGGAGTTTTCACACGGTCCGGCATAACCCATTTCCGCCGCCGAACGTTGAGGGTCGCGGGCGATGGCGGACCCGGCCATGGCGGCGGCGCCGAGCGGCGACAGATTGAAGCGCTGATCCCAATCCTGCAGGCGCTGGATGTCACGATGAATTGCCTGGGCGTGGGCCATCAAATGGTGGCCGAACACGATCGGCTGCGCTTGTTGCAAGTGAGTGAAACCCGGCGCGATGGTCTCGATATGCGCTTCGGCCTGGCCGACCAACGCCTGCTGCAGATCAAGAATCGACAGGGTCAGCACGCGAATGCGATCACGCAAAAACAGACGCATGTCGTTGGCGGTTTGATCGTTGCGCGAGCGCCCGGCGCGAAGCTTGCCGCCCAGTGCGCCGAGGCGTTCGGTGAGCAGGCGCTCGATGAAGGTGTGCACGTCTTCGTCGGCGGGAATGGGCTGAATCGTGCCGGCGGCGAAATCCTCGTCGATCGATTGCAGTGCGTCGATAATACGGTGGGTTTCGTCGGCATCCAGCAAACCGGCGCGCTCAAGCTCGTGGGCGTGGGCCTTGGAGCCCGCCACGTCATAGGGCGTCATGCGGAAATAGACGGCGGGCGAGCGTGACAGGTTGGCCATCGCTTCGGCTGGCGCTGATTTGAAGCGTGCGCCCCACAGACGCTCAGTTGCATCGGACATTAGCATTCCCCCTCAAACGTGATTGCTGGCGAGCCAGGCGTCGACGACGTCAGAGGATCCTAGGAAAAACCGGCTGCCGGTGAAACGTTACAAATGGCAAGTCGGGTTGGCAGAAATGGAAAGCTGCGTCAGCAAATCGCTACTCAGATACGCGCAGCTGACTATTTTTCTGTTACCGCAGGTGCCCGAATGTGTTGAAGTGGCGCCGATCGCAACGCCCGATGTTTCCCCTCGTCGACCTTTTCGCAGGATGCGCCCATGACTGGTTTCCTATCGCTCTATCAGAACCTTGGCTGGACCTTGTCAGTGCTGGTGCTGCTGACGTTTCTGCTGGCGGGAACGGTCAAGGGCGTGATCGGCATGGGCCTGCCGACGGTTGCGATGGGCCTGCTCGGTGCGATGATGCTGCCGACCCAGGCGGCCGCACTGCTGCTGATCCCATCGACGCTGACCAACTTCTGGCAGCTGGCAACCGGCGGGCATTTGCGAGGACTGTGTACGCGGTTGTGGCCGCTGCTGTCGATGATCGTCATCGGCACGCTGCTCGGCTCATACGCGCTGGGGCTCGGCAACGGGCACGGCATGGCGAGGGCGCTGGGCGGCGCGCTGTTTGTCTACGCGTTGTACGGCCTGTTTCTGCCGACGCTCAACGTGCCGCCCGCTGCCGAGCGCTGGCTCGGGCCGCTGTGCGGATTTATCACCGGCCTGGTCACTTCGGCCACCGGCGTTTTCGTCATTCCGGCGGTGCCCTACATTCAGGGCCTGGGGCTGGATCGTAATGAACTGGTGCAGGCGCTGGGGCTGTCGTTCACCGTCTCCACCCTGGCACTGGGCGTTGGTCTGTTCTGGAACGGCGCAGTGGGCAGCGCTGAAATGGGCGCCTCGTTGCTGGCGCTGGTTCCGGCGTTGCTGGGGATGATGTTCGGGCAGTGGCTGCGTCAACGGATCAGCGCGCTGGTGTTCAAGCGGATGTTCTTCATTGGCATGGCGCTGCTGGGGGCGCACCTGTTGATTGCCGGCTGATTACTCGGCGTCCGGCCCGCATTCACGCTGCGGTTCAGTCAACATAAATTCATCAATAGCCGCCTGACTCGTGATTCAGGCGCAAATGTATTTTGCCCCTCTGCGGCTTATTCCCGCCTCGTCTGCCAGATATTCTGCCGTCCATTCCAATTGAACACCCTCAATCCAGGACCGCTGCACTGCGGGCTGCATTGACGACGGACGAGGCTTGATATGAAAAAAGTACTGTTTCTCAACGGCGGCAAACAATTTGCGCACTCCGACGGCCGCTACAACACCACGCTGCATGAAGCCGGCCTGGCGCTGCTGGACCGTGCCGGTTTGGAAGTACGACAGACCTTCATCGACGGCGGCTACGACGTGGCCGAAGAAGTGCAGAAGTTTCTCTGGGCTGACGTGATCATCTGGCAGATGCCGGGCTGGTGGATGGGCGCGCCGTGGACGGTGAAAAAGTACATCGACGAAGTGTTCACCGAAGGTCACGGCAGCCTGTACGCCAACGACGGTCGCACTCGTTCCGATGCATCTCAGCGGTACGGCAGCGGCGGCTTGCTGCACGGCAAGCAATACATGATTTCGGCCACCTGGAATGCGCCGCAGCAAGCGTTCGACGACCCGGCGGACTTCTTCGAAGCCAAGGGCGTCGATGCCGTGTACTTCCCCTTCCACAAGGCCAACCAATTCCTGGGCATGACCGGCCTGCCGACCTTCCTGGCGGTGGACGTGATGAAGATGCCGAATGTGGAAGCAGACGTGAAGCGGTACGAGGCGCATCTGGCCTCGGTGTTCGGGATCTGAGACGCGAGAAGCGAGCTACAAGCTTCAAGCGGCAAGCTTCAAGCTCACGGCTCACTTACGGCTTGCAGCTTGCAGCTTATAGCTCGCCCCCAAGCGCGTTAATATCCAGTCTCTTGCGAGCGGGAGGCAACAGTGAAAGCCAGATCTGATGAGTTGCAGGTGTTTGTCACGGTGATCGAAAGCGGCTCGATCTCCGCTGCTGCCGAGCAGGTCGGGCAGACGCCGTCGGCGATCAGCCGCACCTTGTCGCGACTCGAAGGCAAGCTGGGCACGACGTTGATCAACCGCACCACGCGGCGCATGGACCTGACCGAAGAGGGCAAGTATTTCCTCGAGCGGGCCAGGCAGATCCTGGATCAGATGGAGGAGCTGGAAGAGCGCATGTCGGTGCGACAGCAGACGCCCTCCGGCCGTTTGCGGATCAATGCGGCGTCGCCTTTCATGCTGCATTCCATCGTCCCGTACGTTGCCGAGTTTCGCGCGCTGTACCCGGACATCCAGCTGGAGCTGAACAGCAATGACCTGATCATTGATCTGCTGGAACAGAGCACCGATGTGGCGATCCGCATTGGCGTGCTGGCCGATTCCACCCTGCACGCCCGACCCCTCGGCAGCAGCCCGCTGAACATCCTGGCCAGCCCTGAATACCTCGAAAAACACGGCATGCCGAAAACCGTTGCAGCGCTGAGCGAGCATTCCTTGCTCGGCTTCACCCAGACCGAAACCCTCAACCACTGGCCGTTGCGCCACGCGGATGGGGATCGGCTGTTCATTCAGCCGACGGTTTCGGCCTCCAGCGGCGAGACATTGCGGCAGTTGGCGTTGGCGGGTGAGGGCATCGTGTGCCTGTCGCACTTCATGACCCACGAAGACATCCGCCAGGGCCGTCTCAACGTCATCCTGCCCCAGGCCAACAGCGGCTATCGCCAGCCGATCCACGCCGTGTATTACCGCAACTCGCAACTGGCGTTGCGGATTCAGTGCTTTCTGGATTTCATTCAGGAGAAACTGGCGGTGTACGCCGCCTGACGCGTCACGCTTCGCCAACCCCGCTGAACTCCGCCCGCAACATCTCCACAAACGCCTCCCGCGCCGGGTGATGCTCGGCGCTTTCGTGCCAGTAAAACAGGTTGTCGATGGAGGTCAGTTCAGGGAATTCATAACCGACCCAGCCCGAGCCTTTGCGGTACTGCTCGTAAACCCCCTTGGGCACCAGCGCCACGCCTGCCCCGGCGCTGACGCAACCGACGATGGTGCCGTAATTGGCGATGCTGACGATGGGCTGAGTCTGGCCGTTATTCTGCAACCATCGCTCCAGCGCCGCGCGATAAGGGCAGCCTTCGGGCCACATGAAAATCGATCTGTCCTGCAGATCCGCCGCGCTGCGAATCGGCCCCAACGACTCGGCCGCGATCAGCACCAGATCCTCCCGGTACATCGACGTGCGCTTGAGCCGTGGGCGTTTGACATCGATGGCGACAATGGCGCCATCGAGCTTCTGGTTGAGCGTCGCGTCGAGCAGTTGCGTGCCGGTGCCCGTCGTCAGCTCCAGCGACACCTGCGGATAACGCGCATGAAAGCGCGCCAGCAGTCGGGGCAGCCGCGCCGTGGCCGAGGACTCGATGGCGCCGATACGCAACGGCCCGGATGGCGCGGCGTCTGGATGCACTGCGCGTTTGGCTTCGTCGGCCAGGCTGAGCATCTTGCCGGCGTAGGTGAGGAAGATTTCCCCCGCCGGGCTGATGCGCAAACCGCGCCCCTGACGGTAGAACAGCTCGGTGCCCAGCTCCGCCTCAAGCGCTTTGATCCGCGCGGTGATGTTCGACGGCACGCAATGCAACACCTCCGCCGCGCGGGCAATGCTGCCGGTGTCGACGACAGTCTTGAACATGCGGATCTGGGCCAGTTCCATTCATCACCAAAAGTGAGGGGTTGCATCATTATTGTTCGGTTGTGGTGAGCATAGGTTGTTTCGATACTCGCAGCCATGGGCAGGCGCCGGGCTTGTCAGCAGGAGTATCGAGATGAGCGTGGTGGCTGAACCCGTTTGCAAGTCGGAGACAACGGTTAGTGCTGCAGTGCCTTGGCAGGGGATGAAAGTCGCCCTTGCCACTTTCTTTGTGGTCGCCTGCTGGGGCTTCTCGCCGACCGGCATTCGCATCGGTTTGCAGGCCTATGAGCCGGGGCATCTGGCGCTGCTGCGTTTTCTGATCGCGTCAGTGTTCATGCTGTTAATCGCCTCATCGCAACGCATCGCGTTACCGCGCCTGAAAGATCTGCCGTTGCTCGCGGTGCTGGGTTTCTTCGCCGTCAGCCTGCATCACATCGCCCTCAACTTCGGCCAGGCCGGTGTGACTGCCGGGGCGTCCAGCGTGCTGGTTCAGTCGACGCCCCTGTTCACCGCGCTGTTGGCGCATTTCGTTTTCAAGGAGCGGGTTAGCGCCTGGCGTTGGAGCTGTGTGGCGCTCGGGCTGGTGGGCGCCGCGATTGTCGTCACCGGTGATCGCGGCATCGGCCACGTGGATGCGCGCGGGCTGCTGATCCTGGTGGCGGCGCTTTCCTGGAGCGTTTATTTCTCGCTGCAGAAGCGTCACAGCCACCGGTACGACGGCCTGACCATGGTCTGTTACACGGTCTGGGCCGGCACGGTGTTCCTGCTGGTTTACCTGCCGGGGCTGATCGGCGAAATCGTCAACGCGCCGCTTAGGGTCAATGTGGCCGTGGGTGTGTTGGGGCTGTTCCCCAGCGCGCTGGCGTATCTGGCCTGGGCGTACGTCTTGAAGCACATGGATGTCAGCCGCGCGTCGATGAGTTTGTACCTGACGCCACCGATGGCCATCGCCATCGCGTCGGTGATGCTGGGCGAGTTGCCTTCGCAGCGGGTGATCGTGGGGGCGATTGTGGTGCTGGCGAGTGTGTTGGCGCTCAATCTGCGGCGGGAGAGGGCGGTGGTGTTTCCCGTTCGGGATGAACCTGAACGTGCCCCGGTTTAGGCGCTTGGCCGTTTGCGTTTGCGCCAAGTTTCATCATTAATGTGCAGCCGGACCGTTAGTCTCTTCAGCCTCCAGACAGCCCATCAGTTCCAAGCTGTCGCATTTGCCATCAAGGAAGCCCCATGCGTGCAGTGTCCCTGAAAACCCTTGCCCTGTCGGTGATCTTCGCCGCGAGTTCACCGGTGTATGCCGTGGTGCTGGAAGGCGGCGCCGTTGCGTCCCCGGACCAATACGGTGCCCAGGTCGCTGCGCAGATTTTGAAAAAGGGCGGCAACGCCGTCGACGCCGCTGTCGCCACGGCCTTCACCCTGGCGGTCACTTACCCAGAAGCGGGCAACATCGGCGGCGGTGGCTTCATGACCCTGTTCATGAACGGCCGGCCGTATTTTCTCGACTACCGCGAAGCCGCGCCGAAAGCCGCCACGCGCAACATGTACCTGGACGACAAGGGCGAGGTCATCCCGGGCATGAGTCTGGTGGGCGCACGTGCCTCGGGCGTTCCCGGCACAGTGATGGGGCTGTGGGAAGCCCATCAGAAATTCGGCAAGCTGCCGTGGGCCGAGCTGCTGACGCCGGCCATTGGTTACGCCAAAAACGGCTTCAAGGTCGCCGACAAGCAGTACATGTATGGCGCCGAAGCGATCAAGCAACTCAACGGCAAAACCAATTTTGCGGATTACTTCGGCGACATGAAGACCGGTGAGACCTTCCGTCAACCGGAGCTGGCCAAGACCCTGGAGCGCATCGCCAGCAAGGGCGCCAACGAGTTTTATCAGGGCCAGACGGCCGACCTGCTGGTGACGCAAATGCAGCACGACAACGGCCTGATCACCAAAGAGGACCTGCAGGATTACAAGGCGGTCTGGCGCAAGCCGCTGCACGTGAACTTCAACGGCAACACGCTTTACACCGCGCCGCTGCCCAGTTCCGGCGGCATAGCGCTGGCGCAATTGATCGGCATGAAGCAGCTGCTTGCCGATGATTTCAAGGACGTGCCGCTCAACTCGGCGCGCTACATCCACTTGCTCGCTGAAATTGAAAAACGTGTGTTCGCCGATCGCGCCAATTACTTGGGCGATCCGGACTTTTCCGTGGCACCGGTGAATCAGCTGACCGACAACGCCTACCTGGCCAAGCGCGCCCATGAGGTCAACCCGACGGCCATTTCGCCCACGGAAAACGTAAAGGCCGGGCTTGAATCCCACCAGACCACGCACTTCTCCATCGTCGATGCCAAGGGCAATGCGGTCAGCAACACCTACACCCTGAACTGGGATTACGGCAGCGGCGTGGTGGTCAAGGGCGCGGGCTTTCTGCTGAACGACGAGATGGATGATTTCAGCTCCAAGCCAGGCGTTGCCAATGCGTTCGGTGTGGTCGGCGGAGATGCCAATGCCATTCAGCCCGGCAAGCGCATGTTGTCGTCGATGAGCCCGAGTCTGGTCACCCGCGACGGTGCCGTGACACTGGTGCTGGGCACGCCGGGTGGCTCACGGATTTTCACCACGGTGTTTCAGGTGCTGAACAACCTCTATGACTTCCACATGCCGCTTAAAGACGCGGTCGCGGCGCAGCGGGTTCATCACCAGTTGCTGCCGAAAGACACGATTTACACCGAGAAGTTTGCACCGCTGGCCGCACCGGTGGCCGACGAGCTGACGGCCATGGGTTACACGCTGAAGGATCAGGGTTGGTCGATGGGCAATGTGCAGGCGATCAAGATCGACGGCACCAAAGTCGAAACCGCGTCCGATCCGCGTGGGCGGGGCGTGGGGATGGTGGTGAAGTAACGAGAGGCTCACTCCCACATGTCCAGCGGCGCGGCCGAGATCCTGTGGGAGCGAGCTTGCTCGCGAATGCGTCAGTTCAGGCTACTCATACTGTCTGTCATGCCGCTTTCGCGAGCAAGCTCGCTCCCACAAGCGTGGGAACGATCGCATGACGGGGGTAAGCCTTAGTGATGCTCCCGCGTTGCGCGGAATTTCACGTCGGGCCAGCGCTCTTCCATCAAGGCCAGGTTGACCCGCGTTGGCGCGAGGTAGGTCAGGTGACCTCCGCCGTCCACAGCCAGGTTTTCCACGGCTTTGTTCTCGAATTCCTCGAGCTTCTTCTTGTCGCTGCAATCGATCCAGCGGGCTGACCACACGGTGATCGGCTCGTAGGCGCACTCGACTTTGTATTCTTCCTTCAAGCGGCTGGCGACCACATCGAACTGCAGCACACCGACGGCGCCGAGGATGATGTCGTTGCTGCGCTGGGGGAAAAACACCTGCGTGGCGCCTTCCTCGGCCAGTTGCTGCAGACCCTGACGCAGCTGCTTGGATTTCAGCGGATCCTTCAGGCGCACGCGGCGGAACAGCTCCGGGGCGAAGTGCGGGATGCCCGTGAAGCCCAGCGCCTCGCCTTCAGTGAACGTATCGCCGATCTGAATCGTGCCGTGGTTGTGCAGGCCGATGATGTCGCCGGCGTAGGCTTCTTCCAATTGCTCACGCTCGCTGGAGAAGAACGTCAGCGCGTCACCGATGCGCACGTCCTTGCCGGTGCGCACATGGCGCATCTTCATGCCCTTGTCGTATTTGCCCGAACAGATGCGCATGAACGCGATGCGGTCGCGGTGTTTCGGGTCCATGTTCGCCTGAATCTTGAACACGAAGCCGGCGAATTTTTCCTCTACCGGCTCGACCGTGCGCTCGTTGGCAACGCGGGCCAGTGGCTTCGGCGCCCAGTTCACGACCGCATCCAGTACGTGGTCGACACCGAAGTTGCCCAGCGCCGTGCCGAAGAACACCGGGGTCAACTGGCCGTCGAGGAATTCCTGCTGGTTGAACTCATGGCAGGCGCCTTGCACCAGTTCCAGCTGATCGACAAAGCGATCGTACTCATCGCCCAAGTGAGCGCGCGCTTCGTCCGAGTCGAGCTTCTCGATGATTTTCACCTCGGTGCGCTCGTGACCGTGACCGGCGGTGTAGACGATGATGTAGTCGTCGGCGAGGTGATAGACACCCTTGAAGTCGCGGTAGCAACCGATCGGCCAGGTGATGGGCGCAGCCTTGATCTTCAGGACCGCTTCGATCTCGTCAAGCAGCTCGATCGGGTCGCGAATGTCGCGGTCGAGCTTGTTGATGAAGCTCACGATCGGCGTGTCGCGCAGGCGGCAGACGTCCATCAGTGCGATGGTGCGGGGCTCAACCCCTTTACCGCCATCGAGCACCATCAGCGCCGAGTCGACGGCGGTCAACGTGCGGTAGGTGTCTTCGGAGAAGTCTTCGTGGCCCGGGGTGTCGAGCAGGTTGATCATGTGATCGCGATACGGGAACTGCATGACCGAGGTGGTGATGGAAATACCGCGCTGCTTTTCCATTTCCATCCAGTCGGAGGTGGCGTGACGGTCGGATTTACGCGACTTCACCGTACCGGCGACGGAAATGGCCTTGCCCATCAGCAAGAGCTTTTCAGTGATGGTGGTCTTACCCGCATCGGGGTGGGAAATGATGGCGAAAGTGCGGCGTTTCGCGACTTCGGCGGCCTGTCTGGTCATGGGAAATCGCCCGAGAGGTGATTCAAAAAAAGGGCGGCGATTATAGCCCAAACCAAAGCAATAACCGAACCGTTCAGTCAATAAGGGGTGGCCAGATACCATCGCACGTGGGAACCTTTGCGGTTACGGAGACGTCCATTCCCTGGTATCGCAAGACGCCAAGGGTTGCAAAATCAGCAAGTTAGCTTGACGAAGCTGCGCTCATGGCTTGTGTATTCGCCCAGGTTTAACCTTTCCGGCGACCCACCCGCTGCTCTTCGCGAACGTTCGCGTGCTGCCTGAACAGGCCGGTTCCACGCCAGACGTTCGCCGACTGAAATAAGGAGTCCGCCCGTGGCAAATCGCTATGGCAAGGGGCTGTTGGGAGGTGTGATTGTCATCGCACTTCTGGCCCTGCTGGTCCAATGGATCGGCATCAGTACCATCAGGCAATATCAGGATGATCTGCTGTTTTATCTGCAAGCCCATGTCTGGCTTGTGCTGGCTTCGATGCTGGCGGCACTGGTGGTCGGGATCCCGACCGGCATTGTCCTTAGCCGACCGAACATGGTTGGCCGCGCCGAACGCTTCATGCAGATCTTCAACATCGGTAACACCGTTCCTCCTCTCGCCGTGCTGGCCATCGCTCTGGGTATTCTGGGCATCGGCAGCGGTCCGGCGATCTTCGCTTTGTTCCTCGCTTCGTTGTTGCCCATCGTGCGCAACACCTACGAAGGCCTGAAAAACGTTCAGGGTTCCCTCAAAGAAGCCGCTCGCGGCATCGGCATGACACCGCGCCAGGTGCTGTGGCGTGTCGAGTTGCCCAATGCCGTGCCCATCATCATCGGCGGTGTGCGCGTGGCGCTGGCGATCAACGTCGGGACCGCGCCATTGGCCTTCCTCATTGGCGCGAACAGTCTGGGCAGCCTGATTTTCCCCGGCATCGCCCTGAACAATCAGCCGCAACTGGTGCTGGGCGCCGCGTGTACCGCGTTGCTCGCGCTGTTGCTCGATGGCGCCGTGACCCTGGCAAGCCGTCTCTGGCTGGAACGCGGCCTGGCTCGATAACTCGAGCCCCGCTGAGAAAGGAATTGCTATGAAGAAGTTATGCACATTAATCATGGGCCTCGGGATGTTGCTGTCCGGTCTCGCCCATGCAGCCGCTGAAACGCCGGTTCTGCGGATCGGCGCGCGGGTGTTCACCGAGCAGACCATGCTGGCCGAACTGACCGCGCAATACCTGCGCGACAAGGGCTACGACATCCAGATCACCGGCGGCCTGGGCAGTAACCTGGCGCGCAGTGCTCAGGAAAGCGGCCAGCTGGATCTGCTGTGGGAATACACCGGCGTGTCGCTGGTGGCCTACAACCATGTCGACGAGAAGCTCGACAGCGAGCAGACCTACCAGCGCGTCAAGGAACTGGACGCCAAGAAGGGCCTGGTCTGGCTCTCCCCCTCCAAGTTCAACAACACCTACGCGCTGGCACTGCCGGACAAAATTGCCCAGCAGTATCCACAGGTCAACACCATGTCTGACCTGACCACGGTGCTAAAGGCTGAAGCTGACAAGGGCCACATCGTCGCGCTGGACACCGAGTTCGCCAACCGTTCCGACGGTCTGGTGGGCATGGTCAAGCATTACGGCATGAACCTGGGGCGTGAAAACACTCGTCAGATGGACGCCGGACTGGTCTACACCGCGTTGCGCAACGGGCAGGTTTTTGCGGGCCTCGTCTACACCACCGATGGCCGTTTGAACGCGTTCAAACTCAAGGTGCTAGCGGACGACAAGCACTACTTCCCGGACTACACCGCCGCACCAGTCATCCGCAAAGAGTACCTGGACAAGCACCCGGAACTGGCCGATCTGCTCAAGCCGCTTGCTGCGCTGCTGGATAACCAGACCATGCGTACGCTGAACGCGCGCATCGACGTCGACCACGAAAGCCCTACGGTCGTGGCGGCAGAATTCCTGCGCGAGCATCCGATCAATCCTTCCGCCGACAGCGTGCCGGTCCCGCCAGCGCCGGCGGCAAAACAGGAGGAGAAACCATGAGTTTCCTCAGCGCTTTCTCCCATCTGGACTGGAATCAGGTCATGCACCTGACCCTGCAGCACATCACCCTCGTTGGTATCGCGGTCACGCTGGCGATTGTCGTCGGCGTGCCGCTCGGCGTGTTGATGACGCGCTTCCCAACCCTCGCCGGGCCGTTGCAGGCCAGCGCCACCGTGCTGCTGACCATCCCGTCGATTGCCCTGTTCGGCTTGCTGCTGCCGTTCTATTCGAAGTTCGGTCAGGGCCTCGGCCCGATGCCGGCGATCACCGCAGTGTTTCTCTACTCACTGCTGCCGATCATGCGCAATACCTACCTGGCGCTCACTGGCGTCGAGCCCGGCATTCGGGAAGCCGCCAAGGGCATCGGCATGACCTTCGGCCAGCGCCTGCGCATGGTTGAACTGCCGATCGCCGTGCCGGTGATCCTCGCCGGCGTACGCACCGCCGTGGTCATGAACATCGGTGTCATGACCATCGCCGCCACCATTGGCGCGGGCGGTCTGGGCGTACTCATCCTCGCTTCCATCAGCCGCAGCGATATGTCGATGCTGATCGTCGGCGCCGTACTGGTCAGCATTCTGGCCATCTTCGCCGACCTGCTTCTGCAATGGCTGCAACGCTCGCTGACTCCAAAAGGACTCCTGAAATGATCGCCAAACAAATGATTGAGCTGCAGAACCTCACCAAGACTTTCCAGAGCAACGGCAAGGAAGTGAAAGCCGTCGATTCAGTGAGCCTGACCGTCAATGAAGGCGAGATCTGCGTGTTCCTGGGTCCGTCGGGCTGCGGCAAAAGTACGACGCTGAAAATGATCAACCGGCTGATCATGCCGACCTCCGGCAAAGTGCTGATCAATGGCGAGGACACCACCGGTCTCGACGAAGTCACCCTGCGCCGCAACATCGGCTACGTGATTCAGCAGATCGGACTGTTCCCCAACATGACCATCGAGGAAAACATCGTGGTCGTGCCCAAGCTCCTGGGCTGGGACAAACAGAAATGTCACGACCGTGCCCGCGAACTGATGAGCATGATCAAGCTGGAACCCAAGCAGTACCTGCATCGCTATCCGCGCGAGTTGTCGGGTGGTCAGCAACAGCGGATCGGTGTAATTCGTGCGCTGGCCGCAGACGCGCCGCTGCTGCTGATGGACGAGCCGTTCGGTGCGGTCGACCCGATCAACCGCGAGATGATCCAGAACGAGTTTTTCGAGATGCAACGCGCGCTGAACAAGACCGTGATCATGGTCAGCCACGACATCGACGAAGCCATCAAGCTGGGCGACAAGATTGCGATCTTCCGCGCCGGCAAGCTGCTACAGATCGACCATCCGGACACGCTGCTGGCGCACCCGGCGGATGATTTCGTCAGTAACTTCGTCGGCCAGGACAGCACGCTCAAGCGCCTGCTGCTGGTCAAGGCCGAAGACGCGGCGGACAACGCGCCGTCCGTGAGCCCGGAGACGCCCGTCGCCGATGCCCTGGAAATCATGGACGAAAACGACCGCCGCTACGTGGTCGTCACCGATGCCGAAAACAAGGCAATGGGTTACGTCCGCCGCCGCGACCTGCATCGTCAGGCCGGCACATGCGACCAATACCTGCGACCGTTCAACGCCACCGCCGCTTACGACGAGCACCTGCGCATCCTGCTGTCGCGCATGTACGAGTTCAACCGCTCGTGGCTACCGGTGCTGGATGCCGAGAATGTGTTTTTGGGTGAGGTGACGCAGGAATCGATCGCGGCTTACCTGAGTTCCGGCCAGTCGCGCGGGATGAAGACCAGCATTGTTTCGCCGGCTGAGTTGGTTGAACAGGCTGCGCTGAGTTGATGTGAGTGGCCCGGGTGCTATTGGTGCCCGGGCTGGCTTTAAGCGAATGGATTCGCTTATAAAATTGAATGCAGGTCAACTGTGAAGCGGATCTCCTTGCGCGATAAAATCGGTGCCAATCATAGCTACCGCTTTTAGTATCTGCAGAAATCGATTGCGAACCGTCGCTCCTCGTCCTCCAGATAGCCGTTCCAGTTATCTTCGTGATCAGCGCGGAATACGTTGATAAAACTGACTTTGAAGGTAGGGCTCTTCTTAATGAAAAATATTAACTGATCGTCTTCTATCCATCGTGTCTGGAAATAGCTCACGACGAAATTTACCACGATCATGCCGATGGCAGCCGCTGCGAGTACAAGTCTGATACATACGAGCTTTGCTGAAAAGGGGTTAGCGCCTGTTGCACTGCTCAAGATCTTTTTGAGTATCCAGCGTGGTTTCGATTCCATGATGATATTTGCAGTACCTTCTTACCAACTGACGTTCCCCAAATGTCAGATCTGTTAATTGTTTAGGGTCGCTTTGATTTGCAAAAATGTTGTCGAATTTGACCTGAAATGTCGGTGTTTTTTTGAAAAAGAAACGCGTGTACATTTCGGTCTCACCAGTGATTCGGTAATAGCCTATAAAAAGTGCGGCCGTTTGGGATAGCAGCATAACAAGAATGATCTTCTTCATTCTCGTAGTGGTTTTTGTAGTCCGGTCGTGGCACGTACGACTTTCACAAAATTCATCCCAATATTTCCGGGGCAAATTTTGTGCTCTTCCTCCGTTTGATGAGGAAACTCTTTATGTCCTCCGAAAGGTTCGATGAGAAAAGCACTGTTCAAGGTCCTGATAAGATTGATTGTGGCAGCTTGCTGAGCATTGGGAACTTGCATCGTAGTGTTTATACCGAAATGAGTAAAAGTGGTCCGGGCCAGCGCAGTCAGCCCTCCACCCTCCTCAGGACTAGTAAGGTTATCCAAAAGCACAATCCCTATCACATTGGAGTTATAAAGCCTAAGGTGCTCGCCCTTAAAGCGAATGTCTCGACCTTCAAATATGTTGCCGAGACAATCGATTCCATAATGGTAACCAATATCATCGAACCTCTTTTTTTGAAACGTTTGCACAGATCGCATTTGTTCGGCCCCGTTACCGCATGCGTAGCTCCTCCCAGCGTTGTGCAGCGCAATCATTGTGTAGTCCCAGTCACGAACCAACGCCTTCTTAGGCGGTTTTGCATGCCACTCCGACCGCTCGACAAACCTGTGCCCCAACTCCCGCACCTTCCGAATAATCGCCTCGCGCGTCGCGGCTCGATCATTCACGGTGATCACCATGAGCTTGGGCGTATCCCCGTGGATCAACGTCTCGACACGCGTTGTGGTTGTAACTTCGCGCGTAGTCATTCCCGCAAGCTCACTCAACTCGCGCGCGGGCGAGCGGAACACGACGTGGAGAGACACGACGGACTCCGCTGAAGAACCCTCAACGCGCGCCATTCCATTACTGTTGGTGGTACCTGACTTTTGCTGACCATCCACCGTCGCCGTGAATGGCCGGTTCGCGAGCGCCTGCCCCGTTTCGCTGTCGCGGATGACGAACGTACGGGCGAAGATTTTCCCTGGCGCCGGAGTGGTGTGGGGATAAAGAGAGGGCAGGGTATTCGATGTGTGCGTAACGTGGCGTGGCGTCGCAGCGGCGGAGGGTGCGGCTCGACTGGCCCCCGCGCGCCCTGACCGCGAAGAAATCAATCGATTCGTGCCCGGCGGACACGCGCACAACACAAGCGCGTCATGCACGGCGGTCGGGATGCCTAGCCACACGAAGCGACTGTCCCCCTCGACGATTTCGCCGATCTGCCCACACACGCCGCAAGGGCTGGTCTTGTCGCCAACGCGCAATGCCATGCGGCCATTTTCCAGAGAGCTTTGGACGAGGCTGGCGTGGCAGATTGCGCCGGTGGTGGTCGCGTCTCCGTCGAGGCCTTGTTCCCGATTGTGGATGCCGAAGAATCCCATGCATCAACACTCCGCAGCAGGCAGGAAATCGTCCGGCCACGCGAAATCCTTGCGTTGGCTCACCTGAGCCAGTGCTGCCGGACTGAACGTGGTGAGAGCCTCTTCCGAAAAGGGCGGCCGATCCAGATCACGCAGGTACTCGGCGGTAACGTCATTGGTGTACAGCGGGGAGAGGACGTTCTCTCGCATGACTCTGATCCTTGGTTGGGTTGATTCAGCTCCTCGCACAGCTCGTGCGAGGCGAATGGACGCCAACCCTAGTGATCAGGATCAATGGGATACGTGGGGGAGAGAGATCCGGTGCGTAGGGCATTTCGGGTGATTGGGTAGCCGAGGTCTGACGGACAGGTGGCTTTCGTGGCGAGTCCATGACAGGTCGCTGCGGGTGGCAACGTCCTGTCAGGCAGCGGATGGCTACTGGTTCAGTAAACGACGCACAAACTTGAGCACCCATGCTTGCACCCGACGGCACAGGCTGCAGGATCCCCAGACCGGCGCTGCGACGTTGAATGTCGTCTCCGCCGGAAGAGAGGCCTGATTGAAGATATCGGTGACAGTGATTGTCACCTCGTAATCTCCGGGGGCTAATTCGGCCGTGTTAAAAATGGATGAGCGTTTTTGAGGGAGCGCTTCAGAATAAAACGCCACGAGCTCATCTCCCGGGAGGGCGCGGATTTCTATTGCGTAGCTCAACTGAGGGGGTGTCGATTCGTCATTCTTCCAGGCGAAGATCACTTTCTCGGTACCCACTTGCGGAACGACAGATACCGACAAGATAGCAGCCGTGAACATCGCCGGTTTCGGCTTAGGATCAAACTGGTTGGGCTCCAACCGGATCGTGCTTTCGGTATTGCCATAACTGCCACCGGCAATCAGCATGATGTTGGCGTCGCCATCATCCTCGCCGTCACCCACCAGCATGGCATTCCAGGTGTCTGGCTCACCCCCGGCAGTTGCTTGATAGGCGTACGGTTTTTGCCACGAACCGTCGTTGCTCATCCGGAAATGCTGGCCGTAATAACCGTGGTAGCCCAGCGCGTCGCCATTGAAACGCTCCAGGAAGCCCGTGCAGGTATTGCCTGACAGAGGAATGTCAGGGCCGGAAACGGAAGCGGACATATAGTGCGTCCATTTCGTATCGGTGTAGGAATACATGAACATGCCCATGCGCGTGACCGACTCGCCGGGTATGAACCAACGTCGAATCACGATGGCGTACCACTGATCCAGGCGCCATGGCATAGGGTGCGAGGTATGCAGACCAGTGCCCTCGCCGCCGAAATGGCCGGAATACAGGCCTTCAATTCCATAATCCAGACGGACCTCGGCTTCAGCCGGATCGGAGGCGAGGTCCCAGATCGAACAGATATTGTTGTAAGTGAAAATCTGGCCTCCTACCAAATTATCGTTTTGATGCTGGATGCCTGCGTATCCCCCGCGCTCACCAAAATAGAAATTACAGCCTGACCAATAAATATGGATGTTGTCCCCGGCCCAGGGAACGTATTGCTCGACGTATAGAAGCTCCGCCTCGTTTTCCGAGAACCAGGAAGTTATCGACGGGCCGGAAGTCGGTACATCGGCTCGGTCTTTGGGGTAGTTGTCAGGTGGTATTTTCATGGGGCGCATCCTCTCGTCATGAGGCGCCAGTGTTGAGCATTTACGATCGTTTGAAACCTGTCAGAAGTGACAGCTGAGGGCGGATGGCACGGGGGGGGGGCGGCGAGCTGTCTTGAGCAATGGCCACCGATTTTTTGCGCGAGGGTGAACATCACCCTGTCACATCGGTCGGTTACTACGGGTTGATTGAACGCGCGTGGATTCCCGTCTGGCAAAAACGGGCAGAAATGCGACATTTTTAGTTGATCTCCGGCCCCTCAGGTCCTACAGTTCGCGCCGAACGTCCATGCTGGAAACGATCCATCCGGCTCAAGTACTGACGACGAGACAGCAAGGCCACGGGACATAGCGTTCCCATGGCCTTTTTGCTTTCGGCCGAGCAGCCTTGGGAAGTAGGCGAACCAAAGTGGGGATACGGAGGACGTTCACGAGCCGCGCGCTCACACCCATTGTTTTTTACCGTTTGCCAACAGGAGTCCCCGCATGTCGATCCAGGTCGAAGATTATTTCGAGAAAAGCACCTTCGATAAAATGAAGGCGTTTGCCGACAAGCAAGAAACCCCGTTCGTGGTCATCGACACCGCGATGATCAGCAAGGCCTACGACGACCTGCGTGCAGGCTTCGAATTCGCCAAAGTGTATTACGCCGTGAAAGCCAACCCGGCGGTCGAAATCATCGACCTGCTGAAGGACAAGGGCTCGAGTTTCGACATCGCCTCGATCTACGAGCTGGATAAAGTGATGGACCGCGGCGTCAGCCCGGATCGCATCAGCTACGGCAACACCATCAAGAAATCCAAGGACATTCGCTACTTCTACGAGAAGGGCGTGCGTCTGTTCTCCACCGACTCCGAAGCCGACCTGCGCAACATCGCCAAGGCTGCGCCGGGCTCGAAAGTCTACGTCCGCATCCTCACCGAAGGCTCGACCACGGCTGACTGGCCGCTGTCACGCAAGTTCGGTTGCCAGACCGACATGGCGATGGACCTGCTGATTCTGGCCCGTGAACTGGGCCTGGTGCCTTACGGCATTTCGTTTCACGTCGGTTCGCAGCAGCGCGACATCAGCGTCTGGGACGCTGCGATCGCCAAAGTGAAAGTGATCTTCGAGCGTCTGAAAGAAGAAGACGGCATCGTGCTCAAGCTGATCAACATGGGCGGCGGCTTCCCGGCCAACTACATCACCCGCACCAACAGCCTGGAAACCTACGCTGAAGAAATCATCCGCTATCTGAAAGAAGACTTCGGTGATGACCTGCCGGAAATCATTCTGGAGCCGGGCCGTTCGTTGATCGCCAACGCCGGTATTCTGGTCAGCGAAGTGGTGCTGGTGTCGCGTAAATCCCGCACCGCCGTCGAGCGTTGGGTGTACACGGACGTGGGCAAGTTCTCCGGTCTGATCGAAACCATGGACGAAGCCATCAAGTTTCCGATCTGGACCGAGAAAAAAGGCGAGATGGAAGAAGTCGTTATTGCCGGCCCCACCTGCGACAGCGCCGACATCATGTACGAGAACTACAAATATGGCCTGCCGCTGAACCTGGCCATCGGTGATCGCCTGTACTGGCTGTCGACGGGTGCGTACACCACCAGCTACAGCGCTGTAGAGTTCAACGGCTTCCCGCCGCTGAAGTCTTACTACGTGTAAAGATCAGTTGTAACGGAGAAAACGGCACCCGGTGGGTGCCGTTTTTTTTGCGGTTCAAATACTGAACCGAAGAATACTGTCGAGGGTGTAATTGATCAGCCGCTGGGCCTCGCGCGCTGAGCTGGCTGCGGATTGACACGACACGGTCATGCGCCGCGCGGGTTGATTGGCCTTTAGCGCCTGGACTTCCTGGAGTGTGGCGTTCAAGAGGCCGGACAATCGCGAGCAATAGGCCCCCATATTTCCTGCCGAGAGGATCGTCGTATTGTAGGCGCGACGATGCCATTGTATTGCGCTCCTTGCCGAATCCAGACTGCTCTCGTCCGTCACCGCGCTGTTCAGTGTTTCCGGAACGTTGCTGGACTTTCCTTTGACCAGCAGCCCTTTTCGTTTCGCGTATTCATACGTCCTGACGTTCATGAAATCCATGAACCGGGGAATGGTCTGCCTTGCGCATTCGATGATGCGGTCGCATTCCGCCTGTTGCCGCTTGAACTCTGCATCGTGGCGCAACAGATCCCGCGCGAGCTGCGCGATTCGGCTGTCGAACGGGTTGCTGTCCAGCAGTGCGACCAGCTCAGCCAGTGTCTTTTTGGTGTCGTGATGGAGCGAGCGAATCTGCTTCACGCTGCTGCTCCAGAGGGTACTGCCCTGCCGCGCGATGGCGACGGCTTGATCCATCGCGGGCTCCCTGTATTTACCGTATTCGGCTTGAGGCACCAAACCGAGTTTGATCTTGAAGGCTTCAATGTGTTGGGGAAGCTTTTCCAGATAGCCGATGTTGTATCCCAAGTAACTGACGTCGTCGTATTCGATGAGATGTGTTGTCATGATGCCGCCCTCCATGGCGTTACAGCGCAAACTCGTTGTGTTGCCACTGCGCGGTGGCGTAGGTCTTGTCTACGTCGAAGCGTTTGAATTCGTCATGCCTGATGCCCATAGTTCTTGCGGAACTCGCGGTCTGCCTCTTTGAACACTTTGAGCAACGTGTCCGCTTCCCGTTTTATCTGGGTCCAGGGTTCAGCCACCAGATTGAAAGCGTTCATGAGTCGGCGCATTGACAGCGCGTCATCAATTTTGCCCGCTTCTTGAACCGAGTGGGTCAGGAAGATATGCAGACCGTTCCACACCACAACCATGTTCTGGGTGGCAATGTCGGCATCCAGAATGATCAGGCTTAGATCATGCAGGTCATGACGCACGCGCTGCAGTGAGGCGTGGATTCGGTTTTTCTGCTCCAGTAGACGAATGCTATTCTCTTGCTCCAGGCGCAAAGCATTGATCTTCTTACGCACTTTGCCTGCTTCAACCCCGTGGTAAATACCCAGACCAATCAGGGCAAAGCTTGCCCCCGCCGACTTCAGGACCAGCGTCTTGTACTCCCTTTGTTTTTCTTCAATGTCCGCGGCACGTCGGTTGATGGCGTCGTTCAGCGTTTTTATGTCGGCCGGCACATTATTGTTGTCGATGCTCTTTAACTTGAGCTGTACGTCGGGCATTACCTGTGTCGACAACTCCCGCGAAAAGGCATCGAGCCGACCCTTGAGTGCCTCGGTTGCGCTGCGTCGATGCAGAACGAGCGCGGCGACCTGATTGATGTAATGCAGAAAATCCTGGTGATCGGCCGGATCGAGCGTCTCTGCAGCCTTTGCCTTGATCTCGTTATAGAGGTCTCTTACACCGTTGCCGTAAACTTGCATCTGATCGGCGAACACCCACAACTCGCTGCCGACGTTCATCAGGTCGGTACGAAGTGGGTTCCATTGCGCGGCGTGAAGATGAATGCGATTGAAGCTCGCCTGAAAATCCCTGGCTTCAAGATTCAGGCCGGCGCCTGTCTCATAGCCCAGATACCAGACAACATCTTTGAGTGCGATGGGAAGCGCGAGACCGTGGGTTGCGTAACGCATAAGGTCAATCAGTTGTGCTTTGGTCAGAAAGAGGCCTGGCGCGCGAATGGCTTCTTCTACCGTACCCGCTGCAGCGGAAATCAACGTGCCGGGCAGGCGCTCTGCCAGGTCAAGTTTCTCATCGCGAACGGGTGCGTCATCCATGGCTCCGGATGATTTCATATCGTTAATCCTTTAATGAGATGAATGGCGTGAAAGGGGAGGCCTGACGTGAACCAGGCGCTCCGGCATGGGGCCGGGAAGAACATCCCTTGTACTTCCCAGCCTGCATTGTCGCGCACGGGCGGATGAAGTCAGCCCATGACTTTCAAGTGTTTTGCCAACGACAGCGCGTCAACGCTGAACTGAGCGACCGCGTCCTGATCATCACCGTTTACGGTGTTGTGAGTAGTGAGGAAGGCACGTTTGGCGGCGACACATTTCTCGAACTCGGCGATGTACTGCGCCCTATGTTCATCGAAGTTATGGCACGCCGTGATCAGCTCTTTTTTCAACGTGACCAGACGCAACTCGTTGTTCTTCGCCTGAGCGCTGTTTATCAGGTCATCAATCTGTTTGCGCAGGGTGTTGCGGGCTTCAACCATACCCAGGTAGTTAATCAGGCTTTCGGCCCGTTCCAGGACCTGTTGCGCCAAGCCGATGGCCGCCTCTACGGCAATTAACTGGGGTGGTGTCATGCCCATTTTGACCAGTTCCTGAGCGGTCAGCGCTGTGTCTTTGGCCAGCTCGGTGAAGCCTTTGGCTTCGATCAGTGCCATGGCATCAGTCAGCGCTTTGCGTTTTGCTTCCAGCGCGTCCTGCCGTTCCTTGATCTTCAGCACTTCTGCCGGCAGGCGCGCCTGGTCGGCCTCAAGCTGCTTGATGTACGTGCCAGTGGCCGCTCGATCGATGGGGCTTGCCATGGCCGGGATCAGGTTATGGAGCGTCAGCTCTTTCTGGCTCACTTTGTCCATGATGGTCTGAACCCGAAGGACGATGTCTTCAATAATTTCTTCTTTGTCGGACTCAGGCGCGCCCTGGAACTCACTTTGAAGTTCTCTGAGGGTTTCTACTTGAATTCCCAAAACAGTACTCAGTGATTGAATGGTGTCCCGAAGTCTGAAGTCAGACTCACGCATTGCCTTGTCCAGTTCAGAGACTCGGCTGTGCAATGACGGCAGGTACTGTGTCTGAATGAACAGATCTTTCACTTGAATGGTTGCATCGTTGGCATTGGCTTTCGCCTGTTTGAACGCTTGAACGTTCAGCTCCGGGTAGTCGAGGCTGCCTGGAAATTGAGAAATGTTATTCATGATTAAACTCCGTAATCTTCTCTGAATTCGCGGTCCGCTTCTGCAAACACGTGTTGTAATTTCTTGGCATCTACTTCAATGGTTTCCCACGGTTTAACCACCAAATTGAATTGGTTACGGAACCTGCGCATGGACAGGCCGTCGTGGATACCATCTACTTCAGCAGCGGAAGCCGCGATGAACGTGCCTAACGAGTTCCAGACACTGATCAGGTTTTGGGTGGCGATGTCGGCATCGATCACAATGAGATCCAAGTTCTGGAAGTCCATTCGTAGACGACCCAACGACGCCAGGATCCCGTTTTTCTTCGCCATCAGCGCGATATCTTTCTCTTGCTCTTCGGTGAGCTTGTTGCGTTCCTTGCGGATTTTTTCGGCCTGGACGCTGGAGTAAATCATCATGACCAGATTGCCCATTACGGCACCAATGGCCTGCTTGACCATTTCTTTGTATTCTTTGTTCTTCTCTTCAATGGCCAACGCGCGGTTATCGATTTTCACCTGAAGCGCCTGGATATCCCTGTCCATGGTGTTGTTTTCGATGCTCTTCAATTTGAGCTTGATGGCAGGGCCAACCTGTTGGGCCAGTTGTCGGCCGAATGAGTCCAGGCGCTGTTTGATCGCAAGCGCTTCAGCCTCTTGCACTTTTATCTTCTTGAGTATTTCATCCAGATAAAAACCCAGATCACTACGATCCATCGCCTCAATGTCGGGGAATTTTTTGCCCAGCTGAAGTTCGACTTTTCGCAGATCTTCAAGTGTCTTGATGTTGTATTTTTCGATCAGGCCCAATACCGCCATTTCATCGAATACTTCTTTCATGCTTGCGCCATAGGTTTGCATGGAGCCGGCGAATACCACGAGTTTGGTATTGACGGTCAGCAGGTCAGTGCGCAGCGGATTCCACAGCCTGGCGTGGCCGTTGACGAGCTTGAACGTGCGCTGGAAGTCAACGGGCTCCAACCCGAGACCGGCGCCGTTCTCATAGCCCAGATAAGCGATGACGTTGTCTAGCTCGGTCGGAAGAGCCAGGCCGGCGATTTCATACTTCTTGAGGTGCTTGAGCTGTTCTTTGGTCAGGATCAGCCCGGTGTCCCGGGTATCGCTTTCGGTTGTTGCGACCGATGAACCAAAAAGGCTTGCAGGATCACTCGCTGCGTCGGTGACGAGGTTTTCCGTAAGTTGAGACATATCATTAATCCTTTAATGATGCGTGTTAAATGTTCTGAAGCTAATTAATGCTTCAGATGCAGAGTGGTTAAGTTGTCTGCACGAGAAGGAGAGTAAGTCGTGTTTTTGAGGCGGTCAAAGTGCGAAGGCAGTCTAAGTTTGTAGGATGATTCCTTTCCGCCCCATGCACAATGTTGGCATGTCCCCGGAAATGGGGGCTTAACACACGATTGAGAGGTATTTGTGCAACTGTGTTTGGCAAATGAAACTTACAATTGGCGGTTATATAACTTTCAGTAGTACACGATATTCCGCCGTGTCTGCTTCATCTCCCAATTGGGCCGCCCGCTCATGGTAATCGAGAGCCAGCGCTCGAACCTGAGGATGGGGCGCTTGCAACAGCGTCTTGCGACTGACCCGCAGGAAGTTGAGATTGCCATTCTGCATGGCAGTTTTCAGCCAGCCGACGGCTTCCTCGATGCGCCCATGATCCGCCAGCACTGCGGCATGACTGAACTGCCCACGGAAATCACCTGCCTGCGCCGACCGTTGATACCACTTATGGGCTGCAGCGAGATCCTGCACGCAGCACAGGCCCTCTTCCAGATAACGCCCCAGCAGATTCATCGACTTTGCGTGGCCCAGCTCTGCCGCTTTGCGATAGCAGGCCAGCGCGCGGGCCTGATCTTTGTTCACCCCGCGCCCGGTGGCGAGCAGGTTGCCGTAGTTATAAAAGCCCCAATCCAGACCGGCCTCGGCGGCGAGACGATAATGCTCGGCAGCCTTTGCCGCGTCCGGCTCGCAGCCCCACCCATGTTCATGGCAACGGCCTGCCATGTTCTGCGCCATGGCGTGTCCGCGACGGGCCGCAATCTGAAACCAGACCAGCGCCAGCGGCTGATCGCGCGCGATACCGTTGCCGTCGAGCTATATCTGCCCGAGCAGCGCCTGGGCATCGACCATGTTTGCCTGCGCCGCAATCAGAATCGCCCGTGCGGCACTGGCCGGGCTGTCTTCAAGCATGGCGCGCAGTTGGTCGCCGTCGAGCACCTCTTCACGTCGCAGATTCCAGGTCATGACTCAGACCTCGACCCACTGCCGCAGCAGGTTGTGATAGGTGCCGGTGAGTTGCAGCAGTGAAGGATGATCAGGCACGTCGCGGCTCAATTGCTGAATGGCCCCGTCCATTTCGAACAGCAGCGTGCGGTGGCCATCGTCCCGCACCAGGCTCTGGGTCCAGAAGAACGAGGCGTATCGCGCGCCCCGTGTCACGGCGTTGACCTTGTGCAGGCTGCTTGCGGGATAAAGCAGCAGGTCACCCGCCGGCAGCTTGACCTGACGTGTACCGAAGGTGTCCTGAATCACCAGCTCGCCGCCGTCGTAATCGTCGGGATCGCTGAAGAACAGCGTCGATGACAGATCCGTGCGCACACGCTCGGTGCTGCCTTTGGCCTGACGCACGGCATTGTCGATGTGGAAATCGAAACTGCCGCCGCCGGTGTAGCAATTCACCAAGGGCGGGAAGACCTTGTGGGGCAGGGCGGCAGACATGAACAGCGAGTTCTGCCAAAGGCGTTCAAGCATCGCCGCGCCAATCTCCACGGCAAGTGGATGGCCCTCCGGCAACTGCAGGTTGTGCTTGGCTTTCGCCGACTGGTGTCCGGCGGTGATCTTACCGTCCGCCCATTGGGTTTCCTCCAGCGCGTGTCGGATGCGACGCACCTCCTCGGGTGAAAACAGACCGGGGATATGTAGGAGCATGAATCGCGACCTGCGAGAAGAACGAAGCGGCGGATGATAGTGATTCTTATTGGTCGTGTAAAACGCCACCCGCGCGTGTGAATGGGCAGATGTGAAAATTGAGTAATGGAAAAGTGTAAAGAATGTAAGTTTTCTGCGAATGCGAAGCAGTCTCAACTATATTCCGCCGCCTTATTGTTTCCTTGGGGAAGGAAAATGTCGCGCCAAGCACAACCGGTTACCGTCCATTCGCAGCGTTCCATCGTGGGCGCCGTCAGCGTCGCCCTTGCAGCGATGTCAGCCGCCCATATGGCGCAGGCTGCGGAACCTGCATCGGATGCTCTGAATCTCGGGGCCACCAATATCGACGGCGAGCGCGCCGACACGGCTTACAAGACCGAAGAATCGGCCTCGAAAAAGTACACCGCACCCCTGCGCGAAACGCCGAAGAGCGTCACGGTGATCCCGCAGCAAGTCATCCGCGACACCGCGGCGACGAGCCTGGCTGACGCATTGCGCACCACCCCCGGCATTACCTTTGGCGCGGGCGAGGGCGGCAATCCGAATGCGGATCGCCCGATCATTCGCGGCTTCAACGCAGAGAGCGACGTATTCGTCGACGGCATGCGCGACGTAGCGGCGCAGAGCCGGGAGATTTTCAACGTCGAATCGGTAGAGGTCAGCAAGGGCCCGGGCTCGGCGTTCACGGGTGCAGGCTCCACGGGTGGCAGCCTGAACCTCGTCACCAAAGGCGCTCATCTGGGCGATGCCTTCAACGGCGGCTACACCTTCGGTTCGGACCAGACCCAGCGCTACACCCTCGACGTCAACAAGCAGATGACCGACACCTCGGCCTTCCGCCTGAACCTGATGAAACATGATTCCAACGTCGCCGGCCGCAATGATGTCGACAACAGCCGTTGGGGTGTGGCGCCTTCGTTCGCGTTCGGTCTGGGCACCGACACGCGGGTCAAGGTCGACTACTACCACCTGTCCACCGACGACATGCCCGACTACGGCATCCCGCTGACCAACACCACCGGCCGCAGCAAGTACGTGGTCGACAAGCCGGTCCACGTCAACGAAAACAACTTCTACGGCCTGACCGACCGCGACTACCGCAAGAGCGTCAACGACAGCGGCACGATCCGCCTCGAACACGACCTCAACGACAGCCTGACGATCTCCAACAGCTTCCGCATGTCACGCTCGACCCTGGACTACATCGTCACCAACCCCGACGACAGCCGCGGCAACGTTGCCAGAGGCCTGGTCTCGCGCTCGGCGAAGAGCCGCAATTCCACCTCCAGCGGCTTCGTCAACCAGACCGACCTGCAAGCGAAATTCGATACCGGTTTCATTCAGCACAGCCTGGTGACCGGTCTCGAGTTTTCGTATCAGGACACCCACAACCGCGGCTACAACGTGCTCAGCGCCAGCGGCGGGACCATCGGCTCGACGTGTAACGCAGCGCTCTTGGCGTCGGGCGACTGCACCAGCCTGTACAACCCGTCGCCGAAAGACGACTGGAACGGCACCATCACCGACAGCCAGGCGTACACCGATACCGACACCAAAACCAGTGCCGCGTATGTGTTCGACACGCTGAAATTCAACGAGCAGTGGTCGTTGAACCTCGGCTTGCGTTACGACGATTACGACGTGCGCTCCAGCGGTTACAGCACCGGTGGCCGGGGGGGCGGTGGCAGGCAGCTTCAAGCGTGAAAACACCAGTCAGCTGTGGAATTACCAGGTCGGCGTGACCTACAAGCCGCTGCCGAACGGCAGCATCTACGCGGCATGGTCGACGTCCAGCAACCCGTCGGGTGAGACCAGCGGCAATGGTGGTCTGGAAATCGCGGCAAACAACGCCAACCTTGATCCGGAAAAAAACCGCAACTACGAGCTGGGCACCAAGTGGGATTTCTTCGACGACAACCTGTCGCTGACCGCCGCGCTGTTCCGCACCGAGAAGACCAACGCGCGGGTGACCGATCCAGATAACGCGACGTTCCAGGTGCTGGACGGCGAGCAGCGGGTCGACGGTCTGGAGCTGACCTACAGCGGCAACATCACCGGCAAATGGAAAGTCTACGGCGGCTACACCTACATGGAGAGCGAGATCGTCAGTGCGACCAGCACGGCGGACGAGGGCAATCACATGCCGAGCACGCCGCGCAACAGCTTCAATTTCTGGTCGACCTACGAACTGATGCCGAAGCTGACCGTGGGCGGCGGCGCGACTTTCGTCGATTCCCGTTTCGGCAACGAAGCCAACTCGGTGGAAGTGCCGTCCTACTGGCGCTACGACGCCATGGCCACGTACGCGCTGACCAAGAACGTCGACCTGCAGCTGAACGTGCAGAACCTGACGGACAAGCGTTACTACGATCAGGTCTTCACCACCCACTACGCCCACATGGCTGCAGGGCGTACCGCGCTGATGAGTGCCAGCTTCCACTTCTGATCCGGTCACTCCCACAAGTCCGGCGAACGATCCGAAATATCGAGTCAGTCCACTGCCTCGTGGGAGCGAGCTTGCTCGCGAAGACCTGAGTTCAGTCGCTGAAGATTTCAGCGACTGTGCCGGCCTCTTCGCGAGCAAGCTCGCTCCTACAGGATTCATGTTGGCCGGGCGATCGTGGGATGGAATGTCCGGGCTATCACCGCGCTGGACCTGTGTGCGAGCTTGCTCGCGAATGCGGACTATCTACCGCTGGGTATCCAGCGGATCCCCCGGCCTCTTCGTGAGCAAGCTCACTCCTACAGGATTTATGTTGGCCGGGTGAGCGCGGGGTGGCAGGGCAAGCTCGGTCCCACAGGTTTGCATCAAGAATCAGCCACAGATGAGAATGTATGCCGTTTGTGCGCATAATGCGCGCCGTAGCGGGTGAGTGAGGTGTCGAGGGTGTTGAAGAAAGTCCTGTTTCAAGTGCACTGGTTCTTCGGAATCACGGCCGGTCTGGTGCTTGCCCTGATGGGGATCACTGGCGCGCTGTATTCCTTCGAGGACGAAATACTCGACGTGCTCAACCCCGATGTGTTGTTCGTGCAGCCCCAGGGTCATCAACTGTCACTGGCGGAAATGGTCAGCAAGGTCGAAGCCCAGGGCAACGACACGGCGGCGATGTTCCGCATTGACGTCGACGGCGACAAGGTCGCTCAGGTCTGGTTCAAGCCGCCACCGGGCCAGCGTCGCGGCGAGATGCACAACTTCAACCCCTACACCGGCGCGTTCACCGAGGACGCCGTAGGCCAGGATTTCTTCGGCTTCATCCTCAATCTGCACCGATTCCTCGCGGCGGGTGAGTACGGCAAGCAAGTCACCGCGGCGTGCACGCTGATCCTCGTGTTCTTCTGCCTGTCCGGGCTGTATCTGCGCTGGCCGCGCAAGCCGCTGAACTGGCGCGTCTGGCTCACCATGGACTGGGCGAAGAAGGGACGCAGTTTCAATTGGGACCTGCATTCGGTGTTCGGCACTTGGTGCCTGATCATCTATCTGTTGCTAGCGATCACCGGGTTGATGTGGTCTTACGACTGGTTCAGCAACGGCATGACCAAACTGATTGGCGATCCTCCCGTGGCGGGCGAACAGCGCCGTGGCGGAGGGCCGCGTCCTGGCCCTGCTGTGAAAGAGGCGCCCAGGGAACTCACGGCTTCGACCCCGGATTACGACGCCATCTGGCAGACCATCCAGAGCGCCGCCGGACCGGAGCTCAAGACGTACAACCTGCGCATGCCCCAGGCTCCGGGCCAGATGGCGACGGTGTTCTACCTCCTTAAATCCGCGCCGCACCCCCGTGCCTTGAACCAGATCAGCCTCGATCCGGCCGATGGCTCCCTCAAGGCGGTGTCACGTTACACAGAGAAAAGCCTCGGCGCGCAGCTGTTGATCAGCAACTACGCCCTGCACACCGGCAGCTACTTCGGCCTGATCGGGCGCATCGTCGTAACCGTGGCCGCGCTTTTGATGCCGCTGTTTTTCATCACCGGCTGGCTGCTCTACCTCGACCGCCGACGCAAGAAGCGCGAGATCCGCAACGCGCGCGGTGAAGTGTCAACGACGGGCGAGCAGGGCGCGGCGTGGTTGATCGGCTTTGCCAGCCAGAGCGGGTTCGCCGAGCAACTTGCCTGGCAGACGGCTGGCCAGCTGCAAACCGCCGGGGTGCCGGTGAAGGTGCAGCGGCTGGGCGACATCACCGAGCAGGACCTGCACCAGAGCCGCAACGCGCTGTTCGTGGTCAGCACCTTCGGCGACGGCGAGGCACCGGACAGCGCCCGTGGCTTCGAGCGCAAAGTGCTGGGCCGGCCGCTGGCGCTGGACAATCTCAACTACGCTGTGCTTGGGTTGGGCGATCGCCAGTATCAACAGTTCTGCGGTTTCGCTCAGCGGCTGCACGGCTGGCTGGCGGAGCGCGGCGGACGCACGCTGTTCGCGCCGGTTGAAGTGGACAGCGGCGACGGCGTGGCGCTGCAACACTGGCAACAGCAATTGGGGCAGTTGACGGGCTCGACGCCCGCGACCGTCTGGCAAGCGCCGGAGTATCACAACTGGACGCTGGTCGCCCGGGAATGGCTGAACCCCGGAAGCGTGGGTTCGAAGGTGTTCTTGCTGGGACTGACGTGCGATTCAGCGGCTCGTTGGGAGGCCGGCGATCTGGTTGAGATAGTGCCGCGTAACCCGGCGTCTGCGGTCGAGCAGTTCCTGTCCGGGTTGGGCATCGCTGCTGACACCCAGGTCACCGTCGACGGCTTGAGCGAGGCCCTCGGCCAAGCCTTGTGCTCGCGACAGCTGCCAGTCAATCGTAGTCATCTGGTGGGCTTGCACGCGCAGGCGTTGGTCGATGCACTGGTGCCGTTGGCCAGGCGCGAGTATTCAATCGCCTCGATTCCCGAAGACGGTGTGTTGCAGCTGATCGTGCGTCAGGAGCTGCACCCCGATGGCAGCCTTGGGCTGTGCTCGGGCTGGTTGACCGAGCATGTCGCCGTGAGCGGCGCCGTCAGCGTGCGGGTGCGTCGTAACAGTGGTTTCCATCTGCCTGCCGAGCCCGTACCGATGATTCTGATGGGCAACGGCACCGGACTGGCAGGCCTGCGCAGCTTGCTCAAGGCGCGCGTCGTTTCGGGTGAGCAGCGCAACTGGTTGCTGTTTGGTGAGCGAAACAGGGCGCACGATTTCCACTGCGCGAACGAACTTAATGGCTGGCTGGCGAGTGGGGAACTGGCGCGTCTGGACCTGGCGTTTTCCCGGGATCAGGCTGAAAAAATCTACGTGCAAGACCGGTTGCGTGAGACGGCTGATGAGCTGCGGCGCTGGTTGGCCGAGGGCGCTGTGATTTACATCTGCGGCAGCCTGGAAGGCATGGCAGCCGGGGTGGATGAAACGTTGAACGCGCTGCTGGGTGAGGACGCGGTGCGGGAGTTGATCGAGCAGGGTCGGTATCGGCGGGATGTTTACTAACTCGACTGATGATGGATTTGTGGGAGCGAGCTTGCTCGCGAAGAGGCCTCAACATCCGCTAAATCTTCAGCGGTTGAAATGCCGTATTCGTGAGCAAGCTCACTCCCACAGGGACTGTGTTTGCTGCGCGAGTTCCGTTTATCCGTGATGAGGTGGACGCCACGAATGGCAACGGCGGCGATGATGTAAACGTCATAATCAAAGCCAAAAAAAAAGGCCGTTGCGCTCACACGCAACGGCCTTTTTTATGACTCAACCATCACGCCACAAACTGTTCCGCGTAATGGCAGGCAACCTGACGGTTGTCGACCCAGCGCAGCTCCGGCACTTCGACGGCGCAGCGCTCGGTCGCGTACGGGCAGCGCTTGTGGAACGCGCAGCCTGACGGCGGGTTCAGCGGGTTGGGCAGCTCGCCGACGATTTTGATCTTCGGCTTCGACGGGTCCGGGTGGATCGTCGGCGTCGCAGACAGCAGCGCCTGGGTGTACGGGTGCAGTGGACGGTTATAGATCTCGTCCTTGGGACCCATCTCGGCCGGGCGACCGAGGTACATCACCAACACCGTGTCGGCGACGTGACGCACCACCGCCAGGTTGTGGGAGATGAACACGTAACCGGTGTTGAACTCTTGTTGCAGATCCATGAACAGGTTCAGCACCTGGGCCTGAATCGACACGTCGAGGGCCGACGTCGGTTCGTCCGCCACCAGCACTTTAGGCTGCAGCATCATCGCCCGCGCCAGCGCGATACGTTGACGCTGACCGCCGGAGAACATGTGCGGGTAACGCTGATAGTGCTCGGGACGCAGACCGACCTGAGCCATCATTGCCTGCACTTTCTCGCGGCGTTCGGCGCTGGAAAGGCTGGTGTTGATCAGCAGCGGTTCGCCCAGCTGATCGCCGACTTTCTGCCGCGGATTGAGCGACGCATACGGGCTCTGGAACACCATCTGCACGTCTTTGCGCAGCTGTTTGCGTTGCGCCTTGGTCGCGCCAGTGACTTCCTGGCCGGCGATTTTCAGCGATCCCGAAGAAGGCTCTTCGATCAGCGTCAGCGCGCGGGCCAGCGTCGACTTGCCGCAGCCGGACTCACCGACCACCGCCAGCGTCTTGCCAGCTTCGAGTTCGAACGACACGCCGTTGAGCGCGCGCACGGTTGCATGGGGCTTGAACAGCCCACGGGACACATCGTAGTGACGAGTAAGGTCACGAGCGGTCAGTACGATTTCGCTCATCACGCCACCTCCTGATTCAGCGGAAAGAAGCAACGCGCCAGGCTATGGGCTTTCGGATCAAGGCCCGGGCGTTGCTGGCGGCATTTGTCCTGGACGTAAGGGCAGCGCGGCGAGAGCAGGCAGCCACTTGGACGGTCGTAGCGACCCGGGACAATACCGGGCAGCGTCGACAGGCGCGCGGCGCCCATGCTGTGCTCGGGAATCGCCGCCAGCAACGCTTCGCTGTACGGGTGCGCCGGGACGTCGAACAGCCCCGGCACCTGACCCACTTCCACGGCTTGACCGGCATACATCACGCAAACCCGCTGAGCGGTTTCAGCCACCACGGCGAGGTCGTGCGTAATGAGCACCAGCGCCATGTCCTGCTCTTTTTGCAGGGCCAGCAGCAGGTCCATGATCTGCGCCTGAATGGTCACGTCCAGCGCGGTGGTCGGTTCGTCGGCGATCAGCAGCTTCGGCTCGCCGGCGATGGCCATGGCGATCGCAACACGCTGGCTCATGCCGCCCGACAGTTGGTGCGGGTAGGCGTCCAGACGCTGTGCGGCGCCCGGGATTTCCACCTTCTGCAACAGCTCCAGTGCGCGCTGATGGGCGGCACGCCCCGACAGACCCAAATGCTGCTTGAGCACTTCCTTGATCTGGAAGCCCACGGTGTAGCTCGGGTTCAGCGCGGTCATCGGGTCCTGGAAGACCATCGACATGTCTTTGCCGACGATCTTGCGACGCTGGCGCGCATTGAGCGTGAGCATGTCCTTGCCGTCGAAGACCAGGGCGTCGGCGGTGACGATGCCGGGGTGCTCGATCAGGCCCATGAGCGCCATCATGGTCACGGATTTGCCCGAGCCCGATTCGCCCACGATCGCCAGTACTTCGCCCTTGTCGACGGCCAGATCCAGGCCGTCGACCACCGGGGTGGCCGTGGCATCGCCGAAGCGCACGTTGAGGTTCTTGATGTTTAAAAGAGACATTCGGACGTCCTCAGGCGGCGTTCTTGAGTTTCGGGTCCAGCGCATCGCGCAGACCGTCGCCCATCAGGTTGATTGCCAGCACGCTGAGCAAAATGGTCAGACCCGGGAGGCTCACTACCCACCAGGCGCGTTCGATGTAGTCGCGGGCCGAAGCGAGCATGGTGCCCCACTCAGGCGTCGGCGGTTGTACACCCAGACCCAGGAAGCCCAGCGCCGCAGCGTCGAGGATCGCCGAGGAGAAACTCAAAGTGGCCTGAACGATCAGCGGCGCCATGCAGTTGGGCAGCACGGTGATGAACATCAGGCGCGGCAGCGTTGCGCCGGCCAGACGCGCGGCGGTCACGTAGTCACGGTTCAGCTCGCCCATGACGGCTGCACGAGTCAGACGCACGTACGACGGCAGCGAAACGATGGCAATGGCGATGACGGTGTTGATCAGGCCAGGGCCAAGGATCGCGACAATGGCCACAGCCAGCAGCAGCGACGGCAGCGCCAGCATGATGTCCATCAGACGCATGATGGTCGGGCCGAGGATTTTCGGGAAGAAACCGGCCAGCAGACCCATGAGGATCCCCGGAATCAGCGACATCACCACCGACGACAGACCGATCAGCAGCGACAGGCGCGAACCCTGGATCAGACGCGACAGCAGGTCGCGGCCCAGTTCATCGGTGCCCAGCAGAAACTGCCATTGGCCGCCTTCCAGCCAGACCGGCGGCGTCAGCAGGAAGTCGCGGTATTGCTCGCTCGGGTCATGGGGGGCAACCCACGGCGCGAACAGGGCACAGAACACGATCACCAGCATGAACGCCAGGCCCGCGACGGCGCCTTTGTTCTTGGAAAAGTGCTGCCAGAACTCTTTGTAGACGGACGGGTAGAGCAGGCTTTGATCGACTGCTGCTACGGAAGTAGGTGTGCTCATAAAAAGGGATCTCAGCGCTGATGACGAATGCGTGGGTTGGCAAAGCCGTAGAGGATGTCCACCACGAAGTTGACCAGAATCACCAGGCAGGCGATTAGCAGGATGCCGTTTTGCACGACAGGGTAGTCACGGGCGCCGATGGCTTCGATCAGCCACTTGCCGATGCCCGGCCAGGAGAAGATCGTTTCGGTCAGTACCGCACCGGCCAGCAGCGTGCCCACTTGCAGACCGAACACCGTCAGCACCGGGATCAGCGCGTTGCGCAGGCCGTGAACGAACACCACGCGAGCCGGCGACAGACCCTTGGCGCGAGCAGTGCGCACGTAGTCTTCACGCAGGACTTCGAGCATCGAGGAGCGGGTCATCCGGGCGATGACCGCCAGCGGAATGGTGCCCAGCACGATGGCCGGCAGAATCAAGTGACGCAGGGCGTCGATGAACGAACCTTCTTCATCGCTGAGCAGGGTGTCGATCAGCATGAAACCGGTTCTGGGGGGAATGTCGTAGAGCAGGTCGATACGGCCCGATACCGGGGTCCAGCCCAGCGATACCGAGAAGAACATGATGAGGATCAGGCCCCACCAGAAGATCGGCATCGAGTACCCCGCCAGGGAGATACCCATAACCCCATGGTCGAACAGGGACCCTCGCTTCAGTGCCGCAATGACACCGGCCAGCAGACCGAGAATGCCTGCGAAGATCAGCGCCGCAATCGACAGTTCCAGTGTTGCCGGGAACAGCGAAGTGAATTCGGACCACACGCTCGTGCGCGTACGCAGCGATTCGCCCAGGTCGCCATGGGCGAGCTTGCCGACGTAATCGATGTATTGCGCATAAAGGGGTTTGTTCAGGCCAAGACGTTCCATGGCTTGGGCGTGCATTTCCGGATCGACCCGGCGTTCACCCATCATGACTTCGACAGGGTCGCCAGGAATCAGGCGAATCAGGGCGAAGGTCAGCAAGGTGATGCCGAAGAAGGTGGGTATGAGCAACCCCACTCGGCGAGCGATAAAACTAAACATCTTCTCGTGTACCTCATCAGGTACCGGCGGGTCTCTGGGTAGCAGAGCCCGCCGGATTCTTCTTCTACTTCACTTGGGTGGTAGCGAAGTTATTAGTGGTGAGAGGGCTGATGTGGTAACCCTCCACGTTATTGCGCATTGCAGTGAACATTTTGGTGTGGGCCATGCTGATCCACGGCAGGTCCTGATTGAAGATCGCCTGAGCCTGCTCGTAGAGCGAAGCGCGTTCGGCCGGGTCGGTTTTTTCCCGTGCCTGATCGATCAACGTCTGGAACTTCTGATTACACCAGCGCGCGTAATTTTCGCCGTTTTTGGCGGCCTCGCAACTGAGGTTCGGGGTCAGGAAGTTATCAGGATCGCCATTGTCACCTGCCCAGCCGGCCGACACCATGTCGTGTTCGCCGTTTTTGGCACGTTTGAGCATTTCGCCCCATTCCATGACGCGTATATCTAACTTAATGCCGACTTTGGCCAGGTCGGCCTGCATCATTTGTGCGCCGAGCATTGGGTTCGGGTTAGTCGGCCCGCCACCGTTGCGCGTGAAGAGGGTCAATACCGTGCCCTCAGGAACACCCGCTTCCTTGAGCAGGGCGCGGGCCTTGTCCAAATCGTGGGCAGGGTTTTTCAGGTCTTTGTTGTAACCCAGCAGCGTGTCCGGGTACGGGTTCACGGCGACGGTGGCGTTGCCCTTGCCGAACAGCGCGTTGACATAGGCTTCTTTATCAAACGCGATCTCGATCGCTTTACGCACCCGCACGTCGCTCATGTATTTGTGCGTGGTGTTCATGGCGATGTACGCGGTGGTCATCGCGTTCAGCTCATCAACCTTGAGGTTGGTGTCTTTCTTGATGCTCGGGATGTCGTCGGGCTTCGGATACAGGGCGATCTGGCACTCATTGGCCTTGAGCTTTTGCAGACGCACGTTGTTGTCGGTAGCGATCGCGAAGATCAGGGTGTCAGCCGGCGGCTTGCCACGGAAATAATCCGGGTTGGCCTTGAAGCGAACCTGAGCATCTTTTGCGTAGCGCTGGAAGACGAACGGACCGGTGCCGATGGGCTGGCTGTTGAGGTTGTCGGTCTTGTTGGCCTTGAGCAACTGATCGGCGTATTCCGCCGAGTACACCGAAGCAAAGGCCATGGCGACGTCAGCCAGGAACGGCGCTTCGCGGCGGGTCAGGGTGAACTTGACGGTGCTGTCGTCCACTTTCTCGACGTTCTTCAGCAGCTCTTTGAAACCCATGCTCTCGAAGTATGGGTAGCCGACCTGCGACTGTTTGTGCCACGGGTGGTTGGGGTCCAGTTGACGCTGGAAGCTCCAGACCACGTCATCGGCGTTCATGTCGCGGGTCGGTTTGAAGTAGTCGGTGGTGTGAAACTTGACGCCCTTGCGCAGGTGAAACGTGTAGGTCAGGCCGTCATCGCTGATCTCCCACGTGTCGGCCAATGCCGGGACGATTTCCGTGGTGCCTGGCTTGAAATCCACCAGACGGTTGTAAATGGTTTCCGCCGACGCATCGGCGGTCACGGCCGTGGTGTAGAGCGCCGTGTCGAAACCTTCCGGGCTGGCTTCGGTGCAGACCACCAGAGGCTTGGCCGATACGCCGACCGCGACGCTGAATACCGCCAGTGCGATCGCGCTGCGCAATGTTGCGAGTTTGAATGTCGATTTCAAGTAACGCACTCCGCAAGTGATGAAGCCATAAGTGAGTCGGTATCGGGCCACGAAGTTCGGTAAACCGCACCTTGAGGCCCGATCGATCGTGCTGATTACATAATGTTGAATGGAATCGTGGTCACCAGACGGAACTCGTTGATGTTGCCGTCAGCCTGGTTGGCGCTCGCGCGGTGAGTGGTGTAGGTCGCACGCATGGTCGAGGCCTTGAGTGGGCCGGACTGCAGGGTGTACGACGAGCCAACACCGTATTCATAGTGAGTTTCGCCGTCCATGCCGCGGACATCGTAAGCGGTGCCTTTGTAATGGGTACCGTCGATGTCGAAACCGCGCGCCTGATAGATGTTGAACTTCAGGCCTGGCACGCCATAGTCAGCCATGTTCAGCAGGTAGCTCAGCTGAACCGACTTCTCGTTCGGGCCGTTGAAGTCCGAGAGCAGGGAGTTGGCCAGGAAGATGGCGTTGGTGTCGTGGACGTAGTCGAAGTAGGTGTCGCCTTCGACTTCCTGGTACGCGACGCTGAAGCTGTGCGCCTTGTGAGTGGCGGTCAACGACAGGCTGTACGTGTCGTTGTCGATCTCGCCCATCTTCTTCTGACCGGAATCCTTGGTCTTGTAATAGTTCAGGTTGGTGCTCAGGCCCAGTACATCGGGGTCACCCAGTTCGTGGGTGAAAGCGAAGTAGTACTGATGCCAGAAGTCTTCGACGTTGGAGGCGTAGAAGCTGGTGGTCAGGCTCTTGAACGGCTTGTAATCCACGCCCGCCATGTCAACGCGATCGGCGGTGGCGGTGTTGTTGGTGTACTCGGAACGGAACTTGGTCAGGCTCTGCTCGGTACGGGGCGACACGCGGTCGAAGCTGCCGGCCTGGATCGAGATGTTGTTGAACTCTTCGCTCAGAATGCTCACACCTTCGAAGCTCGAAGGCAGCGCACGGTTGCCGATGTAAGCCAGCACCGGGGTGTTCATCGACTGACGGCCGGCGGTCAGGGTCGTATTGGAAACGCGCGCCTTGATGTTGCCCAGGCCCAACTTGCTCCACTGTCCGACAGGGTCGCCGTTGTTCTCGGTCAGCGTACGGTTGGCGCCGCCCATCAGGTCGTCTTTGTCACGGTCCAGCGCAACGGCGTTGTAGACCGCCATTTGCGTGGCGAAGCCGACAGTGCCTTGGGTGAAGCCCGAGCTGTAGTCAACGATGGTGCCCTGAACCCAGTTGATCCGGCGCGGGTCGCTGTCGACCACAACGCCGTTCTCGCTGCGGCGGAACTCGCCGCCACGGCGCAACAGTTCGTTGGCGTACCAGTTCTTGGTCGAACCGGTCACTTTCGAGTCTTCCAGAAAACCCTTGGCTTCGCCCTGGAGGTTGCTGGTGGCCAGTGTGGTCGGAACGAATTCCTGACTGGTCGGCTCTGCCTGGGCCGCGACGCTGAGGGCGAGTACGGATAAGGCGAATACAGCGGTGCTGGCTTTTTTCACGTTTTGAAGCTCCCGATTGCTGCTTTTTTAGAGGCGGGCTTTTTATGGTGTAGCCCGCTCGGTGGTGCGGCCTCATGGCCATTTTCTTGCCTATCCCGCTAAACGCGGATAAAGCGATGCCAAAGGGCGTGGTTGCGCCCCCAGGCATGTTTTTGAATCAGTCGGCGATGCTGACGCCCGAGAAATTGTTGCGGTTGAACGGACTCACCAGGAAACCTTGCACTTCCTTACGCAGCGGCTGGATCACCGTCGAGTGGGCAATCGGCGTAATGGGCACCTGTTCCTTCAGGTAATGCTGCGCCTGTTTGTACAGCGCAATGCGTTGGTCCTTGTTCGTGGTCGAGACAGCGGCCTTGACCAGTGCGTCATATTTTTCGTCGCACCACATGGAGTAATTGTTGCCGCCGATGGATGCGCAGCTGTACAGCGTGCCCATCCAGTTGTCGGGGTCGCCGTTGTCACCGGTCCAGCCGATCAGCGAAATATCATGCTCGCCGTTCTTGCTGCGCTTGAGGTATTCGCCCCACTCGTAACTGACGATGGTCGCCTTGATGCCCACCTTGGCCCAGTCGGCCTGAAGCATCTGGGCCATCAGCTTGGCGTTGGGGTTGTAGGGGCGCTGAACCGGCATGGCCCAAAGGGTCAGTTCGGTGCCTTCCTTGACGCCGGCAGCGCGCAACAACTCGCGGGCTTTTTCCGGGTTGTAGGGCGCGTCCTTGACCGTGTCGTCGTAGGACCATTGCGTCGGTGGCATGGAGTTCTGGGCCAGTTGCCCGGCGCCTTGATACACCGCAGCGATGATCGCTTGTTTATCCACCGCCATGTCCAACGCCTGGCGAACCTGCAAGTTGTCCAGCGGGGCGTGGCGTACGTTGTACGAGATGTAGCCGAGGTTGAAACCGGGCTTTTTGATGACCTGCAGGTTTTTGTCCGCCTCGATCGATTCAACGTCCGCCGGGCGCGGATTCAAAGTGACCTGACACTCATTCTTTTTAAGTTTTTGAATGCGTACCGACGCATCTGTATTGATTGCAAAGATCAGTTGATCAATCTTGACCCGACTCGGGTCCCAGAACGCTTTGTTTTTCACGTAGCGAATCTGCGAATCTTTTTGATAGCGCTGAAACACAAACGGGCCGGTGCCAATAGGCGCCTGGTTAATATCGCGCACATCACCCGTTGCCATCAGTTTGTCTGCATATTCAGCAGACAGGATTGACGCGAAGTTCATGGAGACGTTCTGGATGAACGCCGCGTCGACTTTGTTGAGTGTGAACACGACGGTCATTGGATCGGTCTTTTCCACCGACTTGATGTTCTTGTCCAGGCCCATGCTGGTGAAGAACGGAAACTCCGTCGGATAAGCAACGCGGAACGGATGGTCTTTGTGCAGCATGCGATTGAACGTGAACAAGACGTCGTCGGCATTGAAATCGCGCGTGGGCGTGAAGGTCTTGTTGCTGTGGAATTTGACGCCTTCGCGCAAATGGAACGTGTAGGTCAGGTTGTCAGGGGAGATGTCCCAGCTCGTTGCGAGAGCGGGTACGACGGTGGTCTCCCCTCTGGCGAACTCGGCGAGACGGTTGTAGATCGGCTCGGCAGCATCGTTGTCAGTGCCGGAGGTGTACTGACCGATATCAAACCCGGCCGGGCTGCCTTCCGAACAGAAGACCAGGCTTTTGCTGGCGGCCTGAACGCCGGGCGTCATAGCCAGAAGGCCAGCGGCAATAAGTGATGGCATAACGATATTCGAACGCATGATATTCCTTATCGTGAGAAGCGTATTAAATGCGAATGCCTGCGCGATCCATGGCAATCGTTTGCGCAAATGGAGAGTCAACGCCCGGATACATCTCACTGTTCAAGATAAACAACGGACAATATTGGCGGCTTGTCAGAAGGTATGTCTCTGGCGCCACACAGTCCATAGTTACGCGTGCTTCAAAGTTTGTAGGAAAAGTGCTTATCGTTAGTAGGCAAGGACTGTAAGCAAGTCGCTACTCATCTAACGATAGTCAATTTCATTTAACGATCGTGCACATGACAACGCGGTCGCGTTGCCCTGAGGCAACGCGACCGGTTGGTCATTTATAGATATTACTTGCCGCTGACGCTGACGCCGTAGAACGAGTTCAGACCGAATGGGCTGATCTTGAAGTCCTGAACTTCTTTGCGCATCGGCTGATAAACAGTCGAGTGGGCAATTGGAGTCATAGGCACGGCATCTTTCAGCAGGTGTTGAGCCTGCTTGTACAGCTCGGTGCGTTTGGCCTGATCGGTGGTTTCCTTGGCCTGGTGGATCAAGGTATCGAACGGCTTGTCACACCATTTGGCGAAGTTGTTGCCGTTGAGGGCGTCACAGCCAAACAGGGTACCCAGCCAGTTGTCCGGGTCACCGTTGTCGCCGCTCCAGCCGATCAGCATTGCGCCGTTCTCGCCGGCCTTGGCGCGCTTGATGTACTCGCCCCACTCGTAGGAAACGATCTTGGCGTTGATGCCGATTTTCTTCCAGTCGTTCTGAAGCATCTCGGCCATCAGCTTGGCGTTCGGGTTGTAAGGACGCTGAACCGGCATCGCCCACAGGGTGATTTCGGTACCTTCCTTCACGCCCGCCTGCTTGAGCAGGTCCTTGGCTTTGGCGACGTCGTACGGAGCATCTTTGATGGTGGTGTCGTAGGACCACTGGGTCGGCGGCATGGCGTTGGTCGCCAGTTGGCCCGCGCCCTGATACACCGCGTCGATGATGGCTTTCTTGTCGACAGCCATGTCCAGCGCCTGACGTACTTTCAGGTCAGCCAGCGGGTTTGGCTTGTCTTCGCCCTTGATCTTCGGCATCACGTTGTAGGCGATGTAACCCAGGTTGAAGCCGGCCTGATCAGGCATCTTCAAAGCAGGGTCAGCCTTCAGTGGCGCGAGGTCGGCCGGACGCGGGTAAGCAGTGATCTGGCATTCGCCTTTCTTCAGCTTCTGCGCACGAACCGAGGCGTCAGTGGTGATGGCGAAAATCAGGTTGTCGACTTTGACGTCTTCAGGCTTCCAGTAGTCCTTGTTCCCGGTGAAGCGGATGTTGGAGTCTTTCTGGTAGCTCTTGAACACGAACGGACCAGTGCCGATCGGCTTCTGGTTGATGTCTTCCGGCTTGCCTTCTTTCAGCAACTGGGCGGCGTATTCAGCGGACTGAATGGACGCGAAGCTCATCGCCAGGTTCTGGATGAACGCAGCATCAACAGTGCCGAGGGTCATTCTGACGGTGTGATCGTCGACCTTCTCGATCTTGGTGATGTTGGTGTCCATCGCCATATCGGTGAAGTACGGGAATTCGGTCGGGTACGCCTTACGGAACGGGTCGTCCTTGTTGATCATGCGGTTGAACGTGAACAACACGTCATCGGCATTGAAGGTACGCGTCGGTTTGAAGTACGGCGTGGTGTGGAATTTCACACCTTCACGCAGGTGGAAGGTGTAGGTCAGGCCATCCGGGGCAACGTCCCAGCTGGTGGCCAGGCCTGGAATGACAGCGGTGCCGCCACGTTCGAACTGGCTCAAACGGTTGAAAACGGTCTCGGCCGAAGCATCGAAGTCGGTACCGGTGGTGTATTGACCTGGATCGAAACCAGCAGGGCTGCCTTCGGAGCAGAACACCAGGTTCGATGCTGCATGGGCGAAGGGAGCGCTGGCGATCAAACCTGCGCCGAGAAGAAACGGAATGACCGCTTTTTTGAGCATGGTGGCCTCAGTTGTTGTCATTTTTTGATTGAGGGTACGGCCTTTTGAGCCTGTCCCGCGGATACTTATGCAGGCGCCATACCCAAAGCAAGATGTTGGCGCCAGCAAGGTGACAAACAGTGGCACGAACGTACACGAATGTCGCATAAGTGTAATTTCTGACGCAGTTGAACGTTTGCGTGTCGCATATCGATATCTTTGCAGCACCAAAAAGGTGCATCGCAACGTGGCGATTGCACCCGCTTCGGTCATCAAGTGTTACTTCGCTGTTGGTTTCAGCGAATTATTTGGCCAGGCTCACACCGTAGAAGGGCGTCAGGCCAAATGGACTGAGCTTGAAATCCTGAACCTCTTTGCGCATTGGCTGAAACACTTTGGAATTGGCGATGGGTGTAATCGGCACGTCGTTTTTCAGAATGTTCTGCGCCTGCTGGTACAGCTTGATCCGCTCGTCCTTGTTGCTGGTCAGCTTGGCCTGGGTGACCAGCTTGTCGTAGGCAGGGTTGCACCACTTGGCGTAGTTGCTGCCCTTCACCGCGCCACAGCTGTACAGCACGCCCAGCCAGTTGTCGGGGTCACCGTTGTCACCGGTCCAGCCGTAGATCATCACGTCATGCTCGCCAGCCTTGGCGCGCTTGATGTACTCGCCCCATTCGTAGCTCACGATGTTGGCCTTGATACCGATTTTTGCCCAGTCCGACTGAATCATCTGCGCCGACATGCGCGCGTTGGGGTTGGACGCACGCTGCACGGTCATCGCCCATAGGTTGATCTGCGTGCCTGGCGCAACGCCTGCTTCCTTGAGCAACTGCTTTGCTTTTTCAGGATCGTGGGGTGCGTCCTTGATGTTCGGGTCAAAGCTCCACTGCGCCGGTGGCAGAGCGTTTTGTGCCAGTTGGCCTGCGCCCTGGTAAACCGCTTTGATGATGGCCGGCTTGTCGATGGCCATGTCCAGCGCCTGACGCACCTTCAGTTGATCGAGCGGCGGATGGGTCACGTTGTAGGCCAGAAAACCCAGGTTGAAACCGGCCTGGCTCAGCACCTTGAGGTTCGGGTCTTTCTGCGCTTCTTCGATGTCCTGAGGGCGCGGATACCCGCTGATCTGGCATTCCCCGGTCTTGAGCTTCTGCAAGCGGGTGGCGGCATCGGTGTTGATCGAGAAAATCAGGTTGTCGAGCTTCACGTCCTCCGGCTTCCAGTATTCCTTGTTGCCGACGTAACGGATCTGCGCGTCTTTCTGGTAACGCTTGAACACGAATGGGCCTGTACCGATCGGCTTCAGGTTGATGTCGCCGGCCTTGCCTTGTTTGATCAGTTGCGCCGCGTATTCAGCCGACTGAATCGAGGCAAAGCTCATCGCCAGGTTCTGGATGAAGGCGGCATCGATGTTGTTCAGCTGAAAACGAACGGTCTGATCGTTGACCTTTTCGACCTGCTTGATGGTGGTGTTCATGCCCATGTCGGTGAAGTACGGCGACTCCGACGGGTACGCCTTGCGGAACGGGTCATCTGCGTTCAGGAGGCGGTTGAAGGTGAACAGCACGTCATCGGCGTTGAAGTCGCGGGTGGGTTTGAAATAGTCCGTGGTGTGGAATTTCACCCCGGGCCGTAAATGAAAGGTGTAGGTCAAGCCGTCGTCGGACACTTCCCATTTGGTAGCCAGCCCCGGCTCGACATCGGTGCCGCCGCGCTTGAACTGGGTGAGGCGGTTGAAGACTGTTTCTGCTGACGCATCGAACTCGGTGCCGCTGGTGTACTGACTGGGATCGAAGCCGGCAGGGCTGGCTTCCGAGCAATAGACAAGGGTGCTGGCCGCCTGCACCGAGGGAACGCACAGCGCCATTGCGGCTGCCAGGAGCAGGGGTTTGAAGGTTGTGTCCATGTGAACCTCATTAAGTGCGGCACTCATGCCTGAATTCATCGACGGGATGATAGACCGCCAAGAATGCCGCACGGCTCACTTGGGCAACAAGCCACGGAAATTCATAAGCTTATTACTTGATGAATGTTTGCAGCTCTTTCCACCATGATGTGTTGGCAACCAGCTTCATGAACGCCTGCTCCAGATAGCCCTGAAAGTCTGAAGGCTGCGGGGCCTTGCTGTTGAATACGTAATCCAGATAACTCTGACTTTGCTTGATGAAGGTGTTCTGGATGGCGCGGAGTTCGTCGATCGCCGCTTGTTGGGTCTTGTCCAGCTCGCTCTTCGATTCACTGCGCGCTACTTCCGCCGGATTGCTGCCCGCCCATGCCGTGACAATCGGGTACTGCCACTCGCTGTCGGCGGGGTGGCAAAAGAACGCCGACGCAATGGCTACCGGATCGGCGCCAGGTTTTCCTGCCCAGTGATCAACCATGGCCTGCGCGACCTGGCGCACGGCTTCGGTAGCGAGCAGCGCTGCCAGGTCGTGAAGAGGGTGTTCGGCATGGTCCTTGGAAAGTTGCGAGTGGCTCGGTTCAAGAGTCGGATCGACATTCGGATCGCTGCCCAGCAGGGTTTGCGCGTCGTCGACGCTATTGCCGATCCAGGTCAGAACACCTTGCGCCGCGCTGTTGTAGGCGTTCAAGAGAATGCCCGCCGGGGTGTTGATCAGCCAGCGATAGAACTTGAGAGTGTCTACGCCCATTTTCTTCGCAAGCGTCACCAGGCCGTCCCTGGCCGTGAGTAGCGCGTCGAATGCCTTGAAATAGTCCTGATCAGGATGTTCGCTCAGCAACACCAGCATCACTTTATCCCGGTCCGAGCGATAACCCGGCTGGGTGAGCTCGAACTCAAGCTCTTGGGTGGAGAAGAGGATTTTGCCCAGCGGCCCCGCCAGGCTAGCCACCACGTCGGTGGCCCCAAACGTGCCCGTGACCAAAGGCAGATTCCATTTGACGTGAACCGGCGTTGTCCAGGGCAGAACCCTGACATGCCCCGCCTTGATCAGGCTCAGTTCTGCAAAGTTTGAATGGGCGAACAGGTCTTCGAGCACATGCAGCGCGGCGCCGAAGCTGCGCAGCCCGTCGAGGGAGCGGCCTTTGCTCATGGCAAGACGCAGTTCTTGCTCCATGTAGCTCACCGCGTTGCCGATGTAGCGCTTCATCGACGTGGCTCGGTCCGCACCAAGGGTTGGATCGCCGGGTAGCACCCAGGCTTCAAAGTCGGGGTCACGCACCTTCGGGTCCGGGAAAGGCGGATCAGTGACCAGCGGATTGTCGATGTGCTCCGTCGGTCGATAAACGCCGAGCTTTTCGGGCGTAACCTTCATTTCGTTGGGGTAGCGCATCCGCAGATCGACGAATTTTTTAGCGGCCAGCACATCCACGAGGTTGCTCCAGCTTGCGCGCGAGAGCGCCGCGGGAAACTCCTTTGGCATGTCTGCTGCGCGGGTGATCTTGGGGTCGACGACCTGGGAGTAATCCCGCAGCCAGTTGCCGAAGTACACGGCGTCTATCTCTACTCGACTGAAATTGAAATCCCTCAGAACCCATTCGATTGTCTGGTGGGTGCTGCCTTTGGAGTCAGTGCCCGCTTCGAAGGCTTCCCGATCGGCATGGCTGTGGGATGGCTCGAAGCGCAGATCGGTCGAGGCCAGATAATCGCGAATGGCTTCGCAGGCTTTGTCCCACGAAATCGCGTACTGACGTTCGGTGGAGGCAACCTCGGAATACGTGGCAAAGGTCAGTTCGTGCTGCGCCGGACGAGTAGCTTCGGTTATCCACAAGGTGAACAGATGGCCCTCTTCGAATGGCGCGTCGGTCGCCACGGGTGCGTTCTCGTCGATCAGCTCACGGCGCAGGACATTGTCGATGTGGTGGCCGAATTCGTGGAGCAGTGCGGTGAGCAGCCACCAGTAGTGCTGTGGGTGGGCAGTGGTGCGGACGAAGAATCCCCAATCGACGCGGATGACACGCTCGCGGTTGTCGTAGTCCGCCTCGAAGCCCAGCTCCCATGTGAGGAGAACCTCAGGATTTTTCACTTCGCCGGCCAGCAGTTTGTCCTGCAGTTTTGTATAGATGTGCGGCGAGATGTCATCGCCAAAGACGTTGCTCATTTCCTGGGCAAAGGCCTCAGGCGTGTGTGTGCCGGCCACCTGGGTCAGCAGGTCCAGCGCGAAGCTACTGCGTAACGTGCGGGTGGTCATGTCGACCGGAATAACGGGTTGAGCTTGAAAAGGCATGACTGGATTCTTCCTTGAATCATTAGCTGCGCACGGTCACGCCCCATAGGAGGAGGCGGCCGTCATTGCGCGTTTAGGTTGGGTACTGCCGGGGACGATTCTATGTATTTCAGGCGATGTGAAAATCGGCCGAATCACCCGGGGACGTAGGAGATAAGGGGCGCGCGGATGTGGAAGGGGCCACGGGATAGCGGGATAAAGGCAGGGCCGGGGGAGGGAAAAGGCGGCAACCCTTGGCTGCCGCCGTGTGCATCAAGGAATGGCGACTTCGATGACACCGTCTGCCGCGACGCTGACCTGACTGGTGCCGGCCTCGACATCCGGCGTCGGCGCTGCGTCGGCACGAGCGGCCTTCATCATCATGACCGGTGCTCGCAGGTAGGGCTGCGGGAAACCGGAGGTGTTCAGGTTCAGGTTGACCACCTTGTAGCCAGTGCCGCCCAGTGCGTCAGTTACCAGTTTGGCGCGGGCGCGGAAGGCCGTCACAGCGTCCTTGAGCAGCGCGTCTTCGCTGGTCTTGCGCGCAGGGTTGGAGATCGAGAAGTCCATGCCGCCCATCTTCATGTCGCCGCCCAGCAGGTCGCCGGTCAGTTTGGACAGGGCAGCGAAGTCGGCGCTTTCCAGTCGCAGTTCGGCGTGCTCGCGCCAGCCGGTGATCTTCTGGCCTTTGTCGTCGTAGATCGGGTAGCTGTTGCGGCTGCCCTGACGAATGTTGATGTCCTTGACCTGACGCGCTTCACCCAAGGCCTTGTTCAGGGTTTCAGTGACGCCGGCCGCCAGTTTGGCCGGGTCGGTGTTTTGGGATTCGGTGTAGAGGGTGACGGTCATCAGGTCGCGCTGCACTTCCTGGCTGACCTCGGCGCGGACCGAAACCTGGTTGTAGTGAACGTCGTCGGCGAGGGCAGGGGTGCTGGCCAGCGCGAGTGGGCCAAGGGTGAACAATGTGGCAGTAGGGCGAAGGCTGAACATAAAAACTCCTTGTTTGGCGAACCGTCCTGAGGCGCATTGCAAGCCCCCGGCGGACGGATGCCCATGAGACTATGAACCCGGAGGCTTGTTCCTGCGCCGTCACACACCCGTCAGATGGATGTGGCGCTTTGACGCACTTTGACGGCAACTGTTGTCGCATTGGTTATACTCGCTCCGATTCGCCTGGAGCGCTCATCAGGAGAGCTCATGCTCGCCCCCTTGCAACTGCTTTCCGCCACCCGTCAGAACCTCTGGCGCCTGACGTTCATCCGCATTCTGGTGCTGGGTGCACAGGCGGGCTCGGTGGGGTTCGCCTATCTCTTCGATCTGCTGCCGCTGCCCTGGCTGCAGCTGGACATCACCCTCGGTTTTTCGGCGATCGTTTGCCTGCTGACGGCCATTCGCCTGCGCACCTCGTGGCCGGTGACCGAACTCGAATACGCGGTGCAATTGGCGTTCGACCTGTTTATCCACAGCGCGCTGCTGTATTTCTCCGGCGGCTCGACCAACCCGTTCGTTTCTTATTATCTGGTGCCGCTGACCATCGCTGCGGTGACCCTGCCGTGGCGTTATTCACTGATCCTGTCGGGCATCGCGCTGGCGCTGTACACGCTGATGCTGGCCAAGTTCTTTCCCCTGGATGCCTTTGTGGCGCGCGAGAACATGCAGATCTACGGCATGTGGCTGAGTTTTGCGCTGGCGGCTGGTGTGATCACCTTCTTCGCCGCGCGCATGGCCGAAGAGCTGCGTCGTCAGGAACACATGCGAGCCTTGCGCCGCGAAGAAGGCGCCCGCGATCAGCAACTGCTGGCGGTGGCGACCGAAGCAGCCGGCGCCGCCCATGAACTCGGCACGCCGCTGGCCACCATGAGCGTGCTGCTCAAGGAAATGCAGCAGGACCACAAGGACCCCGCGCTGCAGGAAGACCTCTCGGTGCTGCAGGATCAGGTCAAACTGTGCAAAGAGACGCTGCAGCAACTGGTTCGCGCTGCTGAGGCGAATCGTCGGCTTTCAGTGCAGGAACAGACCGTCACCCACTGGCTCGATCAGGCGCTCAACCGCTGGCACCTGATGCGCCCGGAAGCCACCTACCGCTTTCAACGCCTGGGGCAGGGCGATGTGCCGATGCTGGCGCCGCCGCCGGATCTCACTCAGGCGCTGCTGAACCTGCTCAACAATGCCGCCGACGCCTGCGCCGAAGGGCTCGAGGTGAATCTGGACTGGACCGCCACTGAAATCCGCATCAGCATCCGCGATCATGGCGCCGGTGTACCACTGGCCATCGCCGAGCAGATCGGCAAACCCTTTTTTACCACCAAGGGCAAAGGCTTCGGCCTGGGCCTGTTCTTGAGTAAGGCCAGCGTGACCCGCGCGGGCGGCTCGGTGAAACTCTATCCTCACGAGGAAGGCGGCACGCTTACCGAGCTGCGCCTGCCCCGTGACGCACGAGGAGATGAAGCATGACTGACGAAATCCAGGTTGAAGGCGAAGAACTGCCGCACCTGCTGCTGGTGGACGACGACGCCACCTTCACTCGCGTGATGGCACGGGCCATGGCGCGCCGTGGCTTCCGCGTGAGCACCGCCGGTTCCGCCGACGAGGGCCTGGCCCTCGCGCAGCAGGATATTCCGGACTACGCCGCTGTCGATTTGAAAATGGAAGGCGACTCGGGGCTGGTGCTGTTGCCCAAGCTGCTGGAACTGGACCCGGAAATGCGCGTGCTGATCCTGACCGGTTATTCGAGCATCGCCACCGCAGTCGAAGCGATCAAGCGCGGCGCCTGCAACTACCTGTGCAAACCGGCCGATGCCGATGACGTGCTGGCAGCGCTGCTGTCTGAACATGCCGATCTGGACACGCTGGTGCCGGAAAACCCGATGTCGGTTGACCGTTTGCAGTGGGAGCACATTCAGCGCGTGCTGACCGAGCACGAAGGCAATATCTCGGCCACGGCGCGGGCGCTGGGCATGCATCGACGCACCTTGCAGCGCAAGTTGCAGAAGCGCCCGGTCCGTCGTTAAGCAGGGACTGCTTTTTAAAGATTTATTCATGGAAGATCGTCTGTGGCGTCTGGCACATTGGCGCCAACGCCTATAACTGCCCGCTGCCGAGCTTTTGCCATGAATTTTGATGTAGATGAATCCAGGGTCAATGACGCTGTGAACGGGAATTTCTTTTCCCGGGTCTGGAAGCTGGTGACGCCTTACTGGCGCAGTGAAGAAAAAGGCATGGCCTGGTTGCTGTTGATTGCAGTAATCGTGCTGTCGCTGTTCAGCGTGTTCATTTCGGTGTTGGTCAACAGCTGGTACCGAGACTTCTACAACGCGCTGCAGAATAAGGACCTGGGGGCCTTCACCCATCTCATCCTGTACTTCTGCGGCATTGCCGCCATCGCCATTCTCGGCGCGGTCTATCGCCTCTATCTGACCCAGATGCTGACCATCCGCTGGCGTCGCTGGTTGACCGAACAGCACTTCGCCAAATGGCTCGCGCACAAGAACTACTATCGGCTGGAGCAGGGCGGTTATACCGATAACCCTGACCAGCGTCTGTCCGAAGACCTCAATAACTTCACGTCCGACACCCTCAGCCTGAGCCTAGGCCTGCTGCGCACCGTGGTCAGTCTGGTGTCTTTCTCGGTGATTCTGTGGGGCGTGTCCGGCAGCATCGAGCTGTTTGGCATCACCATCCCCGGCTACATGTTCTGGGCCGCACTTCTTTATGCCGCGGTGGGCAGCTTGCTGACTCACCTGATCGGCAAACGCCTGATCTTGCTGAGCAACCAGCAACAGCGCTACGAAGCCGACATGCGTTTCTCGCTGGTGCGCGTTCGCGAGAACGCCGAAAGCATCGCCCTGTCCGATGGCGAGGCCAACGAGAATCAGCGCCTGAGCGCGCGATTCGGCATGGTCTGGAGCAACTTCTGGACGATCATGAAGGTGCAGAAGCGCCTGACGTTCTTCACCGCTGGTTACTCACAGATCGCGATCGTCTTCGCCTTTGTCGTGGCCGCACCCCGCTACTTCGCCGGCAAGATCGAACTGGGCGAGTTGATGCAAATCAACTCGGCGTTCGGCAACGTGCAGGAGAATTTCAGCTGGTTCATCGACGCGTACACCCAACTGGCATCGTGGCGTGCCACCTGTGATCGTCTGCTCAGCTTCCGTCAGGCCATGGACGAAAACGAAGCGCGCGTGCCGGCGATCAAGGTCAGTCATGAGAGCAACGCCTTGCAGCTTGAAGGCCTGGCGCTATCCCTCGTGGGCGGTCGCCAGCTCCTGAACAACGCCAATATCAGCATTGTAGCAGGCGAGAAGGTCATGCTCAGCGGGCGCTCTGGCAGTGGCAAAAGTACGCTGCTGCGGGCGATGGGCGGGTTGTGGAAAGAGGGCCATGGTGCGGTGAAATTACCGGCCAAACGCGCGTTTTTCCTGCCGCAAAAACCGTATCTGCCGATCGGCACGTTGCGGGAGGCGTTGAGTTACCCCCAGGCGCCCGAGGTTTATCCCGCCGAGCGCTTTGCCCAAGTGTTGGAAACCTGCCGCCTGGGTCATCTGATTCCGCGACTGGACGAGACCGAGCACTGGCAGCGCATGCTGTCGCCGGGTGAGCAACAACGCGTCGCGTTCGCCCGCGCCCTGCTGTTCGCGCCGGACTGGTTGTACCTGGATGAAGCCACATCAGCGATGGATGAAGAGGATGAAGCCGCGCTGTATCAGGCGCTGCTGGACGAATTGCCGGGCGTGACCTTGCTCAGCATCGGCCACCGCAGCAGCCTCAAGCGCTTCCATCGTCGTCACGTGCGCATTGACGGTGGCCAGTTGCACGAGCAGCCGCTCACCGAAACGGCACTTTGAGCGTAGAGTGCTGAAGCGATAAAGTGTCGTAAACCAGGCGCCTCGCCGGGGTTGTTGTGTGATCACACAACCCGGTGAGCTATCATCAGCGTTCAGCGTATTTAGAGATGCATGTTGGATATGGAAAATCAGAGCGCTCCGCCTCGCGCCCGCCGAAAGCACCGCAGTCTCGCGCAGGAATTGGTCACCGAACTCTCCGAGCGCATCCGCACCGGCGGACTCAAGCGCGGCGATAAGTTGCCCACCGAGTCAGCCATCATGGAAGAGCAGGGCGTCAGCCGTACCGTCGTACGCGAAGCCATTTCGCGCTTGCAGGCTTCCGGGCTGGTGGAAACCCGGCATGGCATCGGCACCTTTGTCCTCGACACGCCAAGCCCGAGCGGTTTCCGTATCGACCCAGCCACCATCGTCACCCTTCGTGACGTCCTGGCGATTCTCGAGCTGCGCATCAGTCTTGAGGTCGAGTCGGCCGGTCTGGCCGCTCAACGCCGATCCGCCGAACAACTGGCGGACATGCGCGCCGCCCTCGACGCTCTCAACGAAAGCGCGGCCCATGCCAGCGATGCCGTCGGCGCCGATTTCCAGTTCCACATGGCAATTGCCCTGTCGACCGGCAACCGCTACTTCACCGACATCATGAATCACCTGGGCACGAGCATCATTCCCCGTACCCGGCTGAACTCCGCGCGCCTCGCTCATGATGACAACCAGCATTACATGAGCCGCCTGAGCCGCGAGCATGAGGAAATCTACGACGCCATCGCGCGCCAGGACTCCGACGCCGCTCGCGCTGCCATGCGCCTGCACCTGACCAACAGCCGCGAACGACTGCGCCATGCCCATGAAGAGGCTGAATCGCAACGGGCTTGAGGCGGATTGTTTGAAAGGGCATGGCGCTGCCGCCGTGCCCTTTGAGGCGTTTGCGGGGATCGGTGATTCCGGCTTGGACCTTGGCTCGCTGATTCTGGCCGGAGGCCGTAGGAGTGAGCTTGCTCGCGATCGGCTGCGTAGCAGTCGTAAAGCTGAGGCTGCGGTTCTTTCCGACACGCCGCATTCACCGAATGCTGCCGCTTCGCGCCAGATCGAGAGCAAGCTCACTCCTACACGATCGAGTTCAGAGCCCAACTGCGCGGCGTCCATTCAGGCGATGGTCTGCGGTGATCACACCTTCGCCATACCGTCTGATCTAAAGAATCTCCACTCATCCTCCCCCGTCATAAATATTTCAAAACGCTATTGAGTGATCCTCTCCCCAGTTGTACGATGACTTACGACATCAGCGCAGGACTGGTGCTTCATCCACAAAAATAGCTCCCCAGGGTGTTCGAATAATGAATCCACAAGAACTGAAGTCCATCCTCTCTCACGGTCTGCTCTCCTTCCCGGTTACCGATTTCAATGCCCAGGGCGACTTCCACCGCGCTGGCTACATCAAGCGTCTGGAATGGCTCGCTCCGTACGGCGCCTCTGCGCTGTTCGCGGCAGGCGGCACAGGTGAGTTCTTCTCCCTGACCGGCGACGAATACTCCGAGATCATCAAGACTGCCGTCGACACCTGCGAAACCACAGTGCCAATTCTGGCTGGCGTCGGTGGTCCTACTCGCCAGGCGATTCAGATGGCTCAAGAAGCCGAGCGTCTGGGTGCCAAAGGCCTGCTGCTGTTGCCTCACTACCTGACCGAAGCCAGCCAGGACGGCGTTGCCCTCCACGTTGAAGCGGTCTGCAAGTCGGTCAAGATCGGCGTTGTCGTCTACAACCGTAACGTCTGCCGCCTGACGCCTGCGCTGCTGGAACAGCTGGCCGAGCGCTGCCCTAACCTGATCGGCTACAAAGATGGCCTGGGCGATATCGAACTGATGGTTTCGATCCGCCGTCGTCTGGGCGACCGCTTCTCGTACCTGGGTGGTCTGCCAACTGCAGAAGTCTACGCAGCGGCCTACAAGGCGCTGGGCGTGCCGGTTTACTCGTCGGCGGTGTTCAACTTCCTGCCGAAAATGGCCATGGACTTCTACCACGCCATCGCCAAAGACGATCACCAGACCGTCGGCAAGCTGATCGACGATTTCTTCCTGCCGTACCTGGACATCCGTAACCGCAAACACGGCTACGCAGTGAGCATCGTCAAGGCCGGCGCCAAGCTTGCCGGCTACGACGCAGGTCCGGTCCGCGCGCCGCTGACTGACCTGACGTCGGACGAAGTCGACATGCTGGCTGCACTGATGGACAAGCAGGGCAAGCAGTAACAGTCCCGTTCTCGCAGAACCGCTGAGCGATCAGCGGTTTTTTGCCCTCGGGGCTTCGCTAACAGACACCTGGCAGGACAGCTTCACATCGCATCTGTTTTAGGGGCAGGGGCGAGCAGCACACACACATAAGATCGTTTACCCGCACAAAAAAATAATTAGTGGGAGTTTCGAACATGCTGAAAACCAAGCCGACTCACGTCCGCTACTTGATCTTGCTCATGCTGTTTCTGGTGACCACGATCAACTACGCCGACCGTGCAACCATCGCCATCGCGGGCTCCAGCCTGCAAAAAAGCCTCGGCATCGACGCCGTCACCCTCGGTTTTATCTTCTCCGCATTTGGTTGGGCGTACGTCGCCGGCCAGATCCCCGGCGGCTGGCTTCTGGACCGCTACGGTTCCAAGAAAGTCTACGCAATGAGCATATTCACTTGGTCGCTGTTCACCGTGCTGCAAGGCTACGTCGGTGAATTCGGTCTCTCGACCGCCATCTTCCTGCTGTTCGCCCTGCGCTTCATGGTGGGCCTCGCCGAAGCACCGTCGTTTCCCGGCAACGCCCGTATCGTGGCGGCCTGGTTCCCGACGTCCGAGCGCGGCACGGCCTCGGCGATCTTTAACTCGGCGCAATACTTCGCCACCGTCCTGTTCGCCCCGATCATGGGCTGGATCGTTTACACCTTCGGCTGGCAGCACGTGTTCCTCGTGATGGGCAGCATCGGCATCCTGTTCTCGCTGATCTGGCTGAAAGTTATCCACAGCCCGCGCAACCACCCGAAAATCAACAAGGAAGAGTTCGATCACATCGCCAACAACGGCGGCATGGTCGACATGGATCAGGACAAGGGCAAAGGCTCGGCCAGCGGTCCGAAATGGGACTACGTGCGTCAGTTGCTGACCAACCGCATGATGCTGGGCATTTACCTGGCTCAATACTGCATCAACGGCATTACCTACTTCTTCCTGACCTGGTTCCCGGTGTACCTGGTTCAAGAACGCGGCATGACCATCCTGAAAGCGGGCTTCATCGCTTCACTGCCGGCCATCTGCGGGTTCATCGGCGGCGTACTCGGCGGGATCATCTCCGATTACCTGCTGCGCAAAGGCCACTCGCTGACCTTCGCACGCAAGGCGCCGATCATTGGCGGCTTGCTGCTGTCGACCTCGATCGTCACCTGCAACTACGTCGACATCGAGTGGGTCGTCGTGGGCTTCATGGCACTGGCCTTCTTCGGCAAGGGCGTGGGCGCACTGGGCTGGGCGGTCATGTCCGACGCATCGCCGAAACAAATCGCCGGTTTGAGCGGCGGTCTGTTCAACATGTTCGGTAACATCGCTTCCATCACCACCCCGATCGTCATCGGCTACATCATCAGCACCACCGGTTCGTTCAAATGGGCCCTGGTGTTCGTCGGCGCCAACGCGCTGGTGGCGGTGATCAGCTACATCTTCATCGTCGGTGAAATCAAACGCGTAGAACTCAAGGAAACCCCAACGAAGGGTGCCTTGCCGGCCAGTGAAGCCGAGCTTTCTCAAGCGAAACTCTGAGGAAAAACCGTGATGAACTTGATCCAACATGCCGACTCGCCGCGTTACATTCGCTTGCATGCGCTTGATAACGTCGTCGTCGTGGTCAATGACCAGGGCGTTCCGGCGGGGACTGAATTCGATAACGGTCTGGTGACCGTCGACAATGTGCCGCAGAGCCACAAGGTGAACACCGTGGACATCGCCGAAGGGGAGCCGATCATTCGTTACGGCCACACCATCGGCTATGCGCTGCAGCCGATCCCGAAGGGCAGTTGGGTCAAGGAAGATCAGCTGCGCATGCCGTCGGCGCCGGCGCTGGACAGCCTGCCGATGTCTGATGCCGTGCCGGTCAGGGGGGAGCCGCTGGAAGGCTTTACCTTCGAGGGTTACCGCAACGCCGACGGCACCGTCGGCACGCGCAATATCCTGGGCATCACGACGACGGTGCAGTGCGTTACCGGGGTTCTGGATTTCGCCGTCAAGCGCATCCGCGAAGAACTGCTGCCCAAGTACCCGAACGTCGATGACGTGGTGGCGCTGACCCACAGTTACGGCTGCGGCGTCGCCATCACCGCCAAGGACGCGTACATCCCGATCCGCACCGTGCGCAATCTGGCGCGCAACCCGAACCTGGGGGGCGAGGCGCTGGTGATCAGCCTGGGCTGCGAGAAGTTGCAGGCCGATCAGGTCATGCACAGCGACGACGCCTCGGTTGATCTGAGCGAGCCCTGGCTGTATCGCCTGCAGGACTCCAAACACGGCTTCAACGAAATGATCGAGCAGATCATGGAATTGGCCGAGACGCGTTTGAAGAAGCTCGACCAGCGTCGTCGCGAAACCGTGCCGGCGTCGGAATTGATTCTGGGCATGCAGTGCGGCGGCAGCGATGCGTTTTCCGGCATCACCGCCAACCCCGCGCTGGGTTATGCCTCGGACCTGCTGCTGCGCGCGGGCGCTACCGTGATGTTTTCGGAAGTGACCGAAGTGCGTGACGCGATCTACCTGCTGACCTCCCGTGCCGAAAACATGGAAGTCGCTGAAGGCCTGGTTCGTGAAATGGACTGGTATGACCGTTATCTGGCCAAGGGCGAAGCGGACCGCAGCGCCAACACCACGCCGGGGAACAAGAAGGGCGGGCTGTCGAACATCGTCGAGAAGTCCCTAGGGTCGATCGTCAAATCCGGCAGCAGCGCGATCAACGGGGTGCTTGGCCCTGGCGAGCGTGTGACGCGCAAAGGCCTGATCTTCTGCGCGACGCCGGCAAGCGATTTTGTCTGCGGGACGCTGCAACTGGCAGCAGGGATGAACCTGCACGTGTTCACCACAGGACGTGGCACGCCGTATGGTCTGGCGATGTCACCGGTGGTGAAAGTGTCGACCCGCACGGAGCTGGCGCAGCGCTGGCCGGACCTGATCGACGTTGATGCAGGGCGCATTGCAACCGGGCGCGCCAGCATCGAGGACTTGGGATGGGAGCTTTTTCACTTCTACCTCGACGTCGCCAGCGGCAAGAAGACGACCTGGACCGAGAAGTATCGTCTGCACAACGACATCACCCTGTTCAACCCGGCGCCGATTACCTGAGCCGGAATTCAGCCCTTTACCAGCCGGGCTTGTTAGTCCGGCTGGTGCATGGTCATGTGGGAATGGTCGTGTCGCCACAGGTTTCTGCGCCGTACTCAGCCCCCTGTGGGAGCGAGCTCGCGAATACGTCACTTCAACCGCTGAAGATTTAGCGGCTGTACCGACCCCTTCGTGAGCAAGCTCACTCCCACAGGATGGTGGACTGCCTTGAAATTTCGGCCAGTTCGTTGGACTTGTGGGAGCGAGCTTGCTCGCGAATACGTCACTTCAACCGCTGAAGATTTAGCGGCTGTACCGACCCCTTCGTGAGCAAGCTCACTCCCACAGGATGGTGGACTGACTTGAAATTTCGGCCAGTTCGTTGGACTTGTGGGAGTGAGCTTGCTCGCGAAGACGTCACTTTTGCCGCTGAAGATTTAGCGGTTGTGCCGACCCCTTCGTGAGCAAGCTCACTCCCACAATTCAATCATGTCGCCAGAAAATTCTGCACCGTTCTCATTCACCGGTGGGCGCCGCACCGGTCGGTTAGTTTTGTGAAACCCCCTGACATCTCAGTTCAACGGCCCGTCACCAACGCTCCCTTCTCTTCACCCGCCTCAGGCTCCGGCTCCGGGAACGCCTCGGTGTGATCAAACTCCACGCCTTCGCCCATCGCTTTGTACTTCTTGCGCAGCGCGTGCAATTCCTTCTGGTCGAGGTTATCCAGGCTGAGCACGGCGTTCTGCGCGTCTTTGGTCACGCGCAGCAGCTCGTCGATCTTGATATGCATCTCATCGGTGTCGCGGTTCTGGGTGTTCTGAATCAGAAAAACCATCAGGAAGGTGATGATGGTGGTGGACGTGTTGATGATCAGCTGCCAAGTGTCGTTGTAGTGGAAGAATGGCCCGGTCACGGCCCACACACAGATCAGCGCAATCGCCACGAGGAAGGTTCGTGGGCTGCCGGACCACTGCGACAAGGCCTGCGCGAACTTCGAGAATTTCATTAACGGGTTTCCTTAGTTAACCAAAAGAGTTACCCAAGGGACCGCGCTGCGTCTTTGAAATTTCTTATCGCAACATGAAATCGGCGACAGGTTTCAGTCCCAGCCGAACACTTCACACGCGTTGGCGGTGCTCGCTGCGGCCAGTTCGTGTGCAGGGATTTTCATCAGTTCGGCGATGGCCGCGCAGATGTCGGGAAGATGCTCCGGGCTGTTGCGCATGCCGGGGAACATCGCAGGCGCCATGTCAGGGGAATCGGTTTCCAGCACGACGCTCTCCAGCGGCAGCTCGGCGATCACCCGGTGCATGCGCAGGGCCTGCGGCCAGGTCGCCGCACCGCCCAGCCCCAGCTTGTAACCCAGCTTGATGTATTCCCGCGCTTCTTCGCGGCTGCCCGCGAAGGCGTGAACGATGCCGCGGCGCTTGAGTTTGAACCGCTTCAGTGCAGCGATGGTGTCGGCGTGGCTGCGGCGCACGTGGAGCAGGGCAGGGAGGTTGAAGTCGGCGGCCAGCTGCAACTGCTGGTCGAGCAACGTCTTTTGCCGCGAGCGGTCCAGGGATTCGATGTAGTAATCCAGACCGATCTCGCCGACGGCGCACAGCTTGGGATGCCCGGCCAGACGGGCCAGCCAGTCGCGCAATTGCTGCACATGCTCGGGCTGATGCTCTTCCAGGAACACCGGGTGCAAGCCCAGCGCGGCGTACACCGAAGGTGCGCTAAGCGCCAGATCCCACACCCGTTGCAGATTGCGCTGATAGACGCCCAACACCACGATGCGCTCCACCCCAAGCTGCCGGCTGTTGGCGAGGACGTCGTCGCGGTCGGCGTCGAAATCGTCGAAATCCAGGTGCGTGTGGGTGTCGATCAGTCGCACGTTGCTTACGCCTCGTGAATCCGCTGTTTGAATGTCCGCACGATGGCGTGCACGCCGGGTTCGTACTGGTCCTGCTCAATGGCCGACAACGCCAGCGCCAAGGCCTTTTCAGCAATCAGATGATGCTGCTGAGCCATGGCATTGACCGGCAACGGCAGGAAATCCAGCAACTGCGTGTCACCGAACGTGCCCAGGTGAAGTTGATCCGGATTCAGGCGGCGCTGGTGCAGCAAATCGAACACCCCTTGCAGCAGGACGTAGGAGGTCGTGATCAGCGCGTCGGGGAAATACCCCAGGCGGTCAAACATGTCGCTGGCCAGTTGCAGGCCACAATCACGGCTGAACGCGTCGCCGTGTTCGATGATCACCGAGCCTTCGAAACCCTCCAGCGCGTCTTCGAAGCCGCTGGCCCGCGCTTTACTGACGCTCAGTTCGGGCTGCGCGCCGATCAGGGCGATGTGCCGGGGTTTGATCTCCAGCAGGCTGCGGGTCAGCTGCTGGCTGGCGTCGTGGTCATCGCTGACCACCGAGCAGAAGTGCGCCGGGTCCATCTCCCGGTCGATCGCGATGACCGGAACCCCTTGCTGCTGCAGCGCGCGGTAGCTGTCATCGCTGGCCGGCAGGCAACTGGCGACGAACAGCGCATCGCAGCGTCGCGCGCGAAACAGCTGCAACAACTGCAACTCGCTGATGGGATCGTCGTCTGAACTGGCGATCAGCAATTGGTAACCGCGAGCGCGCGCCCCCTGTTCCAGTTGCTTGGCGATGCGCGCGTAACTGGGGTTTTCCAGGTCGGGCAGGATGAAGCCGAGGGTCCGGGTATGCCGGCTGCGCAGCCCGGCGGCCTGCGGGTTGGGCCGGAAGCCGTGGGCGTCGACCACCGCGCGCACGCGCTCGACCGTTGCACTGCTGATGCGTTGCTGTTCGGCCTTTCCGTTGATCACGTAGCTGGCCGTGGTCACAGAAACACCGGCCAGACGCGCAATATCACTGAGTTTCAAGCCGGGCATCCTTTCGTGATGAGAAGCAGAATTGAGAGCTGAACTACCGTGGCAGGGATTTTCACCGATTAACAGTCATCATGACAGCAGACCGTCGCCTTGTAGGAAGCATGTAGCCCGCTCGGGATGTTTCCTACACGATTCGACCGGATGAGCTTCAAACCGCCGGGATTATCAAGTAACGTGCGCGACACTTTAGATTAAACGATTCAGCAGGCCTGTTTATGGCACTTTTTGCCCAATCGCACCTCTGAATGCCGCATTCGATATTCGCAAACCGTAAGTCATCGGTGTCTACGACCGGTCCTACAACAAGAATCTGGCGCGACCCCGCGCAGCACAGGAGAACGCAATGCTCGAGCTGACCATAGAGCAAATTTCCATGGACCAGTCGGCGGTGGACAAGCCCGCCGCGTTGCAACTGCTGGCTGACTTGCTCGTCGCTGACGGCCTGGTGGCTGCCGGCTACCTCGCAGGCTTGCAGGCGCGCGAGCAACAAGGCTCGACCTTTCTGGGGCAGGGCATCGCCATTCCCCACGGCACGCCACAGACCCGCGACCAGGTGTTCGCCACCGGCGTGCGCCTGATGCAATTCCCCGAAGGCGTGGACTGGGGCGATGGGCAAATGGTCTATCTGGCCATCGGCATCGCCGCCAAGTCCGATGAGCATTTGCGTTTGCTCCAGCTGCTGACCCGCGCTCTCGGCGAGAACGACCTGGGCGAAGCATTGCGTCAGGCCAAGGACCCCGAGTCGCTGCTCAAACTGCTGCAAGGCGCGCCACAAGAACTGGCCCTCGATGCGCAGATGATCAGCCTGGGCGTCATGGTCGATGATTTTGAAGAACTGGTCTGGCGCGGCGCGCGTCTGCTGCGCAAGGCCGAGTGCGTGAACAACGGCTTCGCCGCTGTGCTGCAGCAGGTCGAGCCGCTGCCATTGGGCGAAGGCCTCTGGTGGCTGCACAGCGAGCAGATGGTCAACAAGCCCGGCCTGGCTTTCGTCACCCCGGACAAACCCATGCGTCATTTGGGCCAGTCGCTGACCGGGCTATTCTGCCTGGCGAGTCTGGGTGAGTCCCACCAGGCGTTGCTTGAGCGCCTGTGCTCATTGCTGATCGAAGGCCGCGGCCACGAATTGGGCCAGGCCACCAGCAGTCGCGCCGTGCTTCAGGCATTGGGCGGCGAAGTGCCGCCAGACTGGCCGAGTGAGCGCGTGACCCTGGCCAATGCCCACGGCCTGCACGCGCGGCCGGCGAAAATCCTCGCGCAGTTGGCCAAAGGCTTCGACGGCGACATCCGCGTGCGCATCGTCGACGGCACCGAAAATCCCGTTTCCGCCAAGAGCCTGAGCAAACTGCTGAGCCTCGGCGTGCAGCGCGGTCAGTCCCTTGAGTTCATTGCCGAGCCGACGATTGCTGCCGACGCCTTGCCTGCTTTGATCGCTGCGGTGCTCGAAGGCTTGGGCGAAGAAATCCAACCGTTGCCGACCCACACCGAAGCCGCACCCGCACCGGCAGTCGTCGAGAAAACCCTCAGCGCCCCCGCAGCTCGCACTCAGATTCAGGCCGTTCCTGCTGCGCCCGGCATCGCCGTCGGCCCGGCCCACGTGCACGTGCTGCCGGTGTTCGAATACCCGGCCCAGGGCGAATCGCAAAGCGTCGAACACGAGCGCCTGCACAGCGCGCTGGCGCAGGTCCGCCTCGACATCGAGCAATTGATTCAGCGCAGCACGGCGAAGGCCATTCGCGAGATTTTCGTCACCCACCAGGAAATGCTCGCCGACCCTGAACTGGTCGACGAAGTGGCGCAGCGCCTAAAACAAGGCGAAAGCGCCGCCGCCGCGTGGATGAGCGTGATCGAGGCCGCCGCGCGTCAGCAGGAACAGCTGAAAGACGCATTGCTGGCCGAGCGCGCCGCTGACCTGCGGGACGTCGGCCGCCGCGTGCTGGCGCAGATCTGTGGCGTCGAGGATCTGGTTGAGCCGGAAGAACCGTACATTCTGGTGATGGATGAAGTCGGTCCGTCCGACGTCGCGCGTCTGGACCCTGCACGGGTTGCCGGGATTCTCACCGCCCGCGGTGGCGCCACAGCCCACAGCGCGATCGTTGCCCGGGCATTGGGTATTCCGGCGCTAGTCGGTGCCGGCGATGCCGTGTTGCTGATCAAATCCGGCACGCCGTTGTTGATCGACGGCCAACGCGGGCGTCTCGACGTAGCGCCGGATGAAGCGACCCTGAAGCGCGCCTTGCAAGACCGCGACACCCGCGAGCAACGCCTCAAAGCGGCGGCCGCGCTGCGCATGGAGCCGGCGATCACCCAGGACGGCCACGCCGTTGAGGTGTTCGCCAACATCGGTGACAGCGCCGGCACGCCGGCAGCCGTAGAGCAGGGCGCCGAAGGGGTTGGCCTGCTGCGCACCGAATTGCTGTTCATGGCGCACAGTTCCGCGCCCGATGAAGCGACCCAGGAAGCGGAATACCGTCGCGTGCTCAAAGACCTCGACGGTCGTCCCCTGGTGGTTCGCACCCTGGACGTAGGCGGCGATAAGCCGCTGCCGTACTGGCCCATCGATAAAGAAGAAAACCCGTTTCTCGGCGTGCGCGGCATTCGCCTGACCTTGCAGCGGCCGGACATCATGGAAAGCCAGCTGCGCGCGTTGCTGCGTGCGGCGGACAATCGTCCGTTGCGCATCATGTTCCCGATGGTGGGCACCGTCGAGGAATGGCGTCAGGCCCGGGACATGACCGAGCGCCTGCGTCTGGAGATCCCGGTGGCCGACCTGCAACTGGGGATCATGATCGAGGTGCCGTCTGCGGCGTTGCTCGCGCCGGTGCTGGCCAAGGAAGTGGACTTCTTCAGCGTCGGCACCAACGACCTGACCCAGTACACGATGGCCATCGACCGCGGTCATCCGACCCTGTCCGCCCAGGCCGATGGCCTGCACCCGGCGGTGTTGCAACTGATCGACATCACCGTGCGTGCGGCCCATGCCCATGGCAAGTGGGTGGGCGTCTGTGGGGAATTGGCCGCCGATCCGCTGGCCGTGCCGGTGCTGGTCGGCCTGGGTGTGGATGAATTGAGTGTCTCGGCGCGGAGCATCGGCGAAGTCAAAGCCTGCGTCCGTGAATTGAATCTGACTGAAGCCCGAAAACTTGCGCAGGCGGCCCTGGCCGTTGGCAGCGCGGCAGACGTGCGAGCCTTGGTGGAGGGGCTGTAATGGCGAAAATTCTGACATTGACCATGAACCCGGCGCTGGACCTGACCGTGCAGTTGGGCCCCTTGCAGATCGGCCAGGTCAACCGCAGCGACGCCATGCTCAGCCACGCGGCGGGCAAAGGCATCAACGTCGCCCAGGTGCTGGCTGATTTGGGCCACGACCTGACCGTTGCCGGCTTCCTCGGCGTGGATAACCAGCAGCCGTTCGAAACCCTGTTCGCCAAGCGCGGCTTCGTCGATGAGTTCGTGCGGGTGCCGGGCGAGACGCGCAGCAACATCAAGCTGGCCGAAAGCAGCGGGCGCATCACCGACCTCAACGGCCCAGGCCCGGAAGTCAGTGCCCAGGCGCAACAGGCGCTGGCCGCTCGGGTTGAGCAGATCGCGTCGGGTTTTGATGCGGTGGTCGTGGCCGGCAGTCTGCCCCGTGGCGTGAGCGCGCAGTGGCTGAAAACGCTGTTGCTGCGCCTCAACGCGATGGGCCTGAAGGTGGCGCTGGACACCAGTGGTGAAGCCTTGCGCGCCGGACTGGAAGCGTCGCCGTGGATGATCAAACCCAACACCGAAGAACTGGCCGACGCGTTGGATGCGCCGATCATTTCCATCGCCGCCCAGGCGGAAGCAGCGGCGGACTTGCGCCAGCGTGGCATCGAGCACGTGGTGATTTCCCAGGGCTCGGAAGGCGTTCACTGGTTCAGTGCCGCCGTGGCGCTGCAGGCACTGCCGCCCAAGGTCACTGTCGCCAGCACCGTCGGCGCAGGTGATTCGCTGCTGGCCGGGATGGTTCACGGTTTGCTCTGCGGTCACAAACCCGAGCAGACCCTGCGCACCGCCACGGCCATTGCGGCCATGGCCGTCACTCAGATCGGCTTCGGCATCAATGATCCGGCGCAATTGAAACGTCTTGAAAGCGGCGTCAACGTCCGCTTCCTGACGGCATAACAAGAGAGGAAGTGTGATGAAGTTAGCCATCGTTACGGCCTGTCCGAACGGCAAAATCAGCAGCGTCCTCAGTGCCCGTCTGCTGGATGCGGCGGCCCAGCGCCAAGGTTGGAGCACCAGCGTCGAGATCCACGACCCGCGTCATCCGGAGAAGCAACTGTCGCCGGGCGACATCGAAGCGGCCGACTGGGTGCTGGTGGTCAACACCGGCGCGCTGGACCTGGCGCGTTTCTCCGGCAAGCGCCTGTATCAGGCCACGCCCGCGCAGGCGTTGCAGGACGCCGACGGCTTTCTGCGTTCAGCGGCGGCGCTGGCGACCGAGCATACGGCGACTTCCGCCCCGTCTGCTACGTCCAGCGCGCAGCCGCGTCTGGTGGCGGTGACGGCGTGCCCGACCGGTGTTGCCCACACCTTTATGGCGGCCGAGGCGATTCAGCAGGCGGCGAAAAAGCTCGGCTATGACCTGCAGGTGGAAACCCAGGGCTCGGTCGGTGCGCGTAATCCGCTCAGTGCCCAGGCCATTGCCGACGCCGATGTGGTGCTGCTGGCGTGTGATATCGAAGTCGCCACCGAGCGTTTTGCCGGCAAGCGCATCTATCGCTGCGGCACCGGTATCGCGCTTAAGCAAGCTGAAGCGACGTTGAAAAAAGCCTTGGCGGAGGCGGAGGTTGAATCCACGGCTTCAACGTCCAAGGCCTCTTCCAAAAAGGAGAAGACCGGCGTCTACAAACATCTGCTCACCGGCGTGTCGTTCATGCTGCCGATGGTGGTGGCGGGCGGTTTGCTGATCGCGCTGTCGTTCGTGTTCGGCATTCACGCGGCGGAAGAGCCGGGCACGCTGGCGGCAGCCTTGAAGCAGATCGGCGCGGGCGCGGCGTTCCAGTTGATGGTGCCGTTGCTGGCCGGTTATATCGCTTATTCGATTGCGGACCGTCCGGGCCTGGCGCCGGGGATGATCGGTGGTCTGCTGGCGAGCACCTTGGGCGCCGGCTTCATTGGCGGGATCATCGCCGGGTTTCTTGCGGGCTATAGCGCCTGGGCGGTGAATCGCTACGCGAAACTGCCGGCAAGTGTCGAGGCGCTGAAGCCGATCCTGATCATTCCGCTGCTGGCGAGCCTGTTCACCGGGCTGGTGATGATCTACGTGGTAGGCAAGCCGGTTGCCGGCATGCTCGAAGGGTTGACTCACTTCCTCGACACCATGGGCACGGCCAACGCCGTGCTGCTCGGCGTGCTGCTGGGCGCGATGATGTGCGTGGATCTGGGTGGGCCGATCAACAAGGCGTCCTATGCGTTTTCGGTGGGCTTGCTGGCCTCCAGCAGCGGCGCGCCGATGGCGGCAACGATGGCGGCCGGCATGGTGCCGCCGATCGGTATGGGCATCGCCGCGCTGATTGCCCGTCGCAAGTTTGCCCAGAGCGAGCGTGAAGCGGGCAAGGCGGCCTTTGTGTTGGGGCTGTGCTTTATCTCCGAAGGCGCGATCCCGTTTGCGGCGAAAGACCCGCTGCGGGTGATTCCGGCCAGCATCGTGGGCGGCGCGCTGACCGGGGCGCTGTCGATGTTCTTCGGCTGCAAACTGATGGCACCCCACGGTGGGTTGTTCGTGCTGCTCATTCCGAACGCGATCAATCATGCGCTGCTGTATTTGCTGGCGATCGTGTCGGGCAGCATCGTGACAGGCGTGCTGTATGCGCTGTTGAAACGGCCTGAAACGGCGGAGCTGGACGCGGTGCCCGCCGGCGCCTGACCGCTGACCGTACCGCCCTCTTCCCGGCTAAAGCCGGTCCTACAAATTGGGGTTCCAACCGGTCCTGCTGGATGCACGCGATCCTTTAGTGGGACCGGCTTCAGCCGGGAAGAGGCCCGTCGGCACACCATCAAAATTGCGGTGTGAATGCCGACGCCTTCCCGGCTGAAGCCAGTCCTACAAGTACGCGGTCCGGCCGCTAGCGATGCTTTTGCATGTTCGGCGTCTTCGCGAGCAAGCTCACTCCCACAGGGGCGAGGTATGGCGCTGAATTTTGTGCCAGTCAGGGTCAACATTCAGCCTCACCCCATTGCCCTGTCATCTCCTGCAAACAATCCGCTGCTAGCGTCCTTCTTTTGGCATTCCCTTGAGGAGGATAAACATGTCCCGGTTCGACCTGACTCGCCGCCGTATCATCCAGGCCGCTGGCGCCGGATTGTTGTTGCCGGGGCTTGCGCCGGCGGTCATTGCTTCGGTCAAGGACCGCCCGAAGATGACCGACGGCGTGCAGTCCGGCGACGTGCTCGGCGATCGCGCCATGGTCTGGAGTCGCAGCGACCGGCCGGCGCGCATGGTGGTCGAATGGGACACCCGCAGCATGTTCCCCAACCCGCGCCGCACGGTCTCGCTGCTCGCCGACCAACGCACCGACTTCACCGCGCGCGTCGAACTGACCGGGTTGCCGGCCGATCAAGCCATCTTCTATCGCGTGTTCTTCGAAGACGCGCAAACCGGCGTCGCCAGCGAACCCTGGTTCGGCCACCTGCGCAGCGTGCCGGTCAATCGCCGCAACATCCGCTTCGTCTGGAGCGGCGACACCGTCGGCCAGGGCTTCGGCATCAACCCCGAGATCGGCGGCATGCGCATCTACGAAGCCATGCGCCTGCGCCTGCCGGACTTCTTCATCCACAGCGGCGACACCATTTACGCCGACGGCCCGGTGCCCGCCGAAGTGGTCACCGAAGGCGGGCGGGTCTGGCGCAACATCACCACGGAAGAGAAGAGCAAGGTCGCGGAAACCCTCGACGAATACCGCGGCGCCTACCGCTACAACCTGATGGACGAAAACCTGCGGCGCTTCAACGCCGAGGTCCCGCAGATCTGGCAGTGGGACGACCACGAAGTGACCAACAACTGGTCACCGAGCAAACAGCTCGACGACCGCTACAAGGTCAAAGACATCCAGCTGTTGGCGGCGCGCGGGCGTCAGGCGTTTCTCGAATACTCCCCTATGCGCCTACAGAGCGCCGACAACGGCGGGCGGGTTTATCGCAAGATCGCTTACGGCCCGATGCTCGACGTGTTCGTGCTCGACATGCGCAGCTACCGCGACGGCAACGACGCCAATCTGGCCGACAAACCGGGGCCGACCACCGCATTCCTCGGCCGTGAGCAACTGGACTGGCTCAAACGCGAACTTCAAGCTTCCGGCGCTCAGTGGAAAGTCATTGCCGCTGACATGCCCGTTGGCCTTGGCGTGCCCGATGGCGAGATCAGCCCTGGCGTGATGCGCTGGGAGGCGATCGCCAACACCGACAACGGCGCGCCAAAAGGACGTGAACTGGAAGTCGCCGAACTGCTGGGCTTCCTGCGCCAGCAGAAGGTCCGCGACACCGTCTGGCTGACAGCCGACGTGCATTACTGCGCGGCGCACCACTACCACCCGGATCAGGCGGTGTTTCAGGATTTCGACCCGTTCTGGGAGTTTGTCGCCGGGCCGCTGAATGCGGGCAGTTTCGGGCCTAACACCCTGGACAAGACCTTCGGCCCTGAGCTGGTGTTCCAGAAAGCTCCCCCGGCGCAGAACACTTCACCCTTCGCCGGCTTCCAGTTCTTTGGTGAGGTGAACATCGACGGCCAGAGCGGGGAGATGACCGTGACGCTGCGGGATCTGGATGGGGTGTCGGTGTTTGAGAAGACGTTGCAACCTGCGCCCGTCGCCTGACGCAGCCCTGGGTTGTACGACCACTGTGCAATTGCCGGTAACACTTCCCGCGCCGCTGGCCTATCATTAGCCACCTAACGACGGCTCAGGGTTTGGCGTGCATGCTGGCAATCTTTCTGGAAACCCTGAACATCACCGCGCCGGTGTTCGCGATGCTGTTCCTCGGCGTGTTGCTCAAGCGCGTGGGCTGGATCAACGACAGCTTCATCCACACCGCTTCGTCGCTGGTGTTCAACTGCACCATGCCGGCGCTGCTGTTTCTGGGGATCATTCACGCTGACCTTCACGCGGCGTTTCAGCCGGACGTGTTGATCTACTTCATCGTCGCCACCCTGGCGGGTTTCGCGCTGTCTTGGGGATGGGCGATCTACCGCGTGCCGTTCGCCGAGCGCGGCACTTACACCCAAGGGGCGTTTCGCGGCAACAACGGCGTGATCGGCCTCGCCCTGGCCGCGAGCATGTACGGCGACTACGGCATTTCCCTCGGTGCGATCCTCGCCGCGCTGGTCATTCTCTTCTACAACACCCTGTCCACGGTTGTGCTGGCGGTCTACAGCCCGGTCATCAAGTCCGACCCGTGGAGCATCACCAAGAGCGTCATGGCCAATCCGCTGATCATCAGCATTGTCGTCGCGGCGCCATTCGCCTACTTCCAGATCCCGCTCCCCAAGTGGCTCGATACCTCCGGCAGCTACCTCGCGCAGATGACCCTGCCGTTGGCGCTGATGTGCATCGGCGGCACGCTGTCGTTGAAGTCGTTGCGAGAGAGCGGCACGCTGGCGATCAGCGCTAGCCTGATGAAGATGGTCTGGCTGCCGCTGATCTGCACGCTGGGCGCGTGGCTGCTGGGCTTCCGTCACGCGGAGCTGGGGATTCTGTTTCTGTACTTTGGCGCCCCGACGGCATCGGCCAGTTTCGTCATGGTCCGCGCGGCCAATGGCAATCACGAACTGGCCGCGTCTATTATCGTCATGACCACCCTGGCAGCAGCGGTCACGACCAACGTCGGGATTTTCATTCTGCAGTGGGGCGGGTGGATTTAGTCTTGATTCGGGCTGTGGCCAATCAATGCTGACGCCGCCACGCCCGCACCGTCCCCACCACGATGCACAGTGCGATCACCGGCAGCGTGTAGTGAATCATCAAACGCTCCAGCCGCTCGGCCAGGGGCATGCCCGTGGTAAACGACACGATGTGCAAGCCGTACACCGCGTAAAGCCCGAGCAGCAACAGCCCCTCCAGCCGGGTGATCCGATACCCCGAATAGAACAGCGGCACGCACAGCGCCGCGACGCCCAGCATCACCGGCAAATCGAAATCCAGCGCATTGGGCGAGATCGACAACGGCCCGGTGGAAATCAACGCCGTGATGCCCAGCACGCCCAGCAGGTTGAACAGGTTGCTGCCGATGATATTGCCCACCGCGATATCCCGCTCGCCGCGCAATGCGGCGACCAGCGAGGTCATCAGCGCGGGCAGTGAGGTCGCAACGGCGATCACGGTCAGGCCAATCACCCGCTCCGACAGACCCAGATCCAAAGCCACTGAAACCGCCGCGCCGACCAGCAGATGGCTGCCAAACGTCAGCAGCGCCAGGCCGCAGGCCATGAGTGCCAGACGGCCCAGCAACGGCCAGATGCGCCGGCGCGGCTCAAGGTCTGTTCTCGGCACATGCCGCGCGCCGTGGGCGAACTGACGGACCACAACGAACAGATACGCCGCCATGCCCAGCAACAGCACGACGCCATCCAGCGCGCTCAGCTCGCCATTCCACGCCAGCGCCGCGACCAGGGCGGTGGCAGCGATCATCAACGGCAGATCAACGCGCACCAGTTGCCGGGCCACGCGCAGCGGGATGATCAGGGCGGACAGCCCCAGCGTGACCAGCACGTTGAAAATGTTGCTGCCGATGACGCTGCCGACCGCGATGTCGGTGCTGTCGGTGAATGCCGCTTGCAGCCCGACCGCCAGTTGCGGGGCACTGCTGCCCAGCGCGACGACGGTCAGGCCGAGGAACAGCGGGCGGGTTTTGAGCAGGGCGGCAAGGGCCACGGCAGCGCGCACCGACAGTTGCGCGCCGATGATCATCAGCAGCAGGCCGCTGACCAGCTCGATCATTGTGGGCAAGGGCAGATTCGTTAGGGCGAGAATTCAGGGCACCAGTCAGTCGTCGAGGGCTTGCACCCGCACTTGGGCGGTTCCGCTGCGCAGCATACCCAATTGCGCGGCGGCTGCACGTGACACATCGATCAGCCGCCCCCGGGTGTGCGGGCCGCGGTCGTTGATACGGACGATGACCTTGCGGTCGTTGTCCAGATTGGTGACTTGCACGCGCGTGCCGAACGGCAATTGCCGGTGCGCGGCGGTCAGGGAATTGGCGTCGAAGCGTTCACCGCTGGCGGTGCGCTGACCGTGATGTTGCGAGCCGTAGTACGAGGCGCCGCCGGTGGCGTTGTAACCGTGCGGGTCGATGATGCCGTCACTGGCGCAGCCGGCCAGCAGAGAGAGCAGGGCGCAAGCGCCGAGGATTCGCTGCATGGGGCAGGGTCCCTACAGAAAGTGTTGATCGTTCCCGCGCGTGGCGCAGGAACGATCACTGGCGTGAATGCGCTCAGCCTTCCAGCTTGCGCTTAAGCAGCTCGTTGACCTGGCCCGGGTTGGCCTTGCCTTTCGATGCCTTCATCGCTTGCCCAACGAAGAAGCCGAACATCTTGCCGCGTTTGGTTTCATCCGCCGCGCGATATTGCTCGACCTGTTCGGCGTTGGCGGCCAGGACGTCGTCCAGCATCGACTCGATGGCGCCGCTGTCCGTAACCTGCTTCAGACCGCGCTGATCGATGATCTCGTCGGCGCTGCCTACAGATATCTCAACGCAATCGCCTGCAACCATAGCCTCCAAAACTTCTTTTCCTATCTTCCCGGAAATTGTTTTGTCGGTGATTCGCAGCAGCATGCCGCCCAGTTGCTCGGCGGTGACTGGTGGTTTACTCATGTCGGTGTTCAGTCTGTTACACAGCGAACCCAGCTCAACCATCACCCAGTTGGCCGCGAGCTTGGCGTCGCCGGAAATGCTCACGACCTTCTCGAAGAAGTCCGCCTGTTCGCGGCTGGACGCCAACACGCTCGCGTCATACAGCGACAGGCCGAACTGCGACTGGAAACGCTCGCGTTTCTGCGGTGGCAGTTCCGGCAGCGTGGCGCGGGTCTGCTCCAGGAATGCGTCTTCGATGATTACCGGCAACAGGTCAGGATCGGGGAAGTAACGGTAGTCGTTGGCTTCCTCTTTGCTGCGCATGGCGCGGGTTTCGTTGGTGTTCGGGTCGTACAGACGCGTCTGCTGAATGACCTTGCCACCGTCTTCGATCAGGTCGATCTGGCGCTGGATCTCGCTGTTGATCGCTTTCTCGATGAAGCGGAACGAGTTAACGTTCTTGATCTCGCAGCGCGTCCCGTACTCGACCTGGCCTTTTGGGCGAATCGACACGTTGCAGTCGCAGCGCAGCGAGCCTTCGGCCATGTTGCCGTCGCAGATGCCGAGGTAGCGAACCAGCGCGTGCATCGCCTTGACGTAGGCAACGGCTTCTTTCGCCGAGCGCATGTCCGGCTCGGAAACGATCTCCAGCAAGGGCGTACCGGCGCGGTTCAGGTCGATGCCGGTCATCCCGCTGTAGTCTTCGTGCAGGCTCTTGCCGGCGTCTTCTTCAAGGTGGGCGCGGGTCACGCCGATGCGCTTGATGGTGCCGTCTTCCAGGGTGATGTCCAGGTGGCCTTTGCCAACGATCGGCAATTCCATCTGGCTGATCTGATAACCCTTCGGCAGGTCCGGGTAGAAGTAGTTCTTGCGGGCGAACACGTTGTGCTGACCAATCTCGGCGTCGATGGCGAGGCCAAACTTGACCGCCATCTGCACGGCTTCCATGTTCAGCACCGGCAACGTGCCGGGCATGCCCAGGTCGACGAGGCTGGCCTGAGTATTGGGCTCGGAGCCGAACGTGGTGGCGCTACCGGAGAAAATCTTCGATTGGGTGGTGAGCTGGGTGTGAATCTCCAGCCCGATGACGACTTCCCATTGCATGTGTTTTCTCCTTAGAAGCCAGCCGGCGAGCGGGTGTGCCAATCGGTGACTTGCTGATATTGATGGGCAACGTTCAGCAAGCGGCCTTCCTGGAAATACGGCGCCAGCAGTTGCACGCCCACCGGCAGGCCGTCGGCGAAACCGGCAGGCATCGACAGGCCGGGCAGGCCCGCGAGGTTGGCGGTGATGGTGTAGAAGTCTTCCAGGTACTCGGCGATCGGGTCGGCATTCTTGGCGCCGATTTTCCAGGCCGGGTTCGGCGTGGTCGGGCCGAGGATCACGTCGACTTCAGCGAACGCGTTCATGAAGTCGTTCTTGATCAGGCGGCGGATCTTCTGCGCCTGCAAATAGTAAGCGTCGTAGTAACCGGCCGACAGCGCGTAGGCGCCGACCAGTATCCGGCGTTGCACTTCAGGGCCGAAGCCTTCGCCACGGGAGCGCTTGTACAGATCGGTGAGGTCTTTCGGGTCTTCGCAGCGGTAGCCGAAGCGCACGCCGTCGAAACGCGACAGGTTTGAGGAAGCCTCGGCCGGCGCGATCACGTAGTAAGCCGGAATCGCGTGTTGCAGGTTCGGCAGGCTGATTTCCTTGACCACGGCGCCGAGCTTTTTCAGCTCCTCGGCGCTGGCCATGACCAGATCAGCGATGCGCGGGTCGAGACCTGCGCTGAAGTATTCCTTCGGCACGCCAATGCGCAAGCCTTGCAGCGAGGCATTCAGGCCTGCGCTGTAATCCGGCACGGGCTCGTCGATGCTGGTGGAGTCATTGACGTCGAAACCCGCCATGCCTTGCAACAGCAACGCGCAGTCTTCAGCGGTGCGCGCCATCGGGCCGGCCTGATCGAGGCTGGATGCGTAGGCGATCATGCCCCAGCGCGACACGCGACCGTAAGTCGGCTTCAGGCCGGTCAGGTTGGTCAGTGCGGCAGGCTGGCGAATGGAACCGCCGGTGTCGGTGCCGGTGGCGCCGGGCAGCAGACGCGCCGCGACCGCCGCCGCCGAACCGCCGGACGAACCGCCCGGGACGTGTTGCAGGTTCCACGGGTTTTTCACCGCGCCGTAATGGCTGGATTCGTTGGCCGACCCCATGGCGAATTCGTCCATGTTGGTCTTGCCCAGCGTCACGGTGCCGGCGGCGGCGAGCTTGGCAACCACGGTGGCATCGTAGGGCGCCTTGAAGTTGTCGAGCATCTTCGACGCGCAACTGGTGCGAATGCCTTTGGTGCAGAAGAGGTCCTTGTGCGCCAGTGGAGCCCCCAGCAGCGCGCCGGTTTCACCCGCCGCGCGACGGGCGTCAGCGGCCTGAGCCTGGGTGATCGCCAGGTCTTCGGTGACGGTAATGAAGCTATTGAGCTGCGGATCCAGCTGGGCGATGCGCGCCAGCAGATTGCGGGTCAATTCTTCGGAAGAAAACTTTTTATCGGCGAGTCCGCGAGCGATCTCTGCCAGAGTCATTTGATGCATTGCAGGCACATTCCCTTAGTCGAGGACTTTCGGAACCAGATAAAGGCCGTCTTGGACCGCTGGTGCGATGGCTTGGTAGGCATCGCGATGATTGACCTCGGTCACGGCGTCTACACGCAGGCGTTGCGAGGCTTCAAGGGGATGCGCGAGGGGCTGGATGCCGGTGGTATCGACCGCCTGCATCTGGTCAATCAGCCCGAGAATGCTGTTCAGTGTTTCAGTAGTACGCGGGATATCGGCGTCATTGAGGCCCAGTCGGGCCAGATGAGCGATTTTTTCCACGTCGGAGCGATCAAGCGCCATGGGGTTCTCCAGTGGAATGCGAACGGGGTGAGCCGTACGTCAGATTGCGGAACACTACGCCCTTTAAACGGTCATAAGGCCGCGATCTTCCAGGGTAGTGCTCGGAAAAACCGCCAATTTAACATATTGGCTCCTTGCCCAAAATCCCTGTCGTTGTTAGAGTTTGCCGCACTTTTTTACCCACGCGTTGCCTAGGGTCCTTTCCCCATGTTCAAGAAACTGCGTGGCATGTTTTCCAGCGATCTTTCCATCGACCTGGGCACTGCCAACACCCTTATTTACGTGCGTGAGCGCGGCATTGTGCTGAATGAGCCATCAGTTGTGGCCATTCGGACCCACGGAAATCAGAAGAGCGTTGTTGCTGTCGGGATGGAAGCCAAGCGGATGCTGGGCCGTACCCCGGGCAACATCGCCGCCATTCGCCCAATGAAAGACGGCGTCATCGCCGACTTCAGCGTCTGCGAAAAAATGCTTCAGTACTTCATCAACAAGGTTCACGAGAACAGCTTCCTGCAGCCAAGCCCTCGTGTGCTGATCTGCGTTCCGTGCAAATCGACCCAGGTCGAGCGTCGTGCGATCCGCGAATCCGCTTTGGGCGCCGGTGCACGTGAAGTGTTCCTGATCGAAGAGCCAATGGCTGCGGCCATCGGTGCCGGCCTGCCGGTCGAAGAGGCCCGCGGCTCGATGGTTGTCGACATCGGTGGCGGTACCACTGAAATCGCGCTGATCTCCCTGAACGGTGTGGTGTATGCCGAGTCCGTCCGTGTCGGTGGCGACCGCTTCGACGAAGCGATCATCACTTACGTGCGTCGCAACTACGGCAGCCTGATCGGCGAATCCACTGCCGAGCGCATCAAGCAGGAAATCGGCACGGCCTACCCGGGCGGCGAAGTGCGTGAAGTCGACGTACGCGGCCGCAACCTGGCCGAAGGCGTGCCACGTGCTTTCACCCTGAACTCCAATGAAGTGCTGGAAGCGTTGCAGGAATCCCTCGCAACCATCGTTCAGGCCGTGAAAAGCGCGCTGGAGCAATCTCCGCCAGAGCTGGCTTCGGACATCGCCGAGCGCGGTCTGGTGCTGACCGGTGGTGGCGCGTTGCTGCGTGACCTCGACAAGCTGCTGGCCCAGGAAACCGGTCTGCCGGTAATCGTTGCCGAAGACCCGCTGACCTGCGTCGCGCGTGGCGGTGGTCGTGCGCTGGAAATGATGGACAAGCACACCATGGACCTGCTCTCCAGCGAATAAGTCGCCGGAACGCAGCATGTTGCGCTTAACGGGCAGCACCTCACCGTGCTGCCTGTTCGTGTCCGACCTGTTGACGTCGCGCAGCGATGTTGCAAGTCTGGCGCCCTGCATTTCCATCAACCCGCATCAGGCCGGTTTCATGTCGCATGAATAAGCACAGCCACACTCAAGCACCCCTGCACGCATCTCTGGAAGGAGCGGCCCATTAAACCGCTTTTCTCCAAGGGCCCGTCCCTGGGCGTCCGTCTATTGGTGCTGGTCGTGCTGTCTGTGGCCATCATGGTCGTGGACGCGCGTTTCACCCTGCTCAAGCCTGTCCGCAGTCAGATGTCGCTGGTGCTGATGCAGTCTTACTGGATTGCCGACCTGCCCGAGCGTCTGTATCAAGGCGTGGCCAGCCAGTTTGGCAGCCGCACCGAACTCGCCGCCGAAAACGAAAAACTCAAGACCGAGAACCTGCTGCTGCAAGGCCGCCTGCAAAAGCTAGCGGCCCTGACTGAGCAGAACGTGCGCTTGCGCGAGTTGTTGAATTCGTCGGCGCTGGTCAACGAGAAAGTCGAAGTCGCCGAGCTGATCGGCATGGACCCCAATCCATTCACCCATCGCATCATCATCAACAAGGGTGAGCGCGATGGCGTGGTCCTCGGTCAGCCGGTGCTCGATGCGCGCGGCCTGATGGGGCAGGTGGTCGAGTTGATGCCGTACACGTCCCGCGTGCTGCTGCTGACCGACACCACCCACAGCATTCCGGTGCAGGTGAACCGTAATGGCCTGCGCGCAATTGCCAGCGGTACCGGCAACCCGGAACGTCTTGAGCTGCGCCATGTGGCCGACACCGCTGACATCAAGGAAGGCGACCTGCTGGTGAGTTCCGGCCTGGGTCAGCGTTTCCCGGCGGGTTACCCGGTGGCGACGGTCAAGGAAGTGATTCACGACTCCGGCCAGCCCTTTGCCATCGTGCGGGCGGTGCCGACGGCTGCGCTGAACCGCAGCCGTTATCTGTTGCTGGTGTTCTCGGATGGCCGTTCGCCAGAAGAGCGCGCTGCCGACGCTGCGCAGCAGCAGGAGTCGCTTGATCGTCAGGCAGCCGATCCGTCGGCGGTGCCATCGGCTACTGTTCCGAGTGCCGCCCCCGCTACCACGCCGAACAAAGCGGTGGTTCCGGCCACCGTGCCGAAACCTGCCGGGCACAGTGCTTCGTCGACGCCGGCCAACGCCAACACTGCGCCGGCTCCGGCGACCACTGCACCGGCGGCGACCACGCCTGCCAAGCCCGCGACCAGCAAGCCGGCCGCCAAACCTGCGGCAAAACCTGCCGCTACCCGATCGGCGACACCTGCTGCTACCCCGGCCGCTCCACGCGAGAGGGAAGAATAATGGCGCGTCATGCTCCCGCACGAAACGGCTGGGTGGTCTGGCTGACCTTCGCCATCGGCCTGCTGCTCAGCGTTTCGCCGCTGCCGCAGTTCATGGAAATATTTCGCCCTTTGTGGCTGGCGCTGCTGCTGGCCTTTTGGGCATTGGCGTTGCCGCACAAGATCGGCATGGTCACGGCGTGGATGCTGGGGCTGGCCGAGGATGTGCTGTACGGCACGTTGCTGGGACAGAACGCATTGATCCTCACGCTGATTACCTTTCTGGTGCTGTCGTTGCAGCAGCGCTTGCGCATGTTTCCGATGTGGCAGCAGTGCTTGGTGATTCTAGTGATTTTCGGTCTCGCGCAGCTGGTGCAATTGTGGCTCAGCGCCCTGACCGGCAACCGTCAGCCGACCCTGGCGCTGGTGCTGCCGGCGTTGGTCAGCGCATTGCTCTGGCCATGGGTCAGCTACGGCCTGCGCGGATTGCGTTTGCGGTTGAAGATCAATTAAGCAAATAGTAGGACCGGCTTTAGCCGGGAACCGAACGGAGAGGGGACTGATTTATTTACAACGCTTCACCGTAAATCAATCTGTCCCCGGTGGCTGAAATCTGCGGCGTGACACCCGGCGCTTTCCCGGCTAAAGCCGGTCCTACGAGGGAAGAGGCCGGTGTGACCACCATCACGTCAGCGGTGTGCACCAAGGCTACGCTTGTGATCAACGACACGGAGACGTCCCATGCCCCACCTTCTTCTTGCCTCCGGCTCCCCGCGCCGTCGTGAGCTGCTGACCCAGATCGGCGTGCCGTTCACGACCCTCAGCGCCGATATCGACGAAACCCCTCTGGCCAACGAAACCCCTGCCGCCTACGTCCTGCGGCTGGCCCGTGGCAAGGCGGACGCCGGGCTGCTTCAGCTCGCCAACGATCCCGCCTACCCGACCGCCTGCGTCCTCGGCGCCGACACCGCCGTGGTCCTCGACGGCCGCATCCTCGGCAAACCGGCGGACGAAGCCGAAGCGCTGGCCATGCTCGCCGCGTTGTCGAACCGTGAACACGAAGTCCTGACCGCCATCGCCGTGGTCCACGAAGAGCGCTGCGAAACCCGAACCGTCACCAGCCGTGTCCGTTTCCGGGCGATCCCGGAGGACGAGGCCCGCCGTTACTGGGCCAGCGGCGAGCCCTGCGACAAGGCCGGCGGCTACGGCATTCAAGGCCTGGGCGCGGTGTTCGTGGAAAACCTCAGTGGCAGTTATTCCGCCGTGGTCGGTTTGCCCTTGTGCGAAACCGCAGAAATCCTCCAGCGTTTCGGCATACCCTGTTGGCAACGCCCGGAAGGTGACAAGTCATGAGTGAAGAGATTCTGATCAACATCACGCCGATGGAATCGCGCGTGGCGGTCGTTGAGAACGGGGTGTTGCAAGAGGTGCACGTCGAACGCACCCAGCGTCGCGGGATCGTGGGCAATATCTACAAGGGCAAGGTCGTGCGCGTGCTGCCTGGCATGCAGGCGGCGTTCATCGACATCGGTCTGGACCGCGCGGCGTTCATTCACGCCTCGGAAATCTCTATGCGCGAAGGCCCGGCCGTGGAAACCATCAGCTCGCTGGTCCACGACGGCCAAAGTCTGGTGGTGCAGGTCACCAAAGACCCGATCGGCAGCAAAGGCGCACGGCTGACGACTCAACTGTCGATTCCGTCGCGCTACCTCGTGTACATGCCACGCACGGCCCATGTCGGCATTTCCCTGAAAATCGAAGACGAAGCCGAGCGCGAGCGCCTGAAGCAAGTGGTCAGCGATTGCGTCGCCAAGGAAGGGATCAAGGAGAAGGGCGGGTTCATCCTGCGTACGGCCGCCGAAGGGGCGGGCGCGGACGAGATCATGATGGACATCCGCTACTTGCGCAGGCTCTGGGACCAGATTGGCGAGCAGATCAAAACCATCAGTCCGGCCAGCGTGATCTACGAAGACCTCGGTCTGGCGCTGCGCACGTTGCGCGACCTGGTCAGCCCGCGCACCGAGAAGATTCGCATCGATTCCCGCGAGACGTTCCAGAAGACCACCCAGTTCGTCGCCGAGCTGATGCCGGAAATCGCCGACCGCCTTGAGCATTATCCAGGTGAACGGCCGATTTTTGATCTGTATGGCGTCGAGGACGAAATTCAGCGGGCGCTGGACCGCAAGGTGCCGCTCAAGTCCGGCGGCTATCTGGTGATCGACCCTGCCGAAGCCATGACCACCATCGACGTCAACACCGGTGCGTTTGTCGGCCATCGCAATCTCGAAGAGACTATCTTCAAGACCAATCTGGAAGCGGCGACGGCCATTGCCCGACAACTGCGGCTGCGCAATATCGGCGGCATCATCATCATCGATTTCATCGACATGGAAGACGCCGAGCATCAGCGCCAGGTGCTGCGGACCCTCGAAAAACAGCTCGAGCGCGATCACGCCAAAACCAACATCATCGGCATCACCGAACTGGGTCTGGTGCAGATGACCCGCAAGCGCACTCGGGAAAGTCTGGAGCAAGTGCTGTGCGAGCCGTGCAGCAGTTGCCAGGGCCGTGGCAAGCTGAAGACCCCGGAAACCATCTGCTACGAGATATTCCGCGAGATTCTGCGTGAAGCCCGCGCTTATCAGGCGGTGGGTTATCGCGTGCTGGCCAATCAGAAGGTGGTCGACCGGCTGCTTGACGAAGAATCCGGCAACGTGGCCGAGCTGGAGGTGTTCATCGGCAGAACCATTCGTTTTCAGGTCGAGACCATGTACTCCCAGGAACAATATGACGTCGTGCTGCTCTGAGAGTGCGTGATGCGCCGTGCTGCCGAGTGGCGGTGCAGTTGAAGACAGAAAACAGTGCCCTTGAGGCAGACGGAACGGATGCCGTCCAAAGAGAACAACGCGTGGCGATTGAGCACAACCTGGACGTACCCGCACCTGCACGATTGGGCCGGATGCCATATGCAGGCCGTTTTTGCGGAGGCGCAGCGACATGGAGCGTCTGACCCGGTTTCTGGCTGTGCTGACTCGTTGGGGCCTGAGTCTGTGCGCCCTTTTCGTGGTGCTGGTCGCTCTGTACGTAAGCGTCGGGCGTCAGTTGGTGCCGATGGTGGCCGAATACCGTGCCGACGTGGAAGCCAAAGCGCAGACCGCGCTGGGCATGCCGGTGAGCATTGGTCGGCTGGAAGGCAGCTGGAGCGGCTTCGCCCCTGTCTTCGTCGCCCGTGACGTAATGATCGGCGAGGGCGGTAACGCCGTTCGGCTCGATCACGTGCGGGCCATGCCTGACCTGCTCGCCAGCCTGCGGACCCGTGAAGTGCGCCTCGAACGGCTTGAGCTGGACGGGCTGCAGTTCGGCCTGAAAGAAGACCAGAACGGCCACTGGGCACTGCAAGGCCTGCCCGTACAACCGGATCAGGTCACCGATCCCGAGAAAATCCTCACTCAGATGCAGATGGTTTCGCACCTGTCGTTGTTCGACAGCCAGATCACTTTGCAGCCCTATGACCAGTCGCCCCTCACGCTGACCTATGTAAGCCTGACGCTGAAGACCGGCAGCGTGCATCAGCGCCTCGACGCCCGCCTGAACCTGCCCGACGGCCAGCCGCTGTCGATGAACGTTCGCTCCACCGTGCGCGCCCACGAATGGCGCGACGGCGAGGCCCAGGCCTACCTGAGCCTCCCGCAAAGCGACTGGTCGAAGTGGCTGCCAAAAAGTCTCACCCGCGACTGGAAGATCCAGAACCTCAAGGCCGGCGGCGAGCTGTGGCTGAACTGGGGCAAGGGCAGTCTTCAGAGCGGCGTCGCCCGTCTGAACGCACCGCAGTTCAAAGGCGCGTACGCCGACCGCAAACCTGCGCGCATCGACAATCTGGCCCTCAACGCCTGGTTTCAGCGCGACGACAAAGGCTTCAGCGCCACACTCGATTCGTTGGCGATGGACCTGAACAGCAAGCGCTGGGAGAGCCGCGTTCATCTGCAGCAGACCGCCGCGACGGCTGACGCCGAAGAGCTGTGGCACCTCCAGGCCGACCGGCTTGATCTGACGCCGATCACGCCGCTGCTCGACTCACTGGCACCGTTGCCTGACAAGGTGATGGTGGCGGTGGACCGCCTGAAGGTCACAGGCGGGTTGCGCAACGTGCTGGTCGATTACCGACCGCAGGCTGAAGCGCCCAAGCGACTGAGCTTCGCCGCCAACCTGGACAAGGTCGGTTTCGACGCTTACCATGGCGCCCCGGCAGCGGGAAACGTCAGCGGTGCCCTCAGCGGTGATCTGGGCCAGGGCGAGCTTCGCCTGGACACCGACGATTTCATGCTGCACCTGGACCCTATCTTCCGTAACGAATGGAAGTACCGTCACGCCAATGCAAAGCTGACCTGGTCGCTGGACGATCAGGGCTTCACGCTGATTGCGCCGTACATCAAGGTCGCGGGGGAGGAGGGCAATATCGCCAGCGATTTCCTCATTCGCCTGCACTTCGATCACAGCCAGGAAGACTACATGGACCTTCGCGTCGGTCTGGTCGATGGCGACGGTCGCTACACCTCCAAGTACCTGCCGGCCGTGCTCAGCCCGGCCCTCGATCAATGGCTGCGCACCGCGATTCTGGGTGGCAACGTCGATCAGGGTTTCTTCCAGTATCAGGGCTCGATCAACAAAGACGCGCCTGACGTGGCGCGGGTCATCAGCCTGTTCTTCAAGGTGCGCAACGCGAGCCTGGCGTTCCAGCCGGGATGGCCTCAGTTGAACAACGTGGACGGTGACGTGTTCGTTGAAAACAGCGGCGTACGCATTCGGGCCAACAAGGGTCAGCTGCTGAACACCCAGGTCAGCAATGTCGCGGTGGACATTCCCCATGTTCCGGCGGGGCAGTCCAGCCATCTGTTGGTGGACAGTGACCTGAAAGGCAGCCTTCAGGACGGCATGAAGATTCTTCAGGAAGCGCCAATCGGCACCGGCCAGACCTTCGCCGGCTGGCAGGCGGAAGGGCCGTTGCAGGGGCACCTCAATCTGGATATTCCGCTGGTCAAGGGGCAGGACCCCAAGGTCGTGATGGATTTCAGTACCGACAGCGCGCGGCTCAAGCTCGCCGATCCGGTGCTTGAGCTGACGCAACTGCGCGGTGACTTCCGTTTTGATTACACCAAAGGCCTGAGCGGCAAGAACATCAAGGCCGTTGCCTTCGACAAGCCGGTCAATGCCGAGATTTTCGCCGAAGGCAAACCGGGGGCGCCGGTGACGCGCATCACCGCCAGCAGCCAGATCGCCAGCAAACGCCTGACCGATTGGCTGGGCGTCACGCAGCCGCTGCCGATTTCGGGGGATCTCCCCTATCAGTTGCAGCTAACGTTGAACGGCAACGCCAGCCAGCTGCAGATCAACTCGGACCTGAAAGGGCTGGCGATTGACCTGCCGGCTCCTTTCGGCAAAACCGCCGATGACACCCGCGACACCGATTTCCGCATGAACCTGCAAGGCCCGGAGCGGCGTATCGACGTCGGCTACGGCAATATCGCCAATCTGGCGTTCGCGTCGCCGCCGGGGAAATTCGGCGACGGCCGTGGCGAGCTGTTCCTCGGTGAAGGCGGTGCGATCGTGCCGGATACCAAGGGATTGCGTGTTCGCGGTTCGTTATCCGAGTTGGACATCGCGCCCTGGCAAGCCATGGCTGGGCGTTACGCTGGCAATGACCCGGGCGGCAGCGCCAAGCAGTTGCTCAACAGTGTGGATTTGCAGATCGGCAAACTGACCGCGATGGGCACGACGCTGGAGCAAGTGGGCGTTCAGCTCCAACGCAGCAGTGCCGCGTGGGCCTTGTCGCTGGACAGCTCGAAGGTGAAAGGCACGGCGACGTTGCCGGACAGCAAAACCGCGCCGATCGACATCAGCCTGCTGTACGTGCGCCTGCCCGCGCCTGACCCGAACGCGGCAGTTGTGGAAAACGCCCCGGATCCGTTGGCAGACGTCGACCCGCGCAAGATCCCGGCGCTGGACATCAAGATCACCCAGCTGTTTCAGGGCGATCAGTTGATGGGCGCGTGGTCGCTCAAAGTCCGGCCGACGCCGAACGGCATCCAGATGGCTGACATGAATTTGGGTCTCAAAGGTATTGCGCTGCTGGGCAGTGGCGGTTGGGAAGGCACGCCGGGGGCGACCAGCAGTTGGTTCAAAGGCCAGGTGAGCGGCAAGAATCTCGCGGATGTGCTCAAGGCCTGGGGTTTCGCGCCCACGGTCACCAGTCAGGAGTTCGAGCTGAACGCTGACGGACGCTGGCCGGGCTCGCCCGCCTGGGTAGGGTTGAAGCGTTATTCCGGCAATCTGGATGCGACGCTGAAGAACGGCCAGTTCGTCGAAGTCGAAGGCGGTGCGCAGGCGCTGCGGGTGTTCGGCCTGCTCAACTTTAACTCGATAGGTCGGCGTTTGCGTCTGGACTTCTCCGACCTGCTGGGCAAGGGTCTGAGCTACGACAAAGTCAAAGGGTTGCTGGTGGCGAGCGATGGGGTGTACGTCACACGTAATCCAATCACCATGACCGGCCCGTCCACCAATCTGGAGCTCGACGGCACGCTGGACATGGTCCGCGACCGCGTCGACGCCAAGCTTCTGGTGACCCTGCCGGTGACCAATAACTTGCCGATTGCTGCGTTGATCGTCGGCGCACCGGCGATTGGCGGCGCGTTGTTTCTGGTCGACAAGTTGTTAGGTGATCGCGTATCGCGCTTCGCCAGCGTCCAGTACAAGGTCGAAGGGCCATGGAAAGAACCGAAGATCACCTTCGACAAGCCGTTCGAGAAACCGCAGTGAGGCGTAACGCCCGGCAAATGAATCTGCGGTGTAACGCCCGACGTATTCCCGGCTAAAGCCGGTCCCACTAAGTTGAAATCAGCGTGTCGAGCAAGCCCAATCCTCAGCGCTTGGAGTAGAGTGCAGTTCTATCGATCAGGGAGCGTGTATGTCCTTCGCAGTCATTCAGATGGTCAGCCAGAGCGACGTGCTCGGCAATCTGGCCCAGGCGCGCCGATTGCTGGAACAGGCCGCTGCGTCGGGCGCGAAACTGGCCGTGCTCCCGGAAAACTTCGCCGCGATGGGCCGTCGTGATGTGGCTGCCATTGGCCGCGCCGAGGCCCTTGGCGAAGGACCGATCCTGCCATGGTTGAAACTTGCCGCTCGCGACCTCACCTTATGGATAGTGGCCGGGACATTGCCGCTGCCCCCTGAAGGTCAGCCTGATGGCAAAGTCACGGCGTGTTCGTTGCTGATCGACGATCAGGGCCGGCAGGTCGCGCGTTACGACAAGCTGCACCTGTTCGACGTCGATGTCGCCGATGCACGGGGGCGCTACCGGGAATCCGACGATTACGCCCACGGCAACAATGTCGTGGTAGCCGATACGCCGGTCGGCAGGCTGGGACTTTCGGTGTGTTACGACCTTCGCTTCCCGGAGCTGTACACCGCGCTGCGGGAGGCGGGGGCTGAATTGATCACCGCGCCGTCGGCCTTTACCGCCGTCACCGGCGCGGCGCACTGGGAGATTCTGCTGCGCGCCCGGGCCATCGAAACCCAGTGCTACGTGCTGGCGGCGGCGCAAGGCGGCATTCATCCGGGGCCGAGAGAAACATTTGGGCACGCGACGATCATAGATCCATGGGGCCGCGTGCTGGCCGAGCAGGCACAGGGTGAAGCCGTGCTGCTGGCCGAACGAGACAGCGTAGAACAAGCGTCCATACGGGCGCGCATGCCGGTATCGAATCACCGGCGATTTTTTTCGCAGGCCGCCGTGCGACCTGCCAATACCCCGGAGTGAATATGAGCCACTTGTCCTCTGTCAGCGAACACCTTCTGGCACCAGGCGGCCTGAGCATCGACAGCCTGCAATCGGTGCTCGGCGAGCTGGCCGGCCCCGGCATTGATGCGGCCGACCTGTATTTTCAGGGGCAGATTTCCGAGTCCTGGGAGCTGGAAGACGGCATCGTCAAGGAAGGCAGCTTCAACCTCGACCAGGGCGTGGGTGTACGCGCTCAGTCAGGCGAGAAAACCGGCTTCGCCTACAGCAACGCCATCACCCCTGAAGCCCTGACCCAGGCGGCGCGCGCCGCACGCTCGATTTCCCGTGCTGGCCAGAACGGCCGGGTCCAGGCGTTCACCACCCAGGACGTCGCCCAGCTGTACGCGCCGAACAACCCGCTGGAAGTCATGACCCGCGCCGAGAAAGTCGAATTGCTCAAGCGTGTCGACGCCGCCACCCGTGCGCTGGACCCGCGCATTCAGCAAGTCACCGTGAGCATGGCCGGTGTCTGGGAACGCATTCTTGTGGCGTCCACTGACGGCGGTCTTGCCGCCGACGTACGCCCGCTGGTGCGCTTCAACGTCAGCGTGATCGTCGAGCAGAACGGCCGTCGTGAGCGCGGCGGACACGGCGGCGGCGGTCGCACCGATTACCGTTATTTCCTCAGCGACGACCGCGCCATGGGGTATGCCCGTGAAGCGCTGCGTCAGGCGCTGGTCAATCTTGAAGCCATTCCGGCGCCGGCGGGCACCTTGCCGGTGGTGTTGGGGTCCGGCTGGTCCGGCGTGTTGCTGCACGAAGCGGTCGGCCACGGCCTTGAGGGCGACTTCAACCGCAAAGGCAGCTCGGCCTACAGCGGTCGCATGGGCGAGATGGTCGCGTCCAAGCTCTGCACCATTGTCGATGACGGCACCCTGGCCGATCGCCGCGGTTCTCTGACCGTCGATGACGAAGGTACCCCGACCGAGTGCACCACGCTGATCGAAAACGGCGTGCTCAAGGGCTACATGCAAGACAAGCTCAATGCACGGCTGATGGGCGTCGCGCGCACGGGTAATGGTCGTCGCGAGTCCTACGCGCACCTGCCGATGCCGCGCATGACCAACACCTACATGCTCGGCGGCCAGAGCGATCCGGCGGAAATCATCGCCTCGGTCAAGCGCGGGATCTACTGCGCCAACCTCGGTGGCGGGCAGGTAGATATCACCAGCGGCAAGTTCGTGTTCTCCACCAGCGAGGCCTATCTGATCGAAGACGGCAAAATCACCGCACCGGTGAAAGGCGCGACGCTGATTGGCAACGGCCCGGAATGCATGAGCCGCGTGTCGATGGTCGGCAACGATTTGTCCCTGGACAGCGGCGTCGGCACCTGCGGCAAGGACGGTCAATCGGTTCCGGTAGGCGTCGGTCAGCCCACGCTGAAGATCGATGCGATCACCGTTGGCGGCACAGGCGGGGCTTGATAATCGAGGGGCTTGCGCCGGTTGAGTGATTCAAACGGCGCAGCAGTTCTAGCGCAGTCCGCGTTTGCTTTCGTCTAGCTCGCGGATGTATTTGAAAATTTTGCGGGTCGCGGTAGGGGCCTTGTTCTGCGCGGCTTCATGCTGAGCCTGACGGATCAGCGAGCGCAGTTGCTGACGGTCGGCGTCCGGGTATTCACTGACGAACTGCTCAAGCACGTCGTCGGTACCGGTCACCAGGCGATCACGCCAGCGTTCCAGATTGTGGAAGCGCTCGTTGTACTGGCGCGTAGAAGCGTCGAGCTGATCGAGCAGCACCAGGATTTCATCCAGATCCTGATCGCGCATCAGCTTGCCGATGAATTGAATGTGGCGTTTGCGCGCAATGTGCGCGGTGTGCTTGGAAGCATCGGCCAATGCCCGACGCAAAGGGTCGGTCAGAGGCAGCTTGGCCAGCACATCGGGCTTGAATGTCGTCAAGCGTTCGCCCAGCTCCACCAGAGCGTGAAGCTCTCGTTTGACCTGGGTTTTGCTTTTCTCTCCGTCGAAGGAGTCGTCGTAAGAATCAACCATGGGGGCCGTCCGCAAATAAACGCCGCCATGATAACCAGTCAGGGCCCGATTGTCCGGCCCGGCTGCTGAAATCAGAATTTGATGGAGAACGTCATGAGTGCATCAGAAAGCGTCGGCCCGCAGGCTTTGCCGGCATTGCAGCAGCAGGTCGAGCAGATCGTCGCTGAAGCCAAGCGTCAGGGCGCGACTGCGTGTGAAGTCGCCGTGTCGCTGGAGCAGGGCCTGTCCACCACGGTTCGCCAGCGCGAAGTCGAGACAGTCGAATTCAACCGCGATCAGGGTTTCGGCATCACCTTGTACGTGGGCCACCGCAAGGGTTCGGCCAGCACCTCCGCGAGCGGCCCCGATGCCATTCGCGAGACCGTTGCTGCGGCCCTGGCCATCGCCAAACACACCTCGGAAGATGAAGCCTCGGGGCTCGCCGACGCTGCGCTGATGGCGAAAGACCAGCCGGATTTCGACCTCTATCACCCGTGGGACATCACCCCCGAGCAGGCCATCGAACGTGCGCTGATCTGTGAAGCCGCGGCCTTCGACGCCGACAGCCGGATCAAGAACGCCGACGGCACCACGCTGAATGTACATCAGGGCTGCCGCGTCTACGGCAACAGTCACGGTTTCATCGGCGGCTATGCGTCGACCCGCCACAGCCTGAGCTGCGTGATGATCGCCGAGGGCGAAGGGCAGATGCAGCGCGACTACTGGTATGACGTGAATCGCCGTGGCGAGCTGTTGATGGACGCCAGACTCATCGGCCAGAAAGCCGGCGAGCGCGCAGCGAGCCGACTGGGCGCACGGCCGGTGCCGACTTGTGAAGTGCCGGTGCTGTTCTCGGCGGAGCTGGCGGGCGGTCTGTTCGGCAGTTTTATGGGCGCGATTTCCGGCGGCAACCTGTACCGCAAGTCGTCGTTCCTTGAAGGCGCGATCGGTCAACGTCTGTTCCCCGAGTGGATGACCATCGACGAGCGCCCGCATCTGGTCGGCGCCATGGGCAGCTCCGCGTTCGACGGCGATGGCCTGGCGACCTACGCCAAGCCGTTCGTCGAAAACGGTGATCTGGTCTCCTACATCCTCAGCACCTATTCGGGCCGCAAACTGGGCCTGCCGAGCACCGCGAACGCAGGTGGCGTGCATAACCTGTTCGTCAGCCACGGCACCGAAGACCAGGCAGCGTTGATCCGCCGGATGGGACGCGGGCTGTTGGTGACCGAGTTGATGGGCAGCGGCCTGAACATGGTCACCGGCGATTATTCTCGCGGCGCGGCGGGTTTCTGGGTCGAGAACGGCGAGATCCAGTTCCCGGTTCAGGAAGTGACCATCGCCGGCAACATGCGCGACATGTTCAAGCAGATCGTCGCCGTGGGCAGTGATCTGGAGTTGCGCAGCAACATCCGTACGGGCTCTGTGCTGATCGAAAAAATGATGGTCGCGGGCAGCTGATTTCGCCCTGTTCTGCCGCTTCACCCAAAAGGCCTGCCCCGACTTCGGCGCGGGCCTTTTTCTTGGGCGATTTCAAGCGCCGCGCGTGAACTCAATCCATCGGCGGGCTTGTTTTGATTCTTAAACTCATTTAATAATGAATCTCATTCGTTAAGTGGGCCTCGGTCATGGGCACTGTTCTGCACGAGTCGCCGTACCTGGAAAACTGGCGCGCATTGAGTCTGCGGATTCGCTGCGCGCTGGACCCGGACGAGCCGCGGCTCATCGAACACTACCTCGCAGAAGGCCGCTACCTGGCGCGCTTTACCGCCACGCCCAAATCCCTCATCTGTGAAAGCACCTTCCGCCTGCTGATCGATACCGCCAGCGACACAGCGCTGCCTTGGCATTGGCGTTGTCTGTGCCTGGACCAGGCATGGCGTCCCCTGCGTGACATGCAGGCGCTCGCCGAATCCGCTGCTCAGTTGGAGCGCGTCCAGGCCTTCGCCCAGCGCCTGGCGACCTGCGCACTGCTGCCGTCGATTCCGCTGACGGAACCCGCGCCATCGAATCCGCAAAACGCCCTGCCGACGGCTTTTGATCGCCGGCGCCACTCGTGAGGACCTGCGCCATGGAGCAATGGAAACGTACCATCCTGAGCGGTAACAGTTGCTTCAACCGAGGCGACCTGATCGATGCGCGCGAGCTGTACCTGCAGGCCCTCGCGCTGGCGCAGGTGCTCTTCGACCGCTGGAGCGTCGCCGATGAGGCCGTGGCGGCGTTCGTGATTTCGCACCACAACCTGGCGGATCTGCACCTGAGCCTGGGTCAGCCGGAGGAGAGCGCCGAATACCTCTGCGCCGTCCATCAGCGCCTGTTGAATGTGATTCAGGACACGCAAATGACGCCTGCCCTGCGACAGGCGGCGCTGCGGCACAGTAATAAAACCTACAGCGAACTCTTGGGTTTCGTCGGCCAATACGGCGAGTACCCACGCACCCGTCGCCTGCTCAACAGTAACGGCGAACATTCCCGCTCGGCGCTTCAGCATCATGCTGCCCGCGCCGGCACCCTCTCGTTTGGAGTCCACTGACATGCCGTTTACCTTGCCTGCCTTGCCCTATGCCTACGATGCGCTCGAGCCGCACATCGACGCGCAGACCATGGAAATCCACTACAGCAAGCACCACCAGACCTACATCAACAACCTCAACGCAGCCGTTGAGGGCACTGAATACGCCGAGTGGCCCATCGAGAAGCTGGTCGCCAGCGTCGCCGAGCTTCCGGAAAAACTGCGCCCGGCGGTGATCAATCAGGGCGGCGGTCATGCCAACCATTCACTGTTCTGGGAAGTCATGAGCCCCCAGGGCGGCGGGGTGCCAAGCGGTGCGCTGGCGACGGCGATCGACGAGCAAGTGGGCGGATTCGACGCGTTCAAGGACGCCTTCACCAAAGCGGCGCTGACCCGCTTCGGCAGCGGCTGGGCCTGGCTGAGCGTTACCCCGGACAAAAAACTCGTTGTGGAAAGCAGCGGCAATCAGGACAGCCCGCTCATGAACGGCAACATGCCGATCCTCGGGCTGGACGTCTGGGAGCATGCCTATTACCTGCGCTACCAGAACCGTCGTCCGGAATACATCGCCGCGTTCTACAACGTCGTCAACTGGGATGCGGTTGCCAAGCGCTACACAGCGGCGCTCGGCTGAAATTTCCCCGACCTTGGATAAGGCGATTTATGCGCTCGGACATACTGGCCCTCGGCAGCGTGCGGTTATTGCGACTGGCATTGGGTTCGATTCTGGTCCTCGTCGGCACCGGCCTGCTGGTGGCCCAGGGACTTTCATGGGTTGCACTTGAGCCCAGAATGTTGCGAGCGCTTGAGGGCGGCGCCATCTGCGCATTGGGCACCGCGCTGGGTGCGGTGCCGGTGCTGGTGATTCGCGGCATGCCGGTGGCGGTGTCCGACGGCCTGCTGGGATTCGGCGCCGGTATCATGTTGGCAGCGACGGCGTTTTCATTGATTGTGCCGGGCTTGGGCGCGGCCCACGATCTGGGTTTTACCCCGTGGGGCGCCGGTGCGTTGGTCAGCTTCGGGATATTGCTCGGCGCGGCGGGCCTGTTTCTGGTCGACACGCTGGTCTCCAGAGGGCCGCAATTATCGGCGGTGGCCGGGAAACCGGCGATCCCCTCGAACATCTGGCTGTTTGTGATTGCCATCATTGCCCACAACATTCCCGAAGGCATGGCGGTGGGCGTGTCGGCGGGTGGTGGTCTGGCTCATGCCGACAGCCTGGCGATGGGTATTGCCATTCAGGACGTGCCGGAAGGGCTGGTCATTGCGCTGGTGCTGGCGTCTGCCGGCATGTCCCGGCTCAAGGCGTTTTTGATCGGCGCGGCGTCCGGTTTGGTCGAGCCGGTGTTCGCCGTGCTCTGCGCCTGGCTGGTGGAAGTGGCCGCGTTGCTGTTGCCGGTGGGCCTGGCGCTGGCGGCCGGGGCGATGCTGCTGGTGGTGACCCACGAAGTTATCCCCGAATCCCGCCGCAACGGTCACGACAAAATTGCGAGCGTCGGATTGCTGGTCGGGTTCTGCCTGATGATGGTGATGGACACGGCGTTGGCCTGAGGATGAGTGTAGGTGAAGGCCTGCCTCAGCCCAGCTTCGACAGCGTCATGGCGTCCGGTTTGCCGTCAAAAAACGCCTCAAGCACTTCCTGAAAAACGCGCGTATCAGGCGCGACCGCTGCAAACAGCGTCATGCTTGATCGCAGCTTCATGTCGTCTGGCGAGCCCATGATCTGCATGGAGCTGCGGTCTTTCCATTCAAGCAACGCCTCGCAACAGCACGCCAGCCGTTCGCCCAGTACCGGATGCTGTAAATAAGCGATCGCCTCCTTGCGCCCGCTGATGCCGTACCGCCGGGCCATGTCGCTGTGGCCCAGACCCGCCAGTTGCGGGAACACGAACCACATCCAGTGCGACTGTTTACGCCCGGATTTGAGCTCCGACAATGCGCGTTCGTGCATGGATGCCTGCGCCTCGACAAATCGCTGCAGGTCAAATGGATCGTTCATGGCTGACTCCTCACCATGACCACAGCCTCTCGCCGTGCTTGGGATTCAGACTACCGCAGCAGGCAATGTTTCCAGCGTTTTCAGGCGCCCGCTCCTCAGGTGGATAAAAACCCTTATAATCCTGCGCCTATTTCCTCTGATGCGAGATCCGCCGTGAGCTTACCGCCGTGCCCAAAATGCAGTTCCGAGTACACCTACGAAGATGGCAGCCAGTTCGTGTGCCCGGAATGCGCCCACGAATGGTCGGCTGACGGCGCCAGCGCCGAAGCGGGCGATGACACCAAGGTCATCAAGGACGCAGTGGGCAACACCCTGCAGGACGGCGACACCGTCACGGTCATCAAGGACCTTAAAGTCAAAGGCTCGTCGCTGGTGGTCAAGGTCGGCACCAAGGTCAAAAACATCCGACTGGTGGACGGCGATCACGACATCGACTGCAAAATCGACGGCATCGGCGCGATGAAGCTGAAGTCCGAGTTTGTGAAGAAGGGTTGATTGTCACGAGGTTCGTTCCTCACGCTCCACGTGGGAACGATCAAGCCAATTATGGATTGTTGGGGCATGTAGTGTGAAAGACTCAATCTTGCTGCTGGCAGTCGCTGTGATTGTCGCCCTTGTTGCGTGGGTGTTCTGGCACTACGTCGGTCTGAACGGTTTTGAACTCCTAAGCACTTTAATTATTGTGTCGCTTGCGGTGGACAACACGCGCTTGCGGCGCGAGTTGAAAAAGCGCAGAGCTTAGTCGGTAGGTGCGTCCATGCGGCCTCGCTATTGTGCGCGGTGATCGTTCCTCACGCTCCGCGTGGGAACGATCATGGTGGAGTGACAAGCGCCCACTCAACTCGGCAAATTGATCCCGAACGTATTCACCCCATGCTCGCTGCGCACGAACACGGTGCCGCCGTGCATCAGGGCGATGGCTTTGACGATCGCCAGGCCAAGCCCGTGGTTGGCGCCGCTGTTGCTGCGCGAGGCGTCGACGCGGTAGAAGCGCTCGAACAGTTTCGGCAGATGCTCCTCGGCGATCGGCGCGCCGGGATTGGTCACGCCGATGCTGACGTGATCGCCCTCATCGCGAATATCCACATGAATCAACTGCCCTGGCGAGGTGTGCTGCACCGCATTGTGCAGCAGGTTGATCAGCGCCCGGCGCAAGTGCGCGGTTTCAATGGGCGCGTTGGCATCGCCACGCACCTCAACCTGTACCTGGGCGTCTTCCAGAATGAAATCCAGATAATCCAGGGTCTTCGCCACTTCTTGGGCGAGCGAGGCCTGGGTCAGTTGCGTGGCCTTGCTGCCCTGATCGGCGCTGGCCAGAAACAGCATGTCATTGATGATTGAGCGCAGCCGTTCGAGCTCTTCGAGGTTGGATTGCAGCACCTCGAAGTAATGCTCGGCCGATCGCCCTCGGGTCAGCGCGACCTGGGTCTGGCCGATAAGATTGGTCAGCGGCGAGCGCAGTTCATGGGCGACGTCGGCGTTGAACGACTCCAGCCGCGAATAGGCCTGCTCGACCCGGTCCAGCGTCGAGTTGAACGAGGTCACGAACTGATCCAGCTCCGGCGGCAAATGCGCCAACTGCAGGCGTCCGCTCAATCGCGGCGGCGTCAGTTTGCGCGCCTCCAGCGACAGCTCCGTCAGTGGTTTCAGGCCAATGCGCGCCACCCAGTAACCCAGTGCTGAGGCGAGGAGAATGCCGACGGCCGCCAGACTGATCAGCGCGATGAGCAGGGAGTGTTGGGTCTGCCAGAAGGTTTCGGTGTCGACCGCTGTGAGAAAACGCAGCGGCGGGCGTTGATCTTTCGCCGGGAACTGACTGACCAGCACCTTGAACGGGTAATCATGGCCGCTCAGGTTCAGGTCGCGCATGCCCAAGGGGCCCTTGGCGAAGGCGCGGATTTCGGCATCGGGGTTACCGAATTCATAGGTCGGGTTGTCGCTGACCACCCAGAAGCGCAGGCGTTTGTCTTCCTCGCTGAGCAGCCTGAGCTTGGCGTTGATCTTCGCCCAGTGCTCAGGCGTGCCGTAACGCTGGACGGCTGATTCGAGCACGCTGTAACGGGCATCGACTTCGGCTTCCGGCAGCAGACCCAGGCCCTTGTCCACTTGCAGGTAAAGCGCCCAGCCGATCAACAGAAACACCAGCAGCGCCACGAGGGCGAACATGCCGCTCAGGCGCAGGGCGATGGAGTTAGTCGACACGACGGCTCTCCAGCACGTAACCCATGCCGCGAATGGTGTGCAGCAGTTTCTGCTCGAACGGCCCGTCGAGCTTGGCGCGCAGACGCTTGATCGCGACTTCGACGACGTTGGCATCGCTGTCGAAATTTACGTCCCAGACCATCTCGGCAATCGACGTCTTCGACAGGATTTCCCCCTGACGCCGCGCCAGTACGCTGAGCAGCGAAAACTCCTTGGCGGTGAGGTCCAGACGCACGCCGGCCCGCGTGGCCTTGCGGCTGATCAGGTCGATCCACAAATCAGCGACGCTGATCTGCACCGGCTCGTGACCGCCGCTGCGCCGGGTCAGGGCTTGCAGGCGCGCGACCAGTTCCAGAAACGAGAACGGCTTGCCCAGGTAATCGTCAGCGCCTTCGCGCAGGCCGCGTATGCGATCGTCGACGTTCTCACGGGCGGTGAGCATGATCACCGGCGTTTGTTTGCGCGCGCGCAGGGCACGCAGCACGCCATAACCGTCGAGGCCCGGCAGCATGACGTCGAGAATGATCACCGCGTATTCACTCTCCAGCGCCATGTGCAGGCCTTCGATGCCCTCGCGCGCAACGTCGGTGGTGTAACCCTGCTCGGTCAGGCCCCGGTGCAGGTAATCGGCGGTTTTCTCTTCGTCTTCGATAATCAGGACACGCATCGGTCCACGCTCACTTGTTGATGCTTACTTATAGGTGCTTGTTTCAACGGCCTGCTTTTCCGCGACCCGTTCGGCTGCAGCCGGCTTGGACGCTGGCGAGCCTGGCGCTGTCGAGTCCGGCGTGGGACGCTGGCGATGGAAAAGTCGCTCAAGCTGCAGGTAGATCACGGGCGTGGTGAACAGCGTCAGCGCCTGGCTCACCAGCAATCCCCCGACAACGGCAATGCCCAACGGCTGACGCAGTTCAGCGCCGACACCATAACCGAGCATCAAGGGCAGCGCGCCGAGCAATGCGGCGAGCGTGGTCATGATGATGGGACGGAAGCGCGTCAGACACGCTTCGTAGATGGCATCGCGCGGGGACATCCCGCGATTGCGTTGAGCGTCCAGCGCGAAGTCCACCAGCAGGATGCCGTTCTTCTTGACGATGCCGATCAGCAGCACGATCCCGATCAGGCCCATGATCGAAAAGTCCTGCCCCATCAGCCACAGCAGCAACAGCGCACCGATACCGGCGGAGGGCAGGGTGGAAATGATTGTCAGCGGATGGACGAAGCTTTCATAAAGCACGCCAAGGATGATGTACACCGCCACCAGCGCGGCAAGAATCAGCCACGGCTGGTTGGCCAGCGAACTCTGGAACGCCTGGGCGGCGCCCTGGAAGTTGCCAATGATCGAGGCCGGCATGCCGATCTCGTTCTTCGCCTGATCGAGCAGCACCACGGCATCCCCCAGCGCCACGCCCGCCGACAGGTTGAACGACAGGTTGGCGGCCGGGAACATGCCGTCATGGCTGATCGACAACGGGCCCATCTTCGGCGCACCGACCTTGGCCAGCGCCGACAGCGGCACCATTTCATTGGTCAGCGGCGAGCGCAGGTAAAAGTAGTTCAGGCTTTCGGCCTTGCCGCGCTGTTGCGGCTCCAGCTCCAGAATGACTTTGTACTGGTTGATGTCGGTCTGGTATTCGTTGATCTGCCGCTGACCAAAGGCGTCGTACAGCGCCTGATCCACATCCGCCGTGGTCAGGCCGAAGCGCGCCGCGGCGCTGCGGTCGATATCCAGGTGCGTGACGCTGCCGCCCAGTTGCAAATCGTTGGAGAGGTCGCGGAAAGCCGGCAGGGTTTTCAGCTTATCGGTCAGCTTCTGCGTCCAGACATTCAGCAGCGCGCCGTCGTTACTCTTGAGCACGTACTGATACTGCGCGCGGCTCGGACCGGAGCTCAGGTTGATGTCCTGCCCGGCCCGCAGGTACAGGACGATGCCGGGGATCTGCGCCAGTTTCGGCCGGATCCGGTCAATGAACTGGCTGGCCGTCACATCCCGGTCTTCGCGGTCCTTGAGGGCAATCCACACCCGGCCGTTGGCGATCGTCTGGTTACTGCCGCTGACGCCGACCGAGTGCGAGAACGCCTTGACCGCCGGATCGGCCGCGATGATTTTCGCCAGCTGCTTGTGCTTCTCGATCATGTCCGGGAAGGAAATATCCGCCGCCGCTTCGCTCGTGCCCAGCACCATGCCGGTGTCCTGCACCGGGAAGAAACCTTTGGGGATCAGCACATAGCCGACCACCGCCAGCACCAGGGTCAGGCCGAAAATCCCCATCATCAATCGCTGGTGGGCGAGGGCGAAGCGCACGCCGCGGGCATACCGCGCGAGCAGTCGCTCACCGAAGCCGGGCTTGGCGTGGGGATCGTGTTTCGGTGCGCGCATGAACAGCGCTGCAAGGGTCGGCGCCAGGGTCAGCGAGACCACCACCGAAATCAGAATGGTCGACGTCGCGGTCAGCGCGAACTCCTTGAACAGCCTGCCGACCACGCCGCCCATGAACAGCAGCGGAATGAATGCGGCAATCAGCGAGAAGCTGATCGACACCACGGTGAAGCCGATTTCGCTGGAACCCTTGATCGCCGCATCGCGCATGCTTTCGCCGGCTTCCAGGTGACGGTGGATGTTCTCCACCACGACAATCGCATCGTCGACGACAAACCCCACCGCCACCACGATCGCCACCAGGGTCAGGTTATTCAGGCTGAAGCCGAGCACGTACATCAGCGCGAAGCTGGCGACGAGGGACACACCCAGCACGGCGGTCACGATCAGCGTCGCGGAGAGCTGGCGCAGAAACAGCGCCATGACCGCGATGACCAGGGCGATGGCGATCAGCAGCGTCATTTCCACTTCATGCAGTGACGCGCGAATGGTTTTGGTCCGGTCGCTGAGCACCGAGACGTCCACCGAAGCCGGGAGCATTTCCTGCAACTTGGGCAACTGGCCGAGCACGCGATCGACCGTCTCGACGATGTTCGCGCCGGGCTGGCGGAACACCACGATGTTCACGCCCTGCTGATCCCCGGACCAGGCCCGTACGTAGGCGTTTTCCGAACCGTTGATAACCCGCGCCACGTCACGCAAATGAACCGGCGCGCCGTCTTTGTAGGAAACGATCAGTTGTTCGTAGTCTTTCGCCTGAAACAGCTGGTCGTTGGAGGCGAGGGTGGAAATGCTGTCTTTGCCGTACAACGCACCCTTGGCCAGGTTGAGGCTGGTCTGCTGCAGGGATTCACGCAGATCGGCAAGGGTCAGCCCGATCGACGCAAGTTTTTCGGGCGCCGCCTGGACACGGATCGCCGGACGTTGCTGGCCGGTGATGTTGACCTGACCGACGCCGTCGATCTGACTCAACTGACGCGCCAGCAGGGATTCGGTGACGTCGCTGAGTTCGGTGCCGGGCATCAGGTTCGAGCTGACGCTGAGGATCAGCACCGGGCTGTCCGCCGGGTTGACCTTGCGCCAGGTCGGCAGCGTTGGCAAATCCGCGGGCAAGCGTCCGGCTGCCGTGTTGATGGCTGCCTGCACTTCCTGCGCGGCGGTGTCGATGCTTTTGTTGAGGGTGAATTGCAGTGTCAGATTGGTCGAGCCCAGCGCGCTGCTCGACGTCATCTGGGTCATGCCGGGAATGGCGCTGAACTGCACTTCAAGGGGCGTCGCCACCGAAGACGCCATGGTTTCCGGGCTGGCGCCGGGTAACTGGGCGGCGACCTGAATCGTCGGAAATTCAGCTTCCGGCAGCGGCGCCACCGGCAGGCGAGGGAAGGCGATGCAGCCCAGCAGCACCAGCGCGAATGTCAGCAGAACCGTGGCGATCGGGTGGTTGACGCACCATGCGGAGATAGAACCGCGGCTGTTCATTTTGCCGCCCCGGTGGAGTCGGCCAGGGTGTCCACAGGATCACCCTTGACCACCTCGATCCGCGCGCCGTTTTTCAAGCGCGACTGACCGTCGCTGACCAGCACGTCATTGGCCTCCACCCCGCTGATGAGCATCAGGTCGCTGTCCTGATACAGCACGTTGACCGGCACCACCTCGGCGGTGTCGCCTTTGATCCGGTACACGTAATGCTGGTCGATGCCGCGCTGCACCACTTGCGGCGGAACCTTCAGGGCACCGCGGTCGATGGCGGTCTGAATGCGCACGGTCACCAGTTGCCCGGGCCACAGCTTCTCTGAAGCGTTGTCGAATATCGCTTTGGCGCGAATGGTGCCCGTGCTGGCCGCCACCTGATTGTCGATCAGCAACAACTTGCCCTGACCCAGGAGCGTGCCGGTCGCGCCTTCGCCGAGGTAAGCGTTGACCGGCGCGGGCGTGCTGGAGGCGATCAGGTCATGGAGCGTAGGCAGCATCTGCTGCGGCAGGGAAAACTCGACCGCCACCGGGTCGATCTGCGTCACCGAGAACAGCCCGGTCGCATCGCTGACGCGCAGGAAGTTGCCTTCATCAACGTTGCGGATGCCGACCCGGCCTGTCACGGGCGACCGTATTTGCGTGTAGGAAAGCTGTACCTGCGAGGCATTGATCGACGCCTGATTGCCCAGCGCCGTGGCCTTGAGTTGATCGACCAGCGCTTGCTGCTGATCGTACTGCTGTTTGGAGATGCTGTTGTCGACGGTCAGTAGCTTGTAGCGCTTGAGGTCGACATTGGCCACGTTCAACTGCGCCTGGCTCTGGGTCAACAGCGCTTTGGCCTGATCGAGGGCAGCGCGGATCGAACGATCATCGATGGTTGCCAGCAGATCACCCGCCTTGACCAGCTGCCCTTCCTTTACCAGCACTTTGGTCAGAATGCCGTCCACCTGAGGGCGAATCACCACGCTTTGCAGCGACAGCACCGAGCCGATCCCGGTGACATAACGCGGCACGTCTTCCTGAGTCACGTTGATCACGCGTACCGGTACGGCAACGGGGGCGCTGACTTTTTTCGCGGCGGGGCGATTCAATGCCCAGACGCCTGTCACTACGAGCACGACCAGCAGGGTCGCGAGCATCACGATTTTGTTCTTCTTCTGCATACAGGGACAGGCCAACCAGTGAATGAGGGGCGTAACCGGGAGCGTCCTTTATAACCCTTTGACCCGGTCAGCAAAATGACTGCTGCCTGTCAATATTGTCAGGTGAATAAGGGCAGACGATGAACGTGGGTAAAGAAACAATGCCGCAGGGCGATACCCAAATAGAAGCCACGAGTTTCGATGAACGAGTTCTACTGTGACGGGGAAAATTCTTACATAAACTTCGTGAGTTCTGAATGCTTGTTCACAGGGCTCTGACTTACGTCGGTCAGCGGCTCTACTCCGGAGTGTTTGTCATGAAAAGCCTCATGGCTGTTTCGTTGTTGTTCTCGGTCGCAGTTTTCGGCGCTGACGCCATAACGGGGTCCACCGCGTGGGCCGCCCAAGGTGGCCTGATGTTTCATGGCAGCGTGGTGAATGCCGCGTGCGACGCCCAGGTCTTGAGCGCTCCGTCGGCGGCATTACTTCCGACAACCTTGCAGGCGGACCCTGACGTCACCGTGGGCCTGAGTCGCCACAACGACGCCTGCGGCAAAGGCGTTGTGCCCGTGCAGGCACGTTACACCGAACTGGTTTCCGACCCGCAGAACCCCCGCGCGGGAATTGTCACGCTGACCTACCAGTAGGCACTGCCTCCCCCCTCGATTCGCGATCCCCACTGACGACCCCGGTTCCATTGAGCCGGGGTTTTTCGTGGGTGAGACTTTTACATGGGCGCGTTTTTCAGGTCGGCGGTTAGGCGCCAGGCGCGAAGGTTGGTGAAGGTTCTTCGCGAGCGTTACTCCGCAAACCCCCGGCCGGCGAGGGCTCTGAAACAATAGCGTCATCTCCTACCGAAAGTTCCGACGCGCGCCACTGTCCTTTCAATCCACAGGATGTAGAACGCCTGACAGCCGATCCTGGAAGCGCTGCTTATAGTTCCTCTCGTCCTTTTGGGCACACACGAATCGACACAAGGAACGTCGTTATATGAAAAAGCTTTCTCTTACCCTGGCTATCGTGGCCGCAATGGGGCTTGGCATTTCCGGGACCGCGAATGCTGCGAACAACGGCAAACTTGTTTTCACCGGCACCCTGACCAATATCACGTGTGACATCGGCGCCGGGACTGGCGCCACCCCTGGCAACAACCCTGGCGAGATCAATGTCGACCTGGGCAACGTCTCGTTTTCCGATATCGGTCTTTTCGCCGACAACAAACTTGAAACCGCATCGCCCATCCAGCTGCTGGTCAATTGCACCGGCGGCGCCGCTCAATACAACACCGTGAACATGCGCTTCGTCGCCCGTCAGGGCAGCGGTCTGGATAACCTCGATCAGAAACTGCTGCGGGCTACCGGCGCGGCGGACGGCGTAGGCATCGGCCTGCTCAATGCGTCCAACCAGTTGATGGACCTGAGCGGCAACGAAACCATCGACACGCCGCTGGTCAAGGACGGCGCTGATGGCGCTACCGCCGAGATCAACTTCGGCGCCGTGTATGTCCTCAACGGCGCGACGACCAACCCGGGTAATGCGGACGGCTTCCTGCCGTTCGTGATGGATTACGAGTGATGTAGCAGGCGAGCGGGCAGTGCTCGCTCGCCTTTCTCACTCGCTCACTTCGTAACCAAGACGGTCTCACCATGTTTCCTGAATTCATTCGCGGCTCCGCCCTCTGGCTGGGGTTGCTTCTGGCTGCCCCGGCGCAGGCGGGCATCGTGCTCAACACCACGCGTGTCATCTACCAGGCCACGGACAAGGAGGTCAGTTTCGTTGTGAACAACAGCGGCACGGCTGACATCCTCGCCCAGTCATGGCTCGAAGCGCAGAGCGACACCGAGAATCTGCCCTTCGTCGTCACCCCGCCGCTGGCACGAATGGCAGGCAGTGCCCGGCAAATGATTCGGGTGATCTACGCCGGCGAAGGTTTGCCCAACGACCGCGAGTCGGTGTTCTGGCTCAACGTCCAGGAGATCCCGCAATCGGCCAAGGACAACCAGCTGCAGATCGCGATTCGCCAGCGCATCAAGCTCTTCTACCGGCCCGCCGGGCTGAATGGCGATCCCCTCGATGCGGCAAAAAGCCTGGAGTGGCGCGTACACGACGGCCAGCTGGAAGTCAGTAACCCGACGCCCTATCACGTGTCGATGATCCAGATCGACGCCCGGCAGCAGGGCAAGACGCTGTTCAAGGCGGACAGCAGGATGCTGGCGCCAAAGCAGACCGTCCAATTGCCGCTCACCAAACCGGCCAGCGGTCACGCGGTGGAGCTGCGGTTCATCAGCATCAACGATTTCGGCGCGCAGGAGCCGTACACCGCGAAGGTCGCCGGTGACCAGGCGACTCGAGCCATCAAGGTCGCCAACGCCATCACCCGGGCCGAGTAGCCACTCAGTCGGGACGGATTTTGCCCAGGTCTTTCTTCGGTCGCAGTCATGCGATCCCAGCGCCTTGCGCCTGCCAAACGTGGTTTGCCAGCGCCCTCGGAATCGAGAACACGAGTGAAACCCGCCAATGGAACCCCGAGATCACCAAAAGGGATATGCACGGATGGCAGCATGCTCTTCACACCTCGACCGCAGGCATCCGGCGCATGAGCCGTTTCGGATCAGCCCGATGGCGAGGATTATTCTTGCGTCGGCAGGGCTTGCGCTGGTGTCGCCTGCGCTGGCAATGACCGATCAGAGCAACGACACCGCCGATGTGAAATTCAATACCTCGTTCATTCAGGGCACCGATCAGCCCGCCGATCTCGCGACGTTTTTGCAAGGTAACAGCGTGGTCCCCGGAAGCTATCGGGTGGACGTCTACGTCAACCGTGTGCTGAGCGGGCGGCGTGACATCAACTTCGTCTCCAACGCCGCGAAAGGCACCGTTGAAGCCTGTCTCACCCTGGACATGCTCCGCCAGTTCGGCATGAACACCGATGCCGTGCAGGCCGGTGACGCTTCGCAGACAGCCTGTTTCGATCTCTCGACGCGGGTTGAATTTGCCCGCGTCGATTATCAGCCGGCGAGCCTGCGCCTGAACATCAGCATCCCTCAGGCAATGATGTCGCGCAGCGCTCGCGGTTACGTGCCGCCGGAGTTATGGGACGAGGGCGAGACGGTCGGTTTCGTGAATTACAACTTCAGCGGCGCGCGTCGCTCCCGCAGCGGTCAGGCTCAAGATCAGGATCAGTATTACCTGAGTGTTCGCAACGGCGTGAACCTCGGCGCCTGGCGACTGCGCAACGAGTCTTCGCTGACCTATGGCAATGATCAGCCTTACCGCTTTCGCAGCAATCGGACGTTCATCCAGCGTGACATCACCTCGCTGAAAAGCCAGCTGACCCTGGGCGAGACCTTTACCGATTCCCAGGTGTTCGACAGCGTTCGGTTCCTCGGCGCCATGGTGATGTCCGATGAGGGCATGCTGCCTGACAGCGAGCGGATTTTCGCGCCGGTCATTCGTGGTATTGCCGACACTAACGCATTGGTGGAAGTGCGGCAGAACGGTTTCATGCTGTACAGCGGCAACGTCTCGCCGGGCCCGTTCGAAATCACCGACATCTATCCCAGCGGGTCGAACGGCGATCTGGAAGTGACGGTGGTCGAAGCCGATGGCAGCAAGCGCGTCTTCGTCCAGGCCTATGCATCCCTGCCGATCATGGTGCCGAAAGGCGCATTGCGCTACAGCCTCGCTGCTGGTCAGTACGACAGCAACACGGAAGATGGCCTTTCACCCTCGTTCGCCAGCAGCACGCTGGTGTATGGCCTGACCGAGCGGGTGACGGCAGCGGGCGGCGTGCAAGTCGCCGAGGATTACCAGGCCGGCAACATTGGCGCGGGGGTCAACACCGGACTCGGCGCGGTGTCGCTGGACCTGACCCAGTCCCTCAGCCGACAGCGCGAGCAACGCTACAGTGGGCAGAGCCTGCGCGTGCGCTACGCCAATACGCTGGACTTGACCAACACCACACTCGCCGTGGCCGGTTATCGCTATTCAACCGATCAATACCTGACGTTCGACGACCATGTCGAGGCGTTGCAAGCGCGTAACGGATCAGCCAGCGGTCGCGCCAAAGATCGCATCGAAATCAGCCTGACCCAGGCGCTGCCGGAGCAGTCTGCGTCGCTGAGCTTTACCGGGTCGGAGCAGCGCTACTGGGACAGGGGCAACAAGACGCGCCAGCTTTATCTGTCGTGGAATTCGGCGTGGCGCAGCCTTAGCTACAACGTGTCGGTCGAGCGTAACCAGACCTTCGAACGCAGCGGCGAAAGCCAGTCCGACAACCGCATTGCGCTGACATTGAGCCTGCCGCTGGGAAGCGATTCCGGTTCATCGCGGCTGTTTGCCAATGCCGTTCGTGACAGCTCCGGCGCGTCCAGCCTGCAGTCCGGCTTGAACGGTCAACTGTTCGACGACCGCAACAGCTTCTACTCGCTGCAGGCCGGCCACGACAGTGCGTCGGGCTCATCGGGATTCGGCAAACTCAGCACCACCACGGCCTACGGACGTTTCGATGCGGGCTACGGTCAGGGCAGGGATTATCAGGCGCTGAGCATGGGCGCGTCGGGTTCGATGGTCGCCCACGCGGGCGGGGTGAATTTCGGTCAGCCCCTGGGCGAGACCTTCGCGCTCGTGCAGGTAAAAGGGGTCAGCGGCGCGCGGCTGAGCAATTTCAGCAACGTCGAAACCGCCGATAACGGTTACGCCATCCTGCCTTACGCCCAGCCATATCGAACCAACTGGGTCAACCTCGACACCCGCCAGTTGGGCGCCGATGTCGAGCTGGAGAATGCGGTGGATCAAGTCGTGCCCCGACGCGGCGCGGCGCCCTTGGTCAGCTTTCGCACGGCAATCGGTCGGCGTGTGCAATTCGAACTGGTGCGAGCCGATGGCAGCCGGTTGCCCATGGGGGCAGTGGTGGAAGACGAGCAGGGCAAGCCGCTGGCAACCGTCGACCCAAGCGGCCGGGCGCTGGTGCTGAGCGAGCGGGACAGCGGCGAGCTCATCGTTAAATGGACCGATCAGCAGTGCCGCGCAACCTTCGCGCTGCCGCCGAAAGAAGCCCATCGCAGCTACGATCGCCTGAAGGTGCAGTGCCAATGAAGCGCGCTTGTCTGTCAGGGCTTTTTCTGGCCGTCATCAGCGGCATGGCAGAAGGGGCCGTCTCACTGTCAGGCACCCGGTTGATCTTCGACGGCCGTTACAACGAGTCGACGATCGAGGTCAGCAACCGCGGTGATTCCGAGGCCCTGATTCAAGCCTGGCTCGATGCACCGCGCGCAGATGATCAACCGGGCCATGATCAACCCGGCGATGCGCGCGCAGCCGATCTGCCGTTTGCGTTGACCCCGCCTCTGGCGCGTCTGCCAGCCAAGGGCAGGCAGACCTTGCGCCTGCTCTATGAAGGCATCGGCCTGCCCCAGGACCGGGAGTCGATGCTGCACCTGTACGTGCTGGAAATTCCTCGGCGCAGCCCGGCGGTTCAGCAGTTGAGCATTGCCATCCGCCAACGCATCAACGTCTTCTATCGGCCAGCAGCGTTGACTGGCGACCCGGCCGATGCGGCGCAAACGCTGATCTGGCAACGCGCTCCATCAACCGATGCCACGCTTTCCGTGCGTAACCCGACGCCGTATCACGTTTCGCTGCAGGACCTGCGCATCAACGGAATCGAGGTCGCAGACCACCGGTTGCTGCCACCTTTTTCGGACGCCTCACTGACGCTGCCTGTCCTCGGTGTAAAGGGCTCAGTGCCTGAAACCTTGAGCTTCAAGGCCATGACCGATTACGGCGGACAGCGCGATTACTGCGCGCCGTTTCAGGGTGGGCAGCCCTTCGCAGTGCCGCTGCGCACGCCGGATTCACACTCACTCATAGGGAAATGCTGACATGAAAAGATCCATCATCCGAGGGTGGCTGACGCTGCCGATCACGTTGCTGATGACGCTATTGATGCCCGGTCTCGCCATGGCGCTGACCTGCAAGACCCAAGGCGCAGGCGAGTCGGTGGTTCGTGCGGACCTGAGCAGCACCGTCGCCATTCCCGCTAACCTGCCTGATGGCAGCGCGGTCTGGCGCTCGGAGCGACTGAACCTTGCGGTTGAGTGTGCCAGGGACGAACCGGGTGGCCCCGAGGATGTGTTCCTGTATCTGAACCCGGACAACCTGCAGATCGGACAGGGGATTCGCGCCGGACTCACGTTGAGTGGCATTGATTTCGTGCAGACCAGCGGGCGGGTTCCCACGCAACAGCAAGTGCCGGCCTGCACGGAGGCAGGTTCGGCCTGTCCGAGCGTCACGTTTAACCTGCCGTTTTCGGTGTTCATCCAGAAGTACGGCCCGACCCCGCCTTCTGGCGTCGCAAGTGGTTTGCACGACTACCGGATGTTCCAGCTCGATGGCGGCAGCGGGCAAAATCCCGGGCCCGACGCCACGCTCAGCTACGTCATCAACAACCTTGAGGGCCTGCGGTTCGTCGCCTGTGACGCTGAATTGCGGGTCATGCCCGAGACCGTGGATTTCGGTGACGTGGCCATCCGCAACGTGCGAGTAGGGGAGCCGGCTACCTTTCAGCGCTTCGCTCTGGCCACCAGCCGCACCTGCGAATCGCCGTTCAGCCTCAATGCGCGCATCACACCGGTGTCCGGGATACTCAAGGGTGATGTACTGGTGCCGGTCGACAATGACAGCATCGGCATTCGGATTACCCGTGCCCGCGATGACTCAACCGTGCCGTTCCACGAGCCCTTTCACCTGACCGATCTGCTGGAGGGTGATTACTCCGAGACGGCTGACTTCAACGCCCAGTTGCTGTGGCAAACCAGTGCGCCGACCGCGGGCCCGTTTTCAGCGGAAGTCATGGTGGATCTGTTCTACAAATAGGCGCGCGCAGTCGGTCTGTTGGCAGCAGCGATCCGGCGGCGATTCAGGTATGCTGCGCGGCCCTCGGGCGCCGCCCGTATTCTCGACCGTCTGCCATTCCGGAGCTTTCATGACCACCCCCGAACACACGCCCGCTCCTGATGCTCGTGAATCGCACGCTTCGGTCGACGCCCACGCTGCCCCGGCGGATACAAAACCTGCGATTCCGGCGTTCAGCTTCCCGTTCAAGCCGGGCGAGCTGTTGCAGGCGAAGAAGGATCAGCAGCACTACAAAGGCTCGGGCAAATCCAACCACGACAAGCGTCCGGGCGTTGCGCCATCAGGCACCCGTCGGTCGATGGGCAAGCGCTGATGACACCGTCGCAGGCGAGTACGCTGCCGGGAGAATCACCCGCCCGCCATGCTCACACTTCTTTGCGAAAGCTGTCCCGATACTGAGTCGGCGTCACCCCCAGGCGCTGACTGAAGATCAGCCGCATGCGCGCGGCGCTGCCAAATCCGCAGTGATACGCCACCGCCTTGATCGCCATTTCGCTGCCTTCCAGCAAATGGCGAGCGGCGTCGATGCGCGCACGCTGCACGAACTCCGCCGGTGTGACCTTGGCGTCGCGGGCAAATACCCGGGCGAACGTGCGGGGACTCATTGCCACCACGTCGGCCAGTCGCTCCACTGAAAACGGCTCGCCGATGTGCGCCATCACATAGCGCTGCACCTTGGCCACGGGCGAATCGTCATCTGCCGACGCCGTGAGGTACGGGCTGAATTGCGACTGCCCGCCCTGACGCTGAGCCACCACCAGCAGCCGCTTGGCCACCGCCAGGGAAATCGCCGGCCCGTGGTCCTCCGCCACCAATGCCAGCGCCATGTCGATGCCCGCCGTGACCCCGGCTGATGTGATGAGCGCACCGTCGCGAACATAAATGCGATCGGGCTCGACCCTCGCGCGGGGGAACTGATCGGCGAGTTGCTCCGAGTGGCTCCAATGGGTAGCGGCCTGCTTGCCGTCCAGCAAGCCGGCGTGGCCGAGGATGAATGCGCCGGTGCAGATCGAGCCGTAGCGGTGCGCCTGTGGCACGGCTTCCAGCAGCCAGTGGGTGATGGCGGGCATTTCCGCACCGTCTGGCAATGAGGGACCGCCGGGAATCAGAAGGATGTCGAACTGCTTCGGCGCGTCCGCCAGGGAATACTGCGCACCCAGTGGCATGCCGTTGGACGCAATGATCGGGTAGGGCGCCGCGCCGAGGGTGATGATCTCGTAGCCATCACCGTCGGGCAGGAATCGGTTGGCTTCGGCGAAGACGTCGAGCGGGCCGGCCACGTCCAGGGCCTGCACGTTGGGAAACAGCACGATCGCGACGCGCCTCATCCTACTTCTTAGGCAACGTGGTGACGTTATCCCACTCGGTAATCAGCGCTTTCTTGTTCTTGCGGTCGTAGAGGCACAGCTCGGTGCCGGTCTTGTTTTTCATGAACGCCTGTTTGTACTGACCTTTGATCAACAGTGCGTTGAAGCCGACGCTGTCATCGAAGGCCGCATCGGCGCCGGCCGGTTTGGCGTTTTTCAGGGAGCTGGCGCTGATACAACTGTCGACCAGGGTTTTGTTGAAGGCGGTCCACGCGTCCGGGCTGGAGGCATTGGTCTGGCCGGCAGCGGCGGCGGTGAGAACGAGCAACAGCGCGGTGTGCATCTTCACGGGTACGCATCTCCATGGCGTGAGCGGGTGAACGCGGCTCGGCGCAGATTCAGCGCGGTTCGAGTTCGTGGCGCTGAATATATTGCATACCGGCGCGCTCATACAGCCGGCGTGCGGCCAGATTGCTTTCCATCACCTTGAGGTCGACATGACCTTCACCGCGCTGGCGGAAAGCTTTGAACACCTGATTGAGCAGCGTGAGACCCAGGCCTTGACGGTGCGCGCGGGGGTGAACCACCAGATTGCGGATGAACGCGCTGGTCCAGCATTGCGCAACGGCCACCACACCTTCAGCGTCCTCAAGAACGAAACACAGCGCCGGATCAAACTCGGGATCAGTCTCGAAGGCGTCCAGCCAAGTGGCATAGTCTGCGACACGACCGCCGCCGTGCTCGCGACCCAGCACCAGCAATTGGTGAACGGCCGCGGCGTTCAGCGCGGTGAATTCCACGTGACGCACGGCGGCGGGCCAGCCCGGATCATGGAGTGCCGGGCCGAGGTCGCGGCGCATCAACCAGTAATGCGCGGTGGAGGCATCGCGTGCGGTCGGTCTCAGATTCCCTGAGCTTCGACCGTGCGGGCGGCTTCGATCAAGCATCGTGTCAGCTCGGGCGAGGAGAACTTGGTCAGAACAGCGTTGGCGCCGGCAGCATCGGCTTTTTCGGCATTCATCGCGCTGTCCAGCGAAGTGTGCAGCAGCACGTACAGTTCCTGGAAGTCCGGGGTCTCCCGAAGCGTGCGGGTGAGCGCGTAGCCGTCCATCTCCGACATCTCGATGTCGGACACCACCACGTTGATCTGCTGTGCGGTGCCTTGCAAATCGAGTAACTGATCAATGGCTTCCCGTGCACTGCGGGCGGTGTGGCATTCGATGCCCAGATTGCGCAGGGTAATCACCGATTGTTGCAGCGCCACCTGACTGTCATCGACCACCAGGATGCGCGCCTTCGCCAGCACTCTGGCGTCATCGGCACTCAGCTCGGCGCGTTCGGCGACGATCCGCGCCGGGGCGATACCGTGAATGACCTTCTCGATGTCCAGCACCTGAACCAGCGTCCCGTCCACCTGAGTCACGCCGGTGATGAACGACTTGTTGCCGGAGCCGAAGGGTGGCGGGCGAATGTCAGTGGTCAGGCAATGAACGATCTTGCTGACGGCCTGCACGTGCAGCCCCTGCTTTGACCGGCTGACATCGGTGACGATCAGGCAGCCGCCGTCCGGGTCCACCAAAGGACGCTCGCCAATGGCACGACTCAGGTCAATCACCGACAGCGGGTTGCCACGCAAGGTCGCGACCCCTTTGACGTGTGGGTGGGATTCCGGCAAACGCGTAAGGGGAGGGCAGGGGATGATTTCACTGACCTTGAGCAGGTTGATCGCCATCAGCTTTCCGCTGCGTAACGTGAACAGCAGAAGCGAGAGTGAATCTGCGCGGACGTTCTTGGACATATAAACCTTCTGTGATGCGTTGCCTGGCCGCGTGGGTTCGGCCAACAGCTTTCGATGACGGTTTATCGACCTGCCGAAGTCAGGCTTTAACCCCTTTTGATTTCCACGGCCGGGTGGCCAGTCCGAATCGCAGTCAATTTGACCGTAGTAAGGTCATTTTGACCCGCGATTCTACGAGGTCATATTGACTGTGCGCTGGCCGGGCCCTTGATTTCAGGCCCTGGGGTCGCTGGCACGATTCCTGAACTACCGAGGTAACGCTTACTCATCAGCTCGGGAGTTATTTATGTTGTCCGCATCGGATCGTGCCATCGTCAAGTCAACAGTGCCACTGCTGGAAAGCGGCGGAGAGGCGCTGATTACCCATTTCTACCAAATGCTCCTGGATCGATACCCGCAAGTGCGTCCACTGTTCAACAGGGCGCATCAGGCCAGTGGTGAACAGCCTCGCGCCCTGGCGAACGGGGTGTTGATGTACGCGCGGCATATCGATCAGCTTGATCAACTGGGCGATCTGGTCGCCAAAATCATCAACAAGCACGTGGCGCTGCAGATCCTCCCCGAGCACTACCCGCTCGTTGGCGAGTGCCTGCTTGAGTCGATTCGCGAGGTGCTGGGGAAGGAAGTCGCAACTGACGAGGTCATCACTGCGTGGGGCAACGCCTACGGACAACTGGCCGACATTTTGATCGGCGCGGAAAAAGCCATCTACGACGAGAAAGCCCAGGCAGCAGGCGGCTGGCGAGGTGAGCGTGAATTCAAGGTGGTGGCCAAAACGCCGGAGAGCGCGGAAATCACGTCGTTCTACTTTGCGCCGGCAGATGACCAGCCGATCCTGCAATTCACCGCCGGCCAGTACATCGGCATGCAGTTGCACGTGAACGGCGAAGAGATCCACCGCAATTACTCGTTATCGGCCCTGGCCGGGAACAAGCAGTACCGCATCAGCGTGAAACGCGAGCCTGATGGAGTCGCCTCCAATTATCTGCACGATCAGCTGCAGGTCGGCGACAGCATCAATCTGTACCCGCCCTCCGGAGAATTCACCCTGACCGACAGCGACAAACCGCTGGTGCTCATCAGCGGTGGCGTCGGCATCACGCCAACCCTGACCATGCTGGAGGCGGCGTTGCCGACTCAGCGGCCGATCTACTTCATCCACTGCGCGCGCAACGGCTCGGTCCATGCGTTTCGCGACTGGATCGAGAGCCTGGCGAGCAAGCATCCTCAGCTCAAGCGTTTCTATTGCTACGCCGAAGATGACGGCGTCAGCCCGGCGGCCCATGCGACGGGGCTGCTCGATCAGGCGCGCCTTGAGCAATGGCTGCCGGAGAATCGCGACGTCGATGCGTACTTCCTGGGGCCTAAAGGCTTCATGGCGGCGATCAAGCGTCAACTGAAAGCGGCCGGCGTGCCCGATGCCCAGGCGCGGTATGAATTCTTCGGTCCTGCGTCAGCATTGGAATAATCACTGCGACAATTAGACGCATCCTACATATATAGAAGGATTCCGTGCTGCGACTCGTCGCTGCGACAAAAAGCCGCACGCTTCTATATATAGGCAGGAAACAGGAGGGCCCACACTAGCGTTTGAATTGGAATCTTAATGCTCGGCTAATGCAGCCGTGTTCACCATTGCGCGGTTACGGCGGTGGACCGGAAGGCGGTCACGTTCGGCTGCGAACGGCACTGCGTGAACGGGGCGTCGTGACGGTGATAGAATCGCCGCCTTTGCGGGGCGTCCGGGCCGCAACGCTCCACATCCGTCGATCCGGATGACTCCAATTCAAAGGGCATGTGAATGACTGAAGAGATGTTGTACCTGCGGCGTGAAAAGCAGTTTTTGGTGTTGCTGGGCATCATCTGCCTGGCGTTGATCGGCGGCGCCTTGTACATGCAGGTGGTGCTGGGCGAAGCGCCTTGCCCGCTGTGCATCCTGCAGCGGTATGCACTGTTGTTCATCGCGGTGTTCGCGTTCATCGGCGCGGCAATGCCGGGCCGTCTGAGCCTGACCATCTGCGAAGCGCTGGTGGTGTTGAGCGCCGTGGGCGGGCTGGTTACCGCCGGGCGTCACGTGTACATCCAGACCCACCCGACCGAAAGCTGCGGCATCGATGTGCTGCAGCCGATTGTCGACGGTCTGCCCCTGGCGTCTCTATTTCCGCTAGGCTTTCAGGTAGGTGGTTTCTGCGAGACGCCATATCCGCCAGTTCTCGGTTTGTCTCTGGCGCAATGGGCGTTAGTGGCATTCGTACTGACTGTTGTGCTGGTTCCGGCCGGCATTATTCGTAACCGGATGAAAGCGCGCTGATTACAAAGTGTTGCGTAACAAAGCCCCGGAAATCCCTCAACAGAACCGGGGCTTTGCCCAGTTTCAGGGTGCGGCATAACACCGCATTTTTACCGAACGTGAAATTAACTGTTGCGCAGAAACTTATAGTCAATAAAACTTTACGTATCTACAATCGCCCCCAATTCACGCCCCCCCTCATTTGCGGGACGGTGTAAATCGAGGTTATGGAGCGTCTTTTCGCTCTAGTAGACGCGGTTCGAATGGCCTCCCGAGTCACGTTCTGAATGTCTGCGCCAAGGGATAGGGTCCGCATTAGCGGGTGCCACCATTCGAATAAGAAACCAAAGCTCAACCCGGATTTGTTGTGAGGCCCCATGCTTCCTGACAGGCCCCTTTTCAATCCAAGCATTTGCCAGCACCTGGCAGGGTGAAGTGTTGGCGGTCGAAACCCAACTGCGATGCGAAAGCTGCTTTTAGAGGTCGTGAGATGAGTAAAAAAAGGTACCCCAGGTTTTTTGGCTTCTTGGCCCTTTTCAGCATGCTCCTGCTCAGCGGGTGCGATTACACCCTGCTGGATCCCAAAGGCCATGTGGGCGTTCAAGAGCGTGACCTGATCATCACTGCTACCTTGCTGATGCTGCTGGTGGTGGTGCCGGTCATTTTCATGACCATCATCTTCGCCTGGAAGTATCGCGCTACCAACAAGAGCGCGACGTACACGCCTGACTGGGCGCATTCGACCCGGATTGAGCTGGTGGTCTGGCTGGTTCCATTGGCCATCATCATCGTGCTCGGCTATGTGACCTACAAGTCGACCCACGCGCTGGACCCTTACCGTCCGCTCGAGTCAGACGTCAAGCCGCTGACCATTGAAGTGGTCGCACTGGACTGGAAATGGCTGTTCATCTATCCGGAACAGGGCATCGCCACCGTTAACAAGATCGTGTTCCCGGCCAACACGCCGATCAATTTCCGCATCACTTCCGATTCGGTCATGAACTCGTTCTTCATCCCTGCGCTGGGCGGCCAGATCTACGCGATGGCCGGCATGCAGACCAAGCTGCACCTGATCGCCAATGAAAACGGCGAGTTCGATGGTATCTCCGCCAACTACAGCGGCGCAGGTTTCACCGGCATGAAATTCAAGGCGACTGCCACCTCACAGGCTGATTTCGACGCCTGGGTTGCTGACGTCAAGAATTCACCTAAAACACTGGCAACGGCCGAATACGCCGCGCTGGCCAAGCCTAGCGAACGTAACCCCGTTGAACTCTACTCCTCGGTCACTCCGAACCTGTTCCAGATCATCATCGACAAGTATGAAGGTATGAAGCCGGGCAAGATTGTCCATGAGAAGAAAGAAGTAGCAGGTACGGAAGGGATGGACATGGGTAAGCATTCAGCTGCGCAGGCAGAGGAGTAAACGATGTTTGGTAAATTAAGTCTGGACGCGATTCCGTTCCACGAGCCGATAGTCATGATCACGGTCGCCATGATCGCGATCGGTGGTGCGGCATTGCTGGGTCTGATCACGTACTTCAAGAAGTGGACTTACCTCTACACCGAGTGGCTGACGTCTGTCGACCACAAGAAAATCGGTGTCATGTACATCGTCATTGCAATGGTCATGCTGCTGCGCGGCTTTGCCGACGCCGTGCTGATGCGTTCGCAATTGGCCATGGCCACTGAAGGCTCACCCGGCTACCTGCCGCCTGAGCACTATGACCAGATCTTCACCGCTCACGGTGTGATCATGATCATCTTCATGGCGATGCCGTTCTTCACCGGCCTGATGAACATCGTCGTGCCTCTGCAGATTGGCGCTCGCGACGTTGCCTTCCCGTTCCTGAACTCCTTGAGCCTCTATCTGCTGATCTCCGGCGTGATTCTGGTCAACGTGTCGCTGGGCGTCGGCGAGTTCGCACGTACCGGTTGGGTGGCCTATCCACCGCTGTCGGAACTGGGCTATAGCCCGGGCGTGGGTGTGGATTACTACATCTGGGCACTGCAGCTGTCAGGACTGGGGACAACGTTAACCGGGGTCAACTTCCTGGTTACCGTGCTGAAGATGCGTACCCCTGGCATGAAACTGATGGACATGCCGATCTTCACCTGGACCTGCACCTGGGCCAACGTCCTGATCGTGGCTTCGTTCCCGATCCTGACCGGCACCCTGGCGTTCCTGACCCTCGACCGTTATCTGGACTTCCACATCTTCACGAACGAGTTGGGTGGTAACCCGATGATGTACGTGAACCTGTTCTGGGCGTGGGGTCACCCTGAGGTTTACATCCTGATTCTGCCGGCGTTCGGGGTCTTCTCCGAAGTCATCTCGACGTTCACCGGCAAGCGTCTGTTCGGCCACCACTCGATGATCTACGCCTCCGGTGCGATCTCGATCCTCGGCTTTATGGTCTGGCTGCACCACTTCTTCACCATGGGTTCGGGTGCAAGCGTCAACGCCTTCTTCGGTTTGGCGACGATGCTGATTTCCATCCCGACGGGTGTGAAACTGTTCAACTGGCTGTTCACGATCTATCAGGGACGTCTGCGCTTCACCGCGCCAGTCTTGTGGACCCTGGGCTTCATGGTCACCTTCTCTATCGGTGGTATGACCGGCGTACTGCTGGCTATCCCGGGTGCCGACTTCGTTCTGCACAACAGCCTGTTCGTGATCGCGCACTTCCATAACGTGATCATCGGTGGTGCTGTGTTCGGTTACATCGCCGGCTTCGCGTTCTGGTTCCCTAAAGCGTTCGGCTTCAAGCTGAACGAGAAGTGGGGCAAGGCAGCATTCTGGTTCTGGATCTCGGGTTTCTACGTCGCCTTCATGCCGCTGTACGCATTGGGCTTCATGGGCATGACCCGTCGCCTGAACACCACTGACAACCCGGACTGGACGCCGTACCTGCACGTTGCGTTCGTCGGTGCATTGCTGATCGCTGTCGGTATCGCCTGCCAGCTGATCCAGATCTTCGTGAGTATCCGTGACCGCGAGCAGAACCGCGATCTGACCGGTGACCCATGGAATGGTCACACCCTGGAATGGTCCACTTCGTCGCCACCGCCTTTCTACAACTTTGCAGAAATGCCGAAAGCCAACGAGATCGACCCGTTCTATGCCGCCAAGCGTGATGGCGAGGCGTACAAGGTTCCGGCCAAGTACTCCGACATCCACATGCCGAACAACACGGCGACGGGCATGATCATGGGCGGCCTGCTGACCGTCTTCGGTTTCGCGATGATCTGGCACATCTTCTGGCTGGCGGCTGTCAGCCTGATCGGCACGATCGTTTACTTCGTGATTCACGCGGCACGTGACGATCAGGGCTACATGGTTCCTGCATCCGAAGTGGCACGCATCGAAGGCGAGCAACACGCGATCCTGGCTCGTGTGCGCAATGGTCAGACAAACACTCCTGTCAACAAGCTGGAGCAGGCATAAACAATGTCGAACTTAGTATTTGATGGTGCGAAGGGTCACGACCACGGTCATGACCACGAGCACGACCATGGTCACCATGACGCCGGCGAGATGAAGATCTACGGCTTCTGGATCTACCTGATGACCGACTGCATTCTGTTTGCGTCGATCTTCGCCATTTACGCGGTACTGGTTAACAACGTTGCGGGTGGCCCTGCGGGCCACGACATCTTCGAACTGCCTTACGTGCTTGGCGAAACCGCCTGCCTGTTGCTCAGCTCGATCACCTACGGCTTCGCCATGCTGGCGATGCACAAGGGCAACAAGTCGGGCGTTCTCGGTTGGTTGTTCGTGACCTTCCTGTTCGGCCTGGGCTTCATCGGCATGGAGATCAACGAGTTCCACCTGCTGATCTCCGAAGGTTACGGTCCTAACCGCAGCGGCTTCCTGTCGGCGTTCTTCACGCTGGTCGGCACTCACGGTCTGCACGTGACCAGCGGCCTGATCTGGATGGCGATCATGATGTATCAGGTCTCCAAGCACGGTCTGACCGGGACCAACCAGACGCGCCTGAGCATGCTCAGCCTGTTCTGGCACTTCCTGGACGTTGTCTGGATCTGTGTGTTCACCGTTGTCTATCTGATGGGGACCATTTAAATGGCGAATTCACATCACTCCCATGACGCCGCCGGCCATGAGCCTGCCGCCCACGGCAGCTTCAAGTCCTACATGGTCGGTTTCGTACTGTCGATCATCCTGACCGCGGTTCCGTTCGGTCTGGTGATGTTCCCGACGATCTCGAAAGTGGCCACGCTGTGGGTCGTTCTGATCTTTGCAGTCGTGCAGGTTCTGGTTCACCTGGTGTACTTCCTGCACCTTGACCGCTCGGCAGCACAGCGCAACAACGTCATCGCGTTTGCCTTTGCTGGCCTTGTGATCGTGCTGCTGGTTGGTTTGAGCACCTGGATCATGTTCAGCATTCACACCGCCATGATGGCGAAGTGAGGAAAACCTGATGTCACTGAAGCACTTTATCCAAATCACCAAACCGGGGATCATTTTCGGTAACGTGCTTTCGGTGGCAGGTGGCTTTTTTCTGGCTTCCAAGGGACATGTCGATATCGGCCTGTTCCTGGCAGCCGTGATCGGGACTTCATTGGTGGTGGCTTCTGGCTGCGTGTTCAACAATTGCATCGATCGCGATATCGATGTGAAGATGGAGCGCACCAAGAATCGGGTGCTGGTGCAAGGATTGGTGTCAGTGAAACTGGCACTGATCTACGCCACTGTGCTGGGTGTTGTCGGCGTCGGCCTGCTGTACACCAAGGCCAACGCACTGGCGGCACTGTTTGCCGTGATCGGCTTCGTGATCTACGTCGGCTTCTACAGCCTGTACCTGAAGCGCAGATCGGTTCATGGCACGTTGGTGGGCAGCCTGTCGGGCGCGATGCCTCCGGTCATTGGTTACGTCGCGGTCAGCAACACCTTCGACCTCGCAGCGCTGACCTTGCTGGTGATGTTCAGCCTTTGGCAGATGCCTCACTCGTACGCCATCGCGATTTTCCGCTTCAACGACTATCGGGCTGCCTCGATTCCGGTCCTGCCGGTCAAGCGCGGTATCCGGGTCGCCAAGCGGCACATCCTGATCTACATCCTGGCTTTCCTGCTGGCGACCTTGATGCTGACCTTCGGCGGTTACGCCGGGCTCAATTATCTGGCCGTCGCAGCGGCGATGGGCATGTACTGGTTGTACATGGCCTGGACCGGCTACAAAGCCAAAGACGACACTGTTTGGGCACGCAAGTTGTTCGTGTTCTCCATCTTCACCATCACAGCCTTGAGCGTGGCGATGTCGCTGGATTTTCAGGTAACTAAGGAGCTGTTGGTTACATACGCAGCGCCTTAGTCGCCTGAATGAAACGCAAAAAACCCGGTTGCTCGCGAGAGAAACCGGGTTTTTTTTCGAACTGAATAAAGTCTTTGGTTTAGCCGGCTGGCCCTTTGGCAGAGGCCTCCTCGGGGTCCTTCGCCGGCCCGAGCACAATGGCCAGATGGCGCAAGTCTTCGATCTCCACGCTGACGCTTTTCCCTGAAGGGCTGGCGACCAGTGTGCCAAAGGCAAAGACCGTGAAGAAACGCACCTCATCGGCGTGACTCAGCAGCTCACTGAGGTAGCGGCTGGAGCGGTAAGCCTGCATCTGCGCGGGGGACACGTACAAGGTCACCAGCTTGCCTTGCAGCCGGTCGAAGAACTTGAATTTGAAGCCCGTCCCGTAGCGTTCGACCAGTCCGCCGCCATACAGCACCCGACGCTCGTCATTCAGCTGAGCAAACTTGATATGGCGGAAATAGGCGCGCAAGGACACCTCGCCCTGACCCGGAATACGCAGGGTCAGCAGCGCGAGTTCTTCCTTGGTTAACGAGGCCTGGGCCTGACGGAAGCTGTCGACCAGCCGCTCCAGATTGCTGGTGCGGTTCTGCTTGTCCTGTCTGGCCTTGAGCGCGTCGGCGGGAGGCGTGGCGTCTTCGGGCTTCGTGGGCGGCTTGGCGTCATGCTTATCTGTCGGTGATGTGGGCTTTGCGCGCTCCTTCGGGGTGGGATCGAAGACGTCGATGTAGTCATCCAGCTTGCGCTTGACCTTGCGCAGCTCGCTTTCGGCCTCGGTTTCGGCTTCCTGCCCAACCGGCGTTTCGACGGCTTGATCCACCCATTCGCAATCGGCGTGATGTTCGTAGTTCGGGTTGGCCCGGTAGTGCGCGGCCACGAAGGTCGGATGCTCCTGAGGCTTCACGTCATAGCGAACCCCGGTGATTTTGACACCCAGGGCGCGGCACGCCTCGGACGAACACAGAAAGCTGAAGCGCGTCCGGGGTAGCTCTTGAGAGAAATACTCACGTCGCGCCGCCACGATAGACAGCTCTTGCTGCAGCTCGACGCAAAACGCGCGGGTAATGGTTCTGTTGGTTTTCATGGATACGGCGGTGTCCTGTGCCGAAGTCGTGCGGGCATGCTGCGCTCTGTCACTCGTTGGGCATCGCCAGCCATTCGCCGACCACGTTCTTGTAAGCCCCGGTGGCTTTGGAGAGATGCAGCCACTGATCGACATAGGCCTTCCAGGCCACGTCATCCCGGGGCAGCAGGTAGGCCTTTTCGCCGTACTGCATGTGGTGCGATGGATTGACCGTGCACAGGCCGGGCATGCGTTTCTGCTGATACAGCGCTTCGGACGCATCGGTGATCATCACGTCGGCTTGCTTGTCGAGCAGCTGTTGGAAAATGGTTTTGTTGTCGTGGAAGGCCAGGCTGGCATTGGGCAGATAAGCGTGGGCGAAGGCTTCGTTGGTGCCGCCCTGAGGCTCGATTAAGCGAACGCCGGGCTGATTGATCTGCTCGAGAGTCTGGTACTTCGATTCATCTTCGCAACGTACCAATGGCACCTTGCCGTCGATGTCCAGCGTGCTGCTGAACGCCGCCTTCCTCTGTCGCTCCAGGGTGACCGAAATCCCGCCGACGGCCATGTCGCATTTGCCAGCCGTGAAATCGGTCATCAGGGTTTTCCAGGTGGTCGGGACCCACTCGATCTTCACGCCCAGGCTCTGCGCCAGCGACTGAGCCAGCTCGATGTCGATGCCTTCGTACTGGCCGTCGGGCTTGAGAAACGTGTACGGCTTGTAATCCCCGGTCGTGCAAACGGCCAGCTGACCCTTTTGCACAACAGTATCCAGGTGCGACGGCGTCTCAGCGGCCTGGGCCTGTGCGATGCTGACCATGCTCAACAGCAAACCGGCGGTGATGCGTGTGTTCATCGAGTCGATCCCTCTGCGTCAATTGCCTGTCTGCCGTTATAGAGGCGGTCGGCGCAGATGGGAAGTGTTATCCCGCAGAGGAGGGCGGGACGTCTTTTGCCCGCTTGGCCGCTTGCCGGGCAGGGCGGGTTTTCGCCCGACGATGCCGATACAGCGCGACGGCCGCGCCCACCACGACCACGCCCAGGAAGATCGGCAGACGATAAGGCTTCAAGTTGCCGAACATGGTCTCGAGAAACCCCCCCGCCCAATAGCCGGCCGCGAGAAAGAGGCTTGCCCAGACTGCGGCGCCAAGCAGGTTGATGATTGCAAAACGAATGGGCGACAAGCGACTCGCGCCGATGACCAACGGCCCTATCAGGCGCATGCCGTAGAGAAAGCGCACTGAGAAAATGGACGCCGTGGGATAGCGCTTGATCAGGTCTGACACGCGGTCAATGGTCGCTTGCTGGCGGTGCAGACGCGGCAGCAGGCGTGGCCCGAAGTAGCGCCCGGTCCAGAACAGAATCTGATCGCCAAGCATCCCGCCCAACGTGGCGTAGATGAGCACTTGCTGCCATTGCAGTGCGTGCTGGTGCGCCGCCAGCCCGCCGAGGATCAGGATGGTTTCCCCTTCCAGCAGGCAGCCGATGAAGACGGCCCAGTACCCGTAGTTTGAAAGCAGATAGTTAAAGTCGATGTGTTCGAACATGGAAGGCCGGTGGTTTTAGGTGAATGGCTGACCGCTGGAGCATCCAGCAGTGTGCGCGCCTCGGGACGTGTCGCACGGCTTTCGACCGAAGCGGGTCGTCATCGGTTCGGTCGCCTGAGTCGAATCTTCCTGCGCCGCGCCGTCAGGGAAAGGTCTGTGGGTCGCTCAGGCAGTGGATCAGATGATCGTAGACAAGTCGGACCGTGCTCGGCACCGCCCCTGACTGCGTCCGGTACACGGAAAGATCCATGGGCGGCGGTGCGTCATCCGGCACCCTACTCGATCGAACAGCCGGGGGATGTGGACATCAACGAGGTCGTACTGCGGCCGAATTCGCAGGGCTTTTGATGGGGGCAGGGATTGCGGCTGGTGTGTTAGGGCGCAATACCGCTTTTCAATGCTGCATGAGCCGACAACTCTTCCTCGATGAACGCGGCAATCATCGCGCGATACACCTTTTCCACCACCTCTGCTGAAGCCCCGCACTCGTCCGCAACGGCCCTGACTTTCGCGATCACGTCCTCAACCCTTGAGGACGCCTTGACCTCTTCCGTCGTCTTTTTGAATGCAGCCGCCTGGTTAACCAGATTCCCACGATGCGCGAGCAACGATACGAGATCCCGGTCGATGCGGTCGATGTGCTGCCGGACTTCTTCAATCGATGTGCAGGTAACCATAGTCAGTTCTCGTCCTTGATCCGGTATTTCACGAAAGCGATATATTTGGCGAATGCGAAGTTCAGGATCTTCTTTTTTGTAGACCCTGACAGGTGGCCCACCATGATGAATAGTGCACCTGCGAGATCGGTAAGGTCACTGAGCTTAAATGCCGAGAGCATGTCATCTTCCAGGTCCTTATCCCGAATGAGGATGCTTGGCTCACTCAGGTAGTCGCCGCAGTTGAGCCATGCTGAACCGTCCTTTCGGTTGACGTTATTGATCTGTCCCCAAAACAGGCGCACGGAGCCCAGCTCAATATTCGAAAGTTGATATTGGGAGGACAGCAAGCGGCGAATGCTCCCTTCAAGTACTACCCGCCCGTTGTCGGCGGTTATTCTGATGTTGGTTTCATCTTCGGGGTAATCAGGGTTACGCATCAGTCTCGACAGGATTTGTCTCAGCGACTTATTGACTGGATAGTCGGCTGTGTTTGCGTATTGCTTTTGGATGCTCCCCCACGGTGATCCTACGGGAGGTGTCGTGGGTGGGGCCGGTGTCAGAATGGTCTGCGGTGTTCGCTTATCGAGATCCACGACAACGTGCGCAGTATCTTCACCATCGATAATGCCAGGCTCTTCGCCGTCTACGACGAGTATCACCGTTTTGATTTGGCAGCCTTCTTTGTGATGCGCTGCAAAACATGCAGTTCTCTCGCGCAGTCCACCAGTTGAACCGCGGACGAACCAGGCGCCTGCCTCGCACTCGACACATCTGATATTGCCCGCGTATTTATCCACATCCTGCTGGAACTCGGCCAGCGAGCACAGGCTTAGGTCAACGCGGTAAATGACTGATTGCATCTCTTATCCTTAAGCGCAGCCGATGGTTGAAAACTGGCTAAGTGCCGTCCTGGTTCGATCATACTCAATGTGCGTAGTGATGCTAGTGGAGAGGCTTCTGAGCTGTTTGTCGGACATTGCCTACAGAGAATACGGCTGAGTGCGGAAGTTACGTGCAGCACGGAAACAGTCCAGTCCGTCTGCCATCAGATTTGCGGCGTGACGACTAGCGCATTCCCGGCTTAAGCCAGTCGACTAAGTTCACGCGTTGCGTAGTGGGACCGGCCTCAGCCGGGAAGAGGCCCGTGTTAACGCCACTAGATTTACGGCGTGTCAACTGACGCATTCCCGGCTAAAGCCAGTCCCACTAAGCGCGCGGTGTTAGTAGGACCGGCTTCAGCCGGAAATAGGCCAGCCCGACCGCCATCTGTTTTGCGGTATGGCACTTGGTGCGTTCCCGGCTAAATCCCGTCCTGGTAAACCCGAAAGCCTGAGCCCTACTGCAAATCGACTGTCAGCGACGGCGCCCCAAAGCTCACCAGATGGGCATTGGACTGGCTCAAATATCCGCTCCAGAAACTCTCAAGCTTCTGCACTGTATTGCCCGACCGATAACCATTCTTCGCAGTCCCTGGCACCAGACCTGCGCCCAGTACATACACTTTGGCGCCGCCCAGGTCGGCAAACAGTTTCTTTTGCTCGACCTTCTTCAGCTCTGCGGCCGGGTCAATGGCGCGGATCTGGTTGCTGGCGTAGAAGCTACCGAAGTCGCTGTTCTCCAGCATGTCCGAAACCAGTAACACTACTTTTTCCTTCGCAGGCCGTGGCGCGACGTCTTCGCCTATCTGTTTGAGGCTGAAAAAGATCTCGCTCCTGGCGATGTCCTCGCCCGGCTTCGCAAAACTTTCTACCAATTTCTGACCCAAAGTTTTGCGGAAGAAATCGAGCTGTTTAGCCAGGCAGCCGTCGAGCTGGCGCAGACTATTCATGCCGATATCGTCGCGTTTCTTTTCATCCAGCTTGTCTTCAAGTTGTCCGGTATACATCAGCTTCATGTAATTGCCGGGCAAGTAGGCCGAAAACTGGTACAGCCGAACGCTGTCGCCCGGTTTGACGTACCGAAGCGCGTGACTGTAGGTCGAGTCTTTCAGATCTTTTGGCAACTGAACCGTCTGGTCGACGATGATGATCAGCTCGCGTCCTGAAGGTGCGGGTCGGTATTCGGACAGTTTTGCAAAATCATAACAACTGGGCAGATCATTACGCTCACTCGCGTGTAGTAATGGCGTGCCCAGTAACAGGAAAGTGCTTGCCAGCAAGGCGCGCCAAGTCATCTCATTGCTCCAGACGGGTTTGGGTGGCTTTTGCAGCCATGCGTTGCAGTTTCTGGACTTTCTTCAACTGCTCGACAGTGACTTGATATTTGCCGGCGAGGAACGCCAATTCATCGTCGTCGAAGTCATTCAGGTCATCGAAGTTGTCCGGGTCGAGTGCGACAGCAGGCTTGAGTACAACCGGCGTCGCTTCAGGAACGGCAGCGGGCGTTGCCATCGTCAACTCGGCCACAGCTGGTTGAGCAGCAATCGGCTTTGCCCTCGCCCGCTCGTAAGCCTGGTCTGTACTCAGTTGCTCGCGGCGCAGACGGTCTTGCTCAACGCGACTGTCATCGCTCTTGCGGAAACCCTCGTGGCGTTTGGTGACATACGTATCAAAGTTGCGGTGACCGAAGCCTTTAAGCAGGTGCTCTCGCTCATGGCCTGAAGTAGTAATGCGATTGGCAAGCCGGCTTTGCAATGCCGTCAGCTTGGCCTGAGCATCACGGGCGACCCGTTCGCGAAGATTTTGAAAGTGAGCGGCAAACTCTTCGGCGTTATTGAACCCGCGGGTGTATTGCCATGCCTGACCCGATTGTTTCCCCGCGAATGAAAAACGATTGGACAGCACGATGCCCACGCCCTGAATGCCCAAGAAAATCACCGAAAGAATAATGTATGTCGTCAACGATGCAGCGCGGATGGCCTCCATCTTGTCGTGGGCTGACGTCTGATCGGCAGTCTGATTTTCCTGCGCGCTTTCCGCCGGCAACTCGAATGGCGAATCCGGCAGTTTGTTGTTGGCAGACTGAGTCTGGCTGAAGGCGTCCGGGTTGCTGACCAAATCAACTTCCATCGATTTGAGGCTGTAGTTCCGGATGACAAAAGCGCCAATCGCAATCGCCAGCACGTAAATCAGGCAAACCGTTGTCCACGTGTATTTAGGCGTGACGCGGGCGTTGTGATCAGTGCGGTTAAGCACTTTCAGATAGTTCGGTTCGTCGTCGTCGCGGTAGGTGTTGTCGATATCGACCTTTGTGTCTGCTTCCAGATCTCGCGGCGTACGCGACTGTTCATACCAGGTGCGGATCTTGGTAATCAGGCTGCTGTGGTGCATTTCGCGGCCTGCCATCTCGGTAAAAAATACCGCTGCGACAGAGAGGAGAAAGGCAGTGAACCACGCCAGCATGCCAGCGACATTGGCTGATATGTTCTGCACCATGAACGGCGCAAGGACGTAGGCAAAACCAACGGCTTCAAAAAAGATCAGGCCAATGATCAGCATCCACATGAAAAAGCCTTTCTCCCGTCGGCCGGTCTCGTGAACCTTGTTCAGGTAATCACGGCACTTGTCATAGAAGTCCGGGCTTTTGTTCAGTTCGTGGTAATAAGAGTAATAGTCCGCACATAGACGCGTCTCGCTGTCCATCCAGCCATCGGCATTAGTGATAGGCGGCTTACCGCTCCAGCGACTGATGCGACCCACGATCGGCAGCGCATAGGCCACGTTCATATAGAAGTAGCTGACTTTCGGCCACCAGATCTTGATGGCGACCAGAAGCACCATAGTGCTCAGGATCAAGCCCACTGCCACGCGGTGCAGTAAGAGAAAGGCGGTCAGGGCGTCCATTGAAAACTGTTCCATGTTGTTCCTCGAGCGTTACGTACTTCAGGTGCGAATAGGGACGAATTTGGCGACGTAGCTCTCGCCGGTTTTGTCATAGAACAACTTGCCGTCCACTGCCTTGCCGCCGTTCTTGTCCAGAACAATGTCCATGCAGTTCACCGGTGCTTGAGCGTCGTCGATGAACACGCGATAGAGCACGGCGTCCTGACCTTCGAAGGTGTTGGCAACAGCGGCGAGGGTGGTAGCTTTGCCTTTCTTGTTCTGGTCGTAGCCTTTAACGAGTTGGATACGCGGCTGCTTGGCAATCTCTGCGTTATTGCGCAGCACGGCGATTGGCGTGATGGTCACCAGATTGCCGTTGACGTTGTTGGCCCAGACTCTGCCGTTGTAACCCGGCAAGTAATCGGTGGTCTCGTGCTCGGCCAGTTCTTGTCCGCTCGCAAGGTTCTTCACCGCGCCGGCAACCCGTGGGCGATCGGCTTCACAGCTCGCGACCGGCACGCTTGCGTTGGCTTTGCTGATCAGCGTGAAGCCCGTGGACTCCATGGGCTTGACCAGTCGGGCTAACTGATTGACGTCATCGCTGGAGGGGCTTCCACCGAAATCGATGAAGTTCGGGGACAGGGCGGCAGCCGGCTGCTCGGCAGATTTTTTCGGCGTCTCAGCTTGAGGTGCAGACGCAGCGACTTTGGCTTTGGGCGTCGATTGATTGCGAGTGCCATGGGCCAGATAGCGCGGATTGCTGCGCTCCTGCTTCACGCGTTGTTCCAGCAGCGCCGTGGACTCCAGCTGTACGATTTCCACCCGGCGATTCTGGGCGCGCCCTTCAGTAGTGGTGTTATCAGCGAGGGGACGGGCAGCGCCTACACCTTGGAAGTACAGGCTCTGAGCGGAAATACCGGCCTCAGCCAGGACTTTGCCCACACTGCGCGCTCGGCGCTCCGACAGTTGCTGATTGAAATCAGCCGAGCCGGTCGCGTCGGTATGCCCCACCACCAGAACCGCCTGCGGCTGGGCGCCGGGTTGACCTTGCGCCGGCTTGAAGGCATTGGCGAGCTTACGCACCTGACGCAGGCCATCGGCCGTGAGCTGGTCGCTGCCCGTGGGGAACATCCCTTGGTCTTCGACCTGAGCGACGATGCCGGCGTCGGCCATCACGGCAGGTTTGCCATTCTGCGCGGGAGCCTGTGCCTGCAGCGTGTCGATCTGCATCTTCAGGTGTTCCTCCTGCGCGATCCGCTGCAGTTCCTGCTGACGGTTCTGCCAGACATGACCCACCGCGCAACCCGCTGCACCGCCGACCACACCGCCCGCCACGGCTTTGCCAGCATTGCCCGTGGCCGCGTAAATCAAACCAGCGCCGAGCAATGCTCCACCTGCGCACCCTATCGCCGTGCCGTAATCACGGCCTGCCTGATCGAACGTGGCGCAACTGCTCAGCGTCACTGCCAGTGCCAGCACCGTCAGCTTGCCGGGATGAAAAGACTTCAATGCGTACGCTCCGTGTGAGATTGCGAAAGACGCACGGACGTATTGACCGGGCGCAATCGCCTGCCTTCGTCCGTGAGGTAAAGCTTTCAATGGATCCGATTTTCAGGCGGGGGATTTCACCACAGCGGGGCGGGGGATTCAATGTCAAATGGCCATTCCAGCTTGGTTTTGATAATTCTTGCTGGGGGATTCGACGAGGCTGGCAATGTGCTGAGGATGCGAGTGATTGATGCTGATGCTTAAAGCGTCCACCAAATCCCGCCCACAAAAAAACCGGCTCAAATCTGGCCGGTTTTTTTTGTGCTTCAAGTCACGTAACCACTTGAAGGTGTTGCTGTTTGGTGCCCCGAGGGAGAATCGAACTCCCACTTCTTTCGAAAACGGATTTTGAATCCGCCGCGTCTACCAATTCCGCCATCAGGGCTCAATGGCGGCGAAGTATAGAGATGAGCCTACCGTTGGTCAATCATGTTTCATGGTCAATTTTCACTTATTCGGCTAAACTTCCCGGCCCTGCTAGACGAACCCCATCATGCGTGTCGCTGACTTTACCTTCGAGCTCCCGGATTCATTGATCGCTCGCCATCCTTTGGCGGAGCGACGCAGCAGCCGTTTGCTGACCCTCGACGGGCCAAGCGGCGCGCTGGCACACCGCCAATTCACTGATTTGCTGGAGCATTTGCGCCCCGGCGATCTGATGGTCTTCAACAATACCCGTGTGATTCCGGCGCGGCTGTTCGGGCAAAAAGCTTCGGGCGGCAAGCTGGAAATCCTGATCGAGCGCGTGCTCGATCAGCACCGTGTGCTGGCCCATGTGCGCTCCAGCAAGTCGCCCAAACCGGGCTCGACGATCCTCATCGATGGCGGTGGAGCGGCCGAGATGGTCGCGCGCCACGATGCGTTGTTCGAACTGCGCTTTGCGGAGCCGGTACTGCCGCTGCTTGAGCGCGTCGGGCACATGCCGTTGCCTCCTTATATAGACCGCCCGGATGACGATGCCGATCGCGAGCGTTATCAGACCGTGTACGCCCAGCGCGCCGGTGCGGTGGCGGCACCGACTGCGGGTCTGCATTTCGATCAGACCATGATGGACGCGATTGCCGAGAAGGGCGTCGAGACCGCATTCGTGACGCTGCACGTCGGCGCGGGTACGTTCCAGCCGGTGCGCGTCGAGCGCATTGAAGACCACCACATGCACAACGAGTGGCTAGAAGTTACTCAGGAAGTGGTCGACGCCGTGGCGGCGTGTCGCGCACGCGGCGGTCGGGTCATCGCTGTGGGCACCACCAGCGTGCGTTCGCTGGAAAGTGCCGCACGCGATGGCGTGCTCAAGCCCTTCAGCGGCGATACCGATATCTTTATCTACCCAGGCCGACCTTTTCATGTGGTCGACGCGCTGGTCACCAACTTCCATTTGCCGGAATCGACGCTGTTGATGCTGGTCTCGGCATTCGCCGGTTATCCCGAAGCCATGGCGGCCTACGCGGCTGCGGTGGAGCACGGTTACCGCTTCTTCAGTTATGGGGATGCCATGTTCATCACCCGCAATCCCGCGCCGACCGCTCCCGGGGAATCCACCCCGACGGACTCGGCCCCAGAGGATCACGCATGAGTCGCACCTGTCGTATGTCTTTCGAGCTGCTGGCCACCGATGGCAAAGCACGTCGCGGTCGTCTGACCTTTCCTCGCGGCGTTGTCGAAACGCCTGCGTTCATGCCGGTCGGCACCTACGGCACGGTCAAGGGCATGCTGCCTCGGGACATCGAGGCCACTGGCGCTCAGATGATCCTCGGCAACACCTTTCACCTGTGGCTGCGTCCGGGCACCGAAGTCATCAAAGGCCACGGCGACCTTCACGATTTCATGCAGTGGAAAGGCCCGATTCTCACCGACTCCGGCGGTTTTCAGGTGTTCAGCCTGGGCGCGATGCGCAAGATCAAAGAGGAAGGCGTGACCTTTGCCTCTCCGGTCGACGGCGCAAAAGTATTCATGGGGCCTGAGGAATCGATGCAGGTTCAGCGCGACCTCGGCTCCGACATCGTGATGATCTTCGACGAATGCACGCCGTATCCTGCGGACGAAGAGGTTGCGCGCACCTCCATGGAGTTGTCGCTGCGCTGGGCCAAGCGCTCCAAGGTGGCCCATGGCGAAAGCACGGCGGCGCTGTTCGGCATTGTTCAGGGCGGCATGCACGAGAACCTGCGCATGCGCTCCCTTGAAGGCCTGAACGAACTCGACTTTGACGGACTGGCGATTGGCGGCCTGTCGGTCGGCGAACCCAAGGACGAGATGATCAAGGTGCTGGACTACCTGCCGGGCCGGATGCCGGCTGACAAACCTCGTTACCTTATGGGTGTAGGCAAGCCCGAGGACCTGGTTGAAGGTGTCCGCCGCGGCGTCGACATGTTCGACTGCGTGATGCCCACGCGCAATGCGCGCAACGGTCATCTGTTCATCGACACCGGTGTGCTGAAAATCCGTAATGCGTTTCATCGTTACGATGAGTCGCCGCTGGATCCGACCTGCGATTGCTACACCTGCAAAAACTTCTCTCGCGCCTATCTGCATCACCTGGACAAGTGCGGCGAAATGCTGGGTAGCATGCTCAATACGATCCACAATTTGCGCCATTACCAGCTGCTTATGGCTGGTTTGCGCGAGGCTATTCAACAAGGTACATTGGCCGCCTTTGTCGACACGTTCTATGCCAAACGCGGGCTTGTGACGCCGTTACTGGACTGAGCGACATCCGGTCTTTCGCTTCCTATTATTAAAATATGCAACTGGAGTGTTAAATGAGCTTTTTCATCTCTTCCGCTTTCGCGGATGCGGCTGCCCCTGCTGCTGCAGGCCCTATGGGCGGCGGCTTCGAGTGGATTTTCCTGGTCGGCTTCCTGGTCATCTTTTATCTGATGATCTGGCGTCCACAGGCCAAACGCGCCAAAGAGCAAAAGAACTTGCTGGGTAACTTGCAGAAGGGTGATGAAGTCGTCACTACCGGCGGTATCGCGGGCAAGATCAATAAAGTGACTGATGACTTCGTTGTTATCGAAGTGTCCGACACCGTAGAGCTGAAGATCCAGAAGGGCGCAATCGCTGCCACCCTGCCCAAGGGCACTCTGAAAGCCATCTGATTCCAGTCTTTTACCAATCGACGGGGCGCGCAAGGCGCCCCGCGTTATAAGCAGGCGGCGTGATGTTGAACAAATACCCTCTGTGGAAATACATCCTGATCCTGGCAGTGCTGGTGATCGGTTTTATTTATTCCGCACCCAATCTCTACCCTGATGACCCGGCTATCCAAGTCACTGGCGCAAGCACTGCGCTGCAGGTCAACCAGGCTGATCTGGATCGCGTAAGCAAGGCGCTTACCGATGCTGGCATCGCGGTCAAGGGCGCGTCTCTGGCCGAGAATGGCAAGGGCGGTTTGTTGCGTCTGACCAAACAGGAAGACCAGCTGCCAGCCAAAGATGTCGCACGCAAGGCGCTGGGCGATGACTACGTTGTTGCGCTCAACCTGGCTCAGACCACGCCGAAATGGCTTCGCAGCATTGGCGCTACGCCGATGAAGCTGGGTCTCGACCTGTCCGGCGGCGTTCACTTCCTGCTCGAAGTCGACATGGACAAGGCGCTCAGTGCGCGTCTGAATGTCTACGAAGGCGAAGTGAAGAGCCTGCTGCGCAAGGAAAAAGTGCGTTATCGCAGCCTGCCGCAGGACAGCGGTGCCATTCAGTTGGGCTTCAGCGATGCTGATACCCGCGAACAAGCCCGTGCGCTAATCCGCAAGGACTACACCGATTTCGATATCACCACGAGCGATCGCGGCGAGATGCCGATCCTGCGCCTGGCCATGACCCCAGCCAAGATCGCTGAAATCCGCGAATACTCGATCAAGCAAAACCTGACCACCGTGCGTAACCGGGTCAACGAGCTGGGCGTCGCCGAGCCGCTGGTTCAGCGTCAGGGCGCCAACCGCATCGTGGTTGAGCTGCCAGGTGTTCAGGACACCGCCGAAGCCAAGCGTATTCTCGGCAAGACGGCCAACCTTGAGTTCCGTCTGGGCGCAGGTCCCGACGACAACAAAGCCACTACCGAGATGTTCGAGTTCCGTGAAGGCGGTCGTCCTGCGGCGCCGGTCGAGCGTGGTCTGATCATCACCGGTGACCAGGTGACTGACGCCAAGGCCGGCTTTGACGAGCACGGCCGTCCTCAGGTGAACATCAAGCTGGACGGCCATGGTGGTGATCTGATGAGCCGCGCCACCCGCGCGAACGTCGGTCGCAGCATGGCGGTGATCTTCATCGAGCAGAAGCCGACCACCACCTACACCAAGCAGATGGTCAACGGCGTCGAAAAAGACGTGCCGGTTCAGACCTTCAAGGAAGAGAAGAAGATCATCAGCCTGGCGACCATTCAGTCGCCGCTGGGTGCTCAATTCCGCATCACCGGCCTGAACGGCGCGGGTGAGTCTTCCGAGCTGGCGCTGTTGCTACGTGCCGGTGGTCTGGCTGCACCGATGTACTTCGCTGAAGAGCGCACCATTGGCCCGAGCCTGGGTGCCGACAACATCACCAAGGGTATTGATGCATCCCTGTGGGGCATGCTGTTCGTCTCGCTGTTCATCCTCGCCATCTACCGTTTCTTCGGTCTGATCGCGACGGTGGCGCTGGCCTTCAACATGGTCATGCTGCTGGCACTGATGTCGCTGCTGGGTGCAACGCTGACCCTGCCAGGCATCGCCGGTATCGTCTTGACGATGGGTATGGCGGTCGATGCGAACGTGCTGATCTTCTCGCGGATTCGTGAAGAGATCGCCAACGGCATGACGGTCCAGCGTGCAATCAATGAAGGCTTCGACCGCGCGTATACCGCGATCCTCGACGCCAACCTGACGACGCTGCTGGTCGGCGGCATTCTCTTCGCGATGGGCACAGGCCCGGTGAAGGGTTTTGCGGTCACCATGTCCCTCGGGATCTTTACCTCGATGTTCACAGCCATCATGGTGACCCGCGCAATGGTCAACCTGATCTTTGGCGGTCGTGACTTCAAGAAGTTGTGGATTTAAGGGGCTGCCATGAAACGTACGATCAACTTCATGGGCGTTCGCAACATTGCGTTCGCCATTACCATGCTCCTTACCGTTCTGGCGTTGTTCAGCTGGTTCTATAAAGGGCTGAACTTCGGTCTGGATTTCACTGGCGGCACGCTGATCGAGCTGACCTACGAGCGTCCGGCCGATCTGCACAAAGTGCGCGAGGAGCTGGTTGCGTCGGGTTACACCGAAGCCGTCGTGCAAAGCTTCGGTGCGACCACCGATCTGCTCGTTCGTATGCCGGGTGAAGATCCGCAGCTGGGCAGCCAGGTTGCCGAAGCGCTGCGCAAGACAGGCGCCGATAACCCGGTGACCGTCAAGCGCGTCGAGTTCGTCGGGCCGCAAGTGGGTGAAGAGCTGCGCGACCAGGGCGGCCTCGGCATGCTGCTGGCGCTGGGCGGCGTTCTCGTCTACCTGGCCTTCCGCTTCCAGTGGAAGTTCGCAGTGGGTGCCATCGTCTCGCTGATCCACGACGTGGTGGTGACGATGGGCATCCTGTCGTTCTTCCAGGTGACCTTCGACCTGACCGTACTGGCTGCAGTGCTGGCGATCATCGGTTACTCCCTCAACGACACCATCGTGGTATTCGACCGGGTTCGCGAGAACTTCCGTCTGCTGCGCAAGGCTTCGCTGATCGAGAACATCAACATCTCCACCACGCAGACGCTGCTGCGGACCATGGCCACCTCGATCTCCACCTTGCTGGCGATCGTCGCGCTGTGGATCTTCGGCGGCGATAGCCTGCACGGGTTCTCGGTGGCACTGTTCATTGGTGTTCTGGCGGGTACTTACTCGTCGATCTACATCGCCAACGTGGTGCTGATCTGGCTGAACCTGCGCAGCGAAGACTTGCTGCCACCGGTCACCGTCGACAAGGTGGATGACCGTCCGTAACCGATACTGGTAACCGGCCATCACCTAAAAAGGCGCGAGTATGAACTCGCGCCTTTTTTTATGCTCCAAGGCTGGGAGTAGTGCGAGCAATCGCGCTGAATATCGTCAGGAGGTTCACGTGAACAAGTCGTTGCTTATTGGTGCAGTATTGGGTGCTGTCGGTGTAACCGCCGGTGGCGCTTTGGCCACCTATAGCCTCGTAAAACAAAGCGGCCCAGAGTACGCAGACGTACTTGCCGTCGAGCCTGTGAAAGAACAAATCAAAACCCCGCGACAAGTCTGCAAGGACGTTGCCGTCACTCACCGCGCGCCGGTGAAGGACGAGCACCAGATCGTGGGGAGTGTCCTCGGTGCCGTAGCGGGTGGCCTGCTCGGTAACCAGGTGGGTGGCGGTACTGGCAAGAAGATCGCCACGGTCGCCGGTGCGGTCGGTGGGGGTTACGCCGGTAACAAGGTTCAGGAAGGCATGCAGAACCGTGATACCTACACGACGACCGAATCGCGCTGCAACACCGTCAACGACATCAGCGACAAGGTGGTTGGCTACAACGTGAAGTACAAGCTTAACGACAAAGTCGGGCAGGTTCGTATGGACCGTGATCCAGGCAGCCAGATTCCCGTCAACAAGGACGGTCAGCTGGAGTTGAGTCAGGCGGGCCAATAAGCCCTGATTCAGCGCTGTAAAAAAAACGCCCCTCATGCAGGGGTGTTTTTTTGCCTGGAGTAAAGGCAACGAAGACGCCGAGCCGCCTGCCCAGCCATCACCATACTTATTAAGTATCGTGTGGGTAGTAACTATATATTTTTAATAAAAATTCTCGGCCGGTAAGCTTGTTTCGGTGGTAGGGGGCCCTGCGGTCGCCACTACACCTGAATAACTCTAATAAAAACGAGCTGGACCCAACGGGATATAACAATGCACAAAAGCCCAATGTCTCTTGGACTCACGTCTGCTGCCCTCGGACTGAGCCTCGCCTTACCCGGTTTCGCCGAAGCTGACTTTTTTGAAGACAGCAAAGCGGATCTCGAATTTCGAAACTTCTATTTCAACAGCGATTACCACCAGGACGGTGCGCCTCAGTCCAAGCGCGATGAGTGGGCGCAAGGTCTGATCCTCAACTACGAGTCCGGATTTACCGATGGCACGGTAGGGTTCGGCGTGGATGCCATTGGCCTCTTCGGTTTGAAACTGGACTCCGGACCTGACCGCCGCAACAGCGGACTCCTGCCCGTCGGTGACGACAAGGCGCCCTACGATTACGGCCGATCGGGGGTGACCGCAAAAGCGCGGATCGCCAAAAGCGTGCTGCGCGTGGGCACCTTGTTGCCCAAGCTGCCGACCGTCCTGCCCAATGACGGACGCCTGCTCCCGCAGACCTTCCGTGGCGCCCAGCTGACCTCAAAAGACGTGTCCGACATGACGCTCAATGTGGGGCGGCTGACCAGTAATACCGAGCGCAACGACAGTGGCCATGAAGACATAGAGGCCGAGGCCAAGGGCATCAGGGGCGGCCGTCCCAGCGACAAGTTCGACTTCGCCAGCGCTAGCTACAACTGGAGCAAAGGCCTGACCACGTCCTATAACTACGGCGGTCTGGAAAACAACTACAAGCAGCACATCGTGACGCTGCTGCACAGCTTCCCGCTCGGTGAATCGCAGTCGCTCAAGAGTGATCTTCGATACGCCCGTTCGCTCAAGGACGGCAATACGAACATCGACAACACAGCCGTTGGCGCGAAGTTCACCTACAGCATCGGTGGTCATGGCTTCGGCGTTGCTTACCAGCGCATGAACGGCGAGACCGGGTTTCCCCACCTGGCCGGAACCGACTCGTTTCTCGTCAACTACGTCATGATTTCCCCGGACTTTGCCAACCCCGAAGAGCGCTCCTGGCAGGCGCGATACGACTATGACTTTGCAGCGGTCGGACTGCCTGGCCTGAGCTTCATGAGTCGCTACCTCAAAGGCGACAACTTCGCCCGCGGCGCCAGAGAAGGCACCGAGTGGGAGCGCAACACTGACATCGCCTATGTATTTCAGAGCGGTGCGTTGAAGAACCTCGAACTGAAGTGGCGCAACGGCAGCTACCGCAGCAATGGCGGCAACGACATCGACCAGAACCGCGTCATCGTCAGCTACACGCTGCCGCTGCTGTAGCCGCTGCGCATCCTCCGCACTCATCACGACAACGCACCCTCGGCACTCGCCGCACTGGAGCCTGAAATGCCCACAAGAAAGACCCTTCTTCATCTCGCCGTCGCTTACGTACTGAGCACCAGCTATGGCGCGTACGCAGCCAATACCGCCGAGGTTCCCTGCAAAACCACCGAGGAGTGCGCTGCCCAGGCCGCGAAAATTGGAGCGACCGTTGAAAAATCGAAAACCCGAGGTGGCAACACCGAAAGTCAGTTTTCGTGGCTGAACAGGATCAACAAGGCCTCGATCGTGATGCTCACCGAAGAAGGCATCGTCAAGCCCGAGATGGGTCAGAAGATCGCCACGGGTGTGCGCTTCGCCATCGATCAGGCGGACCAGCCCAACGGCAAGCGGCCCACCGATGTACTGCAGCTTGAAGCGATCATGACCGACAAGATCGGGCCCGAGGCCTCGCTGATTCACTCCGGCCGCAGTCGCCAGGACATGCTCGCCACCTACCGCCTGGCGAAGCTGCGCTCCGATGTGCTGGCGTACAGCGAAGCGCTGAATGCCACGCGCAAGCGCCTGCTGGATCTGGCGGACAAGAATATCGATACGCTGATCCCGGCCTACACCAACGGCGTTCAGGCCATGCCGATTACCTACGCGCATTACCTGCTGGCGTACGAGGCAGCGTTTGATCGTGACGGACAGCGCATTCGCGAGTTGTACCAGCGCTTGAATCAGAGTCCGATGGGCACGGCAGTACTGGCGAACTCAGCCTATCCGCTCAACCGCGAGCGGCTCGCCGAACTATTGGGCTTCGACGGCGTGCGCGAGAACTCGCTGGATTCGAGTCAGGTGTCGACGTACGACATCCCGATCGAGGCTGTCGGCATCGCGTCTTCGTCGGCCATCCGGGTAGGCGCATTGATTGGCGATATCCACACGCAGTACCACCAGATTCGTCCGTGGTTGCTGCTGGATGAGGAAAAGACCTACACCAGCAGTGCGATGCCGCAGAAGCGCAATCCGGGGTTGCTGATGCGTGCCCGTGAATCGGCGTCGGACGTCGTGGGACTGGCGCAGACGGTCACGCTGCGGGCCCATAACGTCACCACCGGCATGACCGACTACAAGTTCGCTTTCGATTCTCTGGGCGTGTTCGATTCGACCAAGGAAATGTTCGGGGCAATGGACGCAGTGATCGATGCGCTGCAGGTCAATCCCCAGCGAGCGCGAGAAGAGCTGGAGAATGAATGGACGACCTCCATGGAGCTGGCGGACACGCTGGAACGTACCCAGAAGGTTCCGTTTCGCATCGGCCATAGCTTCGCTTCGTTGATCGTCGAACAGGCCCGCAGCGAAGGGCTTACTCCGAAGACCTTCCCCTACGCCGATGCGCAGAAGCTCTACACCCAGGCGGCGGACAAGTATCAGTGGAAGCAAAACACCTTGCCGCTGGATGAGGCGACGTTCCGCGCTTCACTTTCTCCGGAGAATATGGTGAAGACCCGAAAGGGCACTGGCGGTCCGCAACCGGAGGAGGTCAAGCGCATGCTGGCTGAAGCGCACAAAACCCTCGATGGGGACCAGGCATGGTTGCGTGAGCGCCGCGAAAAGCTGACCCAGGCTGCAGGAAACCTGGATCGCGCGTTCGAGAAGTTGCTTTCCTCCAAGGGGTAAATGGCGAAGGGGCGTAGCGAGGAATCGCTGCTGCGCCCCGGCTTGTAGCCGTTTATCTCAGTGCCTGGGCAAGCAGGTCAGTCTCGCCATTCTTCGCAGTGAATCGCCTTAGGGGCTGAATCAACCCGCGATGTGTTTTGCCACCGTGCGATGGCCAGGCAGGCCACGCAATTGCCCAGCACATTGGTCAGCACGCGGCACTTCATCAGTCGCTCCACCCCCAACAGCAAACCGACACTCTCCACGGGCACCATGTGGAACAGATTCAGGGTGGCGATCAAGGTAAAAAATGCCGAGCCCGCCATGCTGGTCGACCCCAGGGACGTCACCATTGAAATCAGCAGCAAGGTCAGCCAGTGCGCCGCCGTCAGGTCGATCCCCGACATCTGCGCCAGAAAGAGCACGGCTGTTATCAGATAGATATTCGAACCGGCGAGGTTGAAGGTGTAACCCGTGGTCAACACCAGGCGGGTCAACTGTCGCTCACACCCCAGGCCTTGCATCTTTTCGATCAGGCCGGGAAGTGCCGTCACCGAAGAACCCGTGAAGGTCACCAGCAGCAAGTCATCCTTCAGATGCAGCACCAGTGACCACAGCGTAATCCCCGAGGCCCGCGCTATTGGCGCCAATATCAGCAGAACGAATGCGCCACAGGCCAGGTACATGACCGCGACAAACTTGAGCAGCGGCAGCGCCGAAGCCGGCCCGAACTTGCCGATGGTAAAGGCGATGGCGCCGAAAGCGGCGAGGGGCGCGAACCGCAGTATCACTTTCAGGCACTTGAAGAGTTGCTCGACGATTCGTTCCAGCAGGAGTCGCAGCGCGTCCGCCCGTCGATGGCCACGGGCATGCGCTATCCATGCCCCGGTCAGCAGGCCCGCGAGCATGATCTGCAAAACCGGATTGTGCAGGAGTGCATCGGCAAGCGTGGCGCCCATCCCCGTGCATGAGAGGACTGTCCAAGAGGCCCGCAGGCTGTCCAGACTGTTTGGCAACCAGGAAGCGTTCGGCGACGCGGGACTGCCGGGTTGCGTCAGGCCGACGATCACGCATGCCAGGGACAGCGACAACAGCGCCATGGCTTGAAAATAGACCAATAGCTTGGCTGCCAGCCCCCGTTGGCCAACGCGCAAGCCCGCGACGCCGGATGCGATCAGCAGAAACATCATGGAGGGCATCAGCCAGCCAATGACGCGAATGAAGCAGTCGCTCACTGGTTTCATCTCCACCGCGAGCGGCGGATTGAGGACGCCAAGGAGCGCGCCAGCGAGGATGGCGATTAGAAGATGCAGAGTGGTGCTGCGCAGAAGCATGAGAGGCATCGGGTTCCGGAGTGGGCATGTTTATTGTTATGAGCGCGCCTTGCCAGTGTGCTGGCGATTGGGCACGCTGGCTGGCCAACGTCGCGTAGATCGACGGCAATCATAAACCCCGTAGCGAGATAGACCACCATGGAGCTTCGTCATCTGCGCTATTTCGTCATGGTGGCTGAGGAACGACATTTCACCCGCGCCGCAGCACGCCTGAATATGCAGCAACCGCCACTGAGCCAGCAGATCCGGGCGCTGGAGGACGAGCTGGGTTTCGAACTGTTCAAGCGCCATCCCAAAGGGGTGGATCTGACCGCGGGCGGGCAGGTTTTCCTGCAAGAGGCGCAGGACATTCTGGCGAGGGTCAAGGAAGGTTCACTCAAGGCTTCGCGCGCCGCCCACGGCATCGAGGGGCAACTGACCATCGGTTTCACCAGCTCGGCCGCTGCCCATCCGCTGATTCCCCGAATCATTCGTGCTTACCGCGAGCGTTTCCCTGGCGTGGCGGTTTCGCTGAAGGAGGGCAGCGCGCAGCAACTGACCGAGTCGGCCATTGACGGCAGCGTTGACGTCGGTATCTTGCGGGCGCCGGTCAGTCGGCATCAGAGCATCGCTTTTTACCGGCTGCTGAATGAAGAGATGCTGCTGACGTTACCGGTAGGGCATCGGTTGTTGACCGGGCATCAGACAGGTCAGGAGCCGCCTGTCATTTCGCTCCTCGATCTGGCCGACGAGCAATTCATCCTGGTCCGTCGTCCGGGTGCCCCCGGGATGTACGCCAACCTGATCAAGGCCTGTTTGAACGCCGGTTTCAATCCGAGGGTCTCCTTTGAGGTCGAGCGCATGCTCACCAATGTCAGCCTTGTCGCCGCAGGCGCGGGAATATCTATCGTGCCGGCGTCGATGCGCGATGTGCACAAGGAAAGCGTGGTGTATTGCCGGATCGCTGACGCAAAGCCTCGACTGCACGCGCCGATTACACTGGTATGCCCGAGCTTTAATCCGCAACCGCCGCTGCGCAATTTCGTCGCCCTGTCGCAAGCGCTGAGCGGGCGGAGAATCACGCAATAAAAAACCGGCACATGGCCGGTTTTTGTACAGCTCGCTCGGATTAACGCTTCAGCGAAGCGGGTACGAACGGAGCGATCGAGGTCAGCACCGCTTTGAAGCATTTGGTGTTGCCGGCAACGATGTGGCCTTTTTCAAGGAAGTCGTGACCGCCGTTGAAATCGCTGACCAGGCCGCCTGCTTCCTGAATGAGCAGGGCGCCTGCGGCCATGTCCCACTCTGACAGGCCCGATTCCCAGAACGCATCGAAACGGCCTGCAGCCACGTAAGCCAGGTCCAGGCTCGCAGCGCCAGCGCGACGGATACCGGCAGTCTGGCCCACCAGCGAACGGAACATGTTCATGTAGTTGTCGAGGTTATCGAGCTGGTTTTCGCGGAACGGAAAACCTGTGCCGAGCAGTGCGCCTTCAAGGCTTTTGCGCGGGCTGACACGCAGACGGCGGCCGTTGAGGGCAGCGCCACGACCACGGCTGGCGGTGAATTCTTCCTGACGGACCGGGTCCAGAACAACGGCGTGTTCCAGGCGACCGCGGTATTTGCACGCGATGCTCACGGCGAAGTGAGGAACGCCACGCACGAAGTTGGTGGTGCCATCGAGAGGGTCGATGATCCAGAGATAGTCGGTGCCTTCGCCGCTGCCTTCATGCAGGCCGCTTTCTTCGCCAAGGATGCCGTGGGTGGGATACGCCTTGCGCAGGGCAGTGATGATGCTCTGCTCGGCGGCGCGATCGATTTCGGTTACGTAATCTTTCGCGTCTTTTTCGTCGACCTTGATGGTATCCAGGCGCTCGATGGAGCGGAAAATCAATTCGCTGGCGCTGCGGGCGGCGCGCAGCGCGATATTCAGCATGGGCTGCATGGATGGATCACCTAGGTCGTTAAAGAGAGCCGGCCATTCTATGGGTTCTCTTGGATGATTTCCAGCGCGAGTGCAGACTTTGCCGCGCGTCCGGTCGGCTTGGTGTGCGCAGGTCAGCAGTGCCCTGTCACCTTTTAGTGGCGCATCCAGTGCGTGAGGCGCAAGGTTCGTGGCGTTGAAGCAAGCGCTTCTGTAACATTCGTCCCCCTCTTTTACCTGCTAGCGAGACTTCACCAGTGCTGCAAAATATTCGTGTCGTCCTGGTCGGTACCAGTCATCCCGGAAATATCGGCGGCGCCGCGCGTGCCATGAAAAACATGGGCCTTTCGCGTCTGGTGCTGGTTGATCCTGCCATGTTTCCCCACCATGAAGCCGATGCACGGGCGTCTGGCGCGGGCGACATTCTGGAAGGCGCGCAGGTCGTGGCGACGCTGGAAGATGCATTGGTAGGTTGCAATCTGGTACTGGGTACCAGCGCCCGGGATCGCCGTATTCCCTGGCCGCTGCTCGACCCTCGCGAAGCGGGCGTCAAGACCGTCGAACATGCCGCGCTGGGCGAAGAGATCGCACTGGTGTTCGGCCGTGAATACGCCGGCCTGACCAATGAAGAGCTGCAGCGCTGCCATTATCACGTACACATTCCTTCGGACCCGGAATTCAGCTCGTTGAATCTGGCTGCCGCCGTGCAGGTGTTGAGTTACGAAACACGCATGGCCTGGCTCGCGGCGGATGGTCAGGCGAGCAAGGTGGAGAAGTTCGAGGTCAACTCGGTGCGCAGTACCGAGCTGGCGACCATGGATGAGATGGAAAAATTCTATGAGCATCTTCAGTCCACGCTGGTCACCATTGGCTTCCTTGATCCCGAGAAGCCGCGTCATCTGATGGCCCGGCTGCGTCGTCTATACGGGCGCTCGGCGGTCAATCGATCCGAGATGAGCATCTTGCGCGGTATCCTCACCGAGACCCAGAAAGCGGCCAACGGCGAACCCTATAAACGGAAGGATCAGTGATGTTCGAGCGTCTGCGGGAAGACATCCAAAGCGTGTTTCATCGTGATCCGGCAGCTCGTAACGCTTTCGAAGTGTTGACCTGCTACCCCGGCATGCACGCGATCTGGCTGCATCGGCTGTCCGGCTGGCTGTGGCGCAACGATCTGAAGTGGCCAGCGCGCATGGTTTCCAACTTCGGTCGCTGGCTGACCGGCATCGAAATCCATCCCGGCGCTAAAGTCGGCCGGCGCTTTTTCATCGATCACGGTATGGGCATCGTCATCGGCGAGACCGCCGAGATCGGCGATGACGTGACCCTTTATCAGGGCGTAACGCTGGGTGGTACCAGCTGGAACAAAGGCAAACGCCATCCCACTCTGGAGTCCGGTGTCGTGGTGGGTGCGGGTGCGAAGGTACTCGGGCCATTCACGGTGGGTGCCGGGGCGAAGGTCGGTTCCAACGCGGTGGTGACCAAGCCCGTGCCGGCGGGTGCGACTGTGGTGGGCATTCCCGGACGAATCATCGTCAAGTCTGACGATGAGGCCGAAGCCAAGCGCAAGGCGATCGCCGAAAAGCTCGGCTTCGATGCTTACGGCGTCAGCGAGGACATGCCCGATCCAGTGGCGCGCGCGATCGGGCAATTGCTCGATCACCTGCAAGCGATGGACGTTCGTGTGGAAGACATGGGCAAGGCATTGAAGAGCCTGGGCGGCGAATATCGCGAGAAGGAATTGCCGGAGTTGCGTCAGGAAGTCTTCGACTGCATGAAAGAGCCTTGCCAGGCTGATGCTCCCCGGAAATGAAGCAGCAGCGCGGCTGCAGACGGCACATGTGCCAATCCCCGCCGCGTTTTGCTATGATGCGGCCGCGATTTTGCGGGTAATCCCGACTGTTCCACTAGGTCTTATAGTTGACTTAAATACTCGGGAATAGCATACTCGCCCTCATTCCGAACCTCCGCGGTACACGCCATGCGACTGACTACAAAAGGCCGATACGCTGTCACTGCCATGCTCGATCTGGCATTGCATGCGCAGCATGGGCCAGTGTCCCTGGCCGATATCTCCGAGCGGCAAGGGATTTCCCTTTCCTACCTCGAGCAACTGTTCGCCAAGCTGCGCCGCGGCAACCTTGTTTCCAGCGTACGCGGTCCCGGCGGCGGTTATCAGTTGTCCCGCGACATGCAGGGCATTCAGGTAGCGCAGGTGATCGACGCAGTCAACGAATCGGTTGATGCGACGCGCTGCCAGGGGCTCGGTGATTGCCATGCTGGCGACACCTGTCTGACCCACCACTTGTGGTGCGACCTCAGTCAGCAGATTCACGAATTTCTAAGCGGTATCAGCCTGGCCGACCTCGTCACTCGCCGTGAAGTGCAAGAAGTCGCCCAACGTCAGGATCTGCGCCGTTGCGGTAGCAAGACGCAGCCACTGGACAAGATTGAAACATCCGCCGTTGAGTGAACGCAGATGAACGCGCGGCGCGCCTGCCCGATAGGAGATATTCAATGAGATTGCCGATTTACCTCGATTATTCCGCAACCACCCCGGTCGATCCGCGTGTTGCGCAGAAAATGAGCGACTGCTTGCTCGTGGATGGCAACTTCGGTAACCCGGCGTCGCGCTCCCACGTCTTTGGCTGGAAGGCTGAAGAGGCGGTAGAGAACGCGCGTCGTCAGGTCGCCGATCTGGTCAACGCCGACCCGCGCGAAATCGTCTGGACTTCCGGTGCCACCGAGTCCAACAACCTCGCGATCAAGGGTGCTGCGCATTTCTATGCCTCCAAAGGCAAGCACCTGATCACCAGCAAAATCGAACACAAAGCCGTGCTCGACACCATGCGTCAGCTTGAGCGTGAGGGCTTTGAAGTCACCTACCTCGAGCCGACCGAAGATGGCCTGATCACTCCAGCCATGATCGAAGCTGTCCTGCGCGACGACACCGTTCTGGTCTCGATCATGCACGTCAACAACGAGATCGGTACGGTCAACGACATCGCAGCGATTGGCGAGATGACCCGTTCCCGCGGTGTTCTCTTTCACGTCGACGCAGCGCAGGCCACCGGCAAGGTTGAAATTGACCTGGCCAACCTCAAAGTTGATCTGATGTCGTTCTCGGCCCACAAGACCTACGGCCCTAAAGGCATTGGCGCACTGTGGGTCAGCCGTAAGCCACGTGTCCGCATCGAAGCCGAAATGCACGGTGGCGGTCACGAACGTGGCATGCGTTCCGGCACGCTGGCGACCCACCAGATCGTCGGCATGGGCGAAGCGTTCCGCGTTGCCAAGGAAGACATGGCCGCCGAGAACGTTCGCATCAAAGCCTTGAGCGATCGCTTCTATCAGCAGGTTGCGCATCTGGAAGAGTTGTACGTCAACGGCAGCATGACTGCCCGCGTGCCGCACAATCTCAACCTGAGCTTCAACTATGTGGAAGGCGAGTCGCTGATCATGGCGCTCAAGGATCTGGCGGTATCGTCCGGCTCCGCATGCACCTCGGCTTCGCTCGAACCTTCGTACGTGCTGCGCGCCCTGGGTCGTAACGATGAGCTGGCACACAGCTCGATCCGTTTCACTTTCGGTCGCTTCACCACTGAAGAAGAGATCGACTACGCCGCGCAGAAAGTCTGTGAGGCTGTCACCAAGCTGCGCGCCTTGTCGCCGCTGTGGGACATGTTCAAAGACGGCGTCGACATCTCCAAGATCGAGTGGGCGGCGCACTAATTCAAAGTCGCCATTTCATGCGGCACTTTGAAAACCGGGTTTTCCAAGTGTCGTGAGAGCGACGTGTTGTATCTGATGAGGATTGCACCATGGCTTACAGCGAAAAGGTCATCGACCACTACGAAAATCCCCGCAACGTCGGCAAGATGAACGCGGAAGACCCTGATGTCGGCACCGGCATGGTCGGCGCGCCGGCATGCGGCGACGTCATGCGTCTGCAGATCAAGGTCAACGAGCAAGGCATCATCGAAGACGCCAAGTTCAAGACCTACGGCTGCGGCTCTGCCATCGCGTCGAGCTCCCTGGCCACCGAATGGATGAAGGGCAAGACTCTGGATGAAGCAGAGACCATCAAGAACACTCAGCTGGCTGAAGAACTGGCGCTGCCGCCAGTGAAAATCCACTGCTCCGTTCTCGCCGAAGACGCCATCAAGGCGGCCGTTCGCGACTACAAGCAGAAGAAAGGCCTGCTCTAAGCAGAGTCTGTTCCGCTGCGTTAAGTAACTTGCGTGAGGTAAGGAGTTCCGATGGCTATCAGCATGACCGAAGCGGCCGCCAACCATGTACGCCGCTCCCTCGATGGGCGTGGCAAGGGTGACGGCATTCGTCTGGGCGTTCGCACGACCGGTTGTTCAGGCCTTGCCTACGTGCTCGAGTTTGTCGATGAGCCGGAAAGCGAAGACACGGTGTTCGAGTACCACGGCGTCAAGGTGATCATCGATCCCAAGAGCCTGGTCTATCTCGACGGCACCGAGCTCGATTTCGTCAAGGAAGGGTTGAACGAAGGCTTCAAGTTCAACAATCCCAACTCGCGCGGTGAATGTGGCTGCGGCGAAAGCTTCAACGTCTGAGGCTTATTGTGGGTACTCCTTGTCACTTTGCTTTATTCGACCTGCAGCCGGGCTTCAATCTGGATCTCGAGCTGCTGGCGACGCGCTACCGTGAGCTTGCCCGGAGCGTGCACCCCGACCGTTTTGCCGACGCCCCCGAGGCTGAGCAACGGGTTGCGCTGGAGCGCTCTGCCAGTCTGAACGACGCCTACCAAACGCTGAAGAATGCGCCCAAAAGGGCGCGCTACCTGCTGGCGCTGAAGGGCGAAGTTCCGCTGGAAGTCACCGTGCAGGATCCCGAGTTTCTGATGCAGCAGATGCAGTGGCGCGAAGAGCTCGAAGATCTCCAGGACGAAGCGGATCTGGCAGGCGTCGCGGTATTCAAGCGCCGGCTCAAGGTTGCCCAGGAAGAACTGAACGAAAGCTTCGCGGCCTGTTGGGACGATGCTGCACAGCGTGACCAGGCTGAAAAGCTGATGCGTCGCATGCAGTTCCTCGACAAGCTCTCCTACGAAGTGCGCCAGCTCGAAGAGCGCCTCGACGATTAACCCCGCGCCGTCCTTCTGGGGCGGCACGCCAGTGATATCAGAAAAGCAATGGCTCTACTGCAGATCGCCGAACCCGGCCAAGCTCCAAAACCTCATCAGCGTCGCCTGGCTGTCGGGATTGACCTCGGCACCACCAATTCGCTGGTGGCTGCCTTGCGCAGCGGCATCAGTGAGCCGCTCCCCGACGCAAGCGGCCAGGTCATCCTGCCGTCTGCCGTTCGCTATCACGCCGAGCGCGTAGAAGTGGGCCAGTCGGCCAAGGACGCTGCGGCGACCGATCCGCTGAACACCATCATTTCCGTCAAGCGCCTCATGGGTCGCGGGATCTCCGATGTGAAGCATTTGGGTGGGCAGCTGCCCTACCGCTTCACCGGTGGCGAGTCCCACATGCCGTTCATTGAGACGGTGCAGGGCCCGAAGAGCCCGGTTGAAGTGTCGGCCGACATCCTCAAGGTGCTGCGTCAGCGCGCTGAAGAAACCTTGGGTGGCGAGCTGGTTGGCGCGGTTATCACTGTTCCTGCTTATTTCGATGACGCCCAGCGTCAGGCCACCAAAGACGCCGCCAAGCTGGCGGGTCTGACCGTCCTGCGCCTGCTTAACGAGCCCACTGCGGCTGCCGTGGCGTATGGCCTGGATCAGAACGCTGAAGGCGTGGTCGCCATTTACGACCTGGGCGGCGGCACATTTGACATCTCGATCCTGCGCCTGACTGGGGGCGTGTTTGAAGTCATGGCCACCGGCGGCGACAGCGCGCTGGGCGGTGATGATTTCGACCACGCCATCGCGACATGGATCATTGCTGAAGCCGGTCTGTCCGATGATCTCGATCCGGCTGCCCAGCGCCGTCTGATGCAGACGGCGTGCGCGGCGAAAGAATCCCTGACCGACGCCGATTCGGTCGAAGTCGTCCATGGCGACTGGCAGGGTGTACTCACCCGCGCCGCATTCGATGCCCTTATCGAGCCGATGATCGCCCGCAGCCTCAAAGCGTGCCGTCGTGCCGTTCGTGATTGCGGCATCGAGCTGGATGAAGTCGAAGCCGTGGTCATGGTGGGCGGTTCCACCCGTGTACCGCGTGTTCGCGAGGCGGTGGCAGAGCTGTTCGGTCGTCAGCCGTTGACCGAGATCGACCCGGATCAGGTAGTCGCCATCGGTGCTGCGATCCAGGCCGATACGCTGGCAGGCAACAAGCGCGATGGCGGCGAGTTGTTGCTGCTCGACGTGATCCCGTTGTCCCTGGGGCTGGAGACCATGGGCGGCCTGATGGAGAAGGTCATTCCGCGCAACACCACGATCCCGGTGGCCCGCGCCCAGGAATTCACCACTTACAAAGACGGCCAGTCGGCCATGATGATCCACGTACTGCAAGGCGAGCGTGAACTGATCAGCGACTGCCGTTCTCTGGCACGCTTCGACCTGCGTGGCATTCCCGCGATGGTCGCCGGCGCCGCCAAAATTCGCGTGACCTTCCAGGTCGACGCCGATGGCCTGCTCAGCGTGTCCGCCCGCGAGCTGGCTTCGGGCGTTGAGTCGAGCATTCAGGTCAAGCCTTCGTATGGCCTGACTGATGGTGAAATCACCCGCATGCTCAAGGATTCGTTCCAGTACGCCAGTGATGACATGGTGGCTCGCGCGCTGCGTGAACAGCAGGTCGACGCCCAGCGTTTGCTCGAAGCCGTCGAAGGCGCGTTGCAGGCCGATGGCGAGCGCTTGCTCGATGCCGAAGAGCGCATGGTCATCGACCTGCAGATGGAAGAACTTCGTGAATTGATGAAGGGCGATGACGGCCCGGCCATCGAGCTGCAGACCAAGCGTCTGTCGCAGGTGACTGATGCGTTCGCCGCCCGCCGCCTTGACTCGACGGTGAAAGCCGCACTGTCAGGGCGCAACCTGAATGAGATTGAGGAATAACTGATGCCGCAGGTCACATTTCTGCCACACGCCGAGCATTGCCCGGACGGGATGGTTGTCGAGGCTGAAGTCGGCAAGTCGATTCTGGAACTCGCCCACGATCACCACATCGAGATCGAAAGCGCATGCGGCGGCGTCTGCGCCTGCACTACCTGTCACTGCATCATTCGTGCGGGCTTCAACTCCCTCGAAGAAGCGGACGAGCTGGAAGAGGACTATCTTGATCGTGCATGGGGTCTGGAAGCGCAGTCCCGCCTGGCGTGCCAAGCCAAGGTCGGTACGGAAGACCTGACTGTCGAGATCCCGAAATATTCGCTTAACCACGCTGCCGAAGCGCCGCACTGATCGAGAAGCTGTCATGAGTTACGGTTGGAATGACGTACAACGCATCGCTGAAGAACTCGCCGAGGTTCATCCTGGCGTTAACCCGTATTCGGTAGGGTTTACCAAGCTGCAACTGATGATCAAGCAACTGCCGGATTTTGACGACACCTCTGGCCGCGTCGGCGAGAAAGTCCTCGAGGCAGTCCAGGCGCGCTGGGCCGACGAAATCGACTGATCAAATTTGCACGTTAGGCAATAACATCAAACCCGCGTATAATTCGCGGGTTTAATTTTTCGCAATAATCACTGCTTCTGGAGTTACACCATGGCTGTTCAACGTACTTTCTCGATCATCAAGCCTGATGCTGTTGCCAAAAACGTCATCGGCGAGATCACCACCCGTTTCGAAAAAGCCGGTCTGCGCGTTGTCGCTTCGAAACTGAAGCAACTGTCCAAAGCCGAAGCAGAAGGTTTCTACGCTGAGCACAGCGCTCGTGGTTTCTTCGGTGATCTGGTTGCATTCATGATCTCCGGCCCGGTGGTCGTGCAGGTTCTGGAAGGCGAAAACGCTATCGCTCTGAACCGCGAACTGATGGGCGCTACCAACCCTAAAGAAGCAGCTGCCGGCACTATCCGTGCTGACTTCGCTGATTCCATCGACGCCAACGCTGTTCACGGCTCCGACTCCGAAGCCGCTGCTGCTCGTGAAATCTCGTACTTCTTCGCTGCTACCGAGGTAACCACTCGCTAAGCTATTGCTGCGAGTGAGGGTGAATCCATGACTGAATCAACTGGCAAAATCAACCTGTTGGGTCTGACCCGGCTGGAAATGGAAAAATTCTTCGAGTCTATCGGGGAGAAACGCTTCCGCGCCGGTCAGGTCATGAAGTGGATTCACCACTTTGGCGTCGATAACTTCGACGCCATGACGAACGTCGGCAAGGCTCTGCGCGAAAAGCTGCAGAGCCGTGCCGAAATTCGGGGTCCTGAAGTCGTCAGCGAGGACATCTCCACCGACGGCACCCGTAAATGGGTCGTCCGTGTCGAGTCCGGCAGCTGCGTCGAGACCGTTTACATTCCGCAAGGCAAGCGCGGCACCCTGTGTGTCTCGTCCCAGGCGGGTTGTGCGCTGGATTGCAGTTTCTGCTCCACGGGAAAACAAGGCTTCAACAGCAACCTCACCGCCGCCGAAGTCATCGGTCAGGTGTGGATTGCCAACAAATCTTTCGGCAGTGTCCCGGCTACCGTCGACCGTGCCATCACCAACGTGGTGATGATGGGGATGGGCGAGCCATTGCTGAACTTCGACAATGTCGTTGCCGCCATGCATCTGATGATGGATGACCTGGGGTATGGCATTTCCAAGCGCCGGGTGACGCTGTCCACCTCCGGCGTGGTGCCGATGATCGATGAGCTGTCCAAGCACATCGACGTCTCGCTGGCTCTTTCGCTGCACGCGCCCAATGACGCGCTGCGCAACCAGCTGGTGCCGATCAATAAAAAGTATCCCCTGAAAATGCTCCTCGAGTCCTGCCGCAACTACATGTCTGCATTGGGCGAAAAGCGTGTGCTGACCATCGAGTACACGCTGCTCAAGGACATCAACGACAAGCCTGAGCACGCCATCGAGATGATCGAGCTGCTCAAGGACACGCCCTGCAAGGTCAACCTGATCCCGTTCAATCCGTTTCCGCATTCGGGCTATGAACGCCCCAGCAACAACGCGATCCGTCGTTTCCAGGATCTGCTGCATCAAGCCGGCTTCAACGTCACTGTGCGGACCACGCGCGGTGAAGACATCGATGCTGCCTGCGGCCAGTTGGTCGGGCAGGTCATGGACCGCACCCGTCGCAGCGAGCGCTATATCGCCGTGCGGGAGCTCAGTGCCGATGCCGACGTGGTGCAGGTCGCTTCCGCTCGCAATTGAATGCGAATTTGACTGAGAGGATCTCTATGTCCCTGCGCGTCGCGCTGCTGCTCTGTTTTGCCACGCTGCTGGTCGGTTGTGTGTCCACCGGCAACGTCGATCCGCTGAGTACCAGCAAGGGACGTGACGAGGCTCGTCAAGCTTATGTGCAGTTGGGGTTGGGCTATCTTCAGCAAGGCCAGATGGAACGAGCTAAGGCGCCTCTTAAAAAGGCGCTCGAGCTAAACGGCTCCGATGCGGACGCCAATGCCGCGCTGGCGTTGGTGTTTCAGGCCGAGATGGAACCGGAACTGGCGAACCAGTATTACGAAAAAGCGTTGTCGGCACGTTCCAAAGACGCGCGAATCCTCAACAATTACGGCAGCTTTCTCTACCAGCAAAAGCGTTACAAGGAAGCTTACGAGCGCTTCGAGCAGGCCGCTGAGGATAACCTCTACGCCGAGCGCGCCCGGGTGTTCGAAAACCTCGGCATGACGGCTGTGATGCTCGGCAATCGCGACGCCGCCCGTGAGCATTTCGACAAAGCGCTGCGCCTGGATCGTCAGCAGCCACGCGCGTTGCTGGAAATGGCTGAGTTGTCGTACGAAGACAGGCATTATGTGCCGGCGCGCGATTACTACGAGCGTTTCAGCCAGTTAAGCGAGCAGAATGCGCGAAGCCTCTTGCTCGGCACGCGGCTGGCGAAGGTGTTTGATGATCGCAACAAGGCAGCCAGTTACGGCTTGCTTCTAAAAAGACTCTATCCCGGTACGCCGGAATATCAGCAATACCTGTCGGAGCAATGATGAAAGCGGCGCATCCCGAAGTTGTAGCAGCCACTCGCACGAACCCAGGCGAAACATTGCGACAGGCCCGCGAGAGCAAGAGCTGGTCGCTGCCAGATGTGGCGTTGAGGCTTAACCTCACCGTGGCTTCCCTGACTCATCTGGAAGCGGGCGATTTCGACAAACTCCCCGGTCATACGTTTGCCCGCGGCTATGTCCGTGCCTACGCCAAGCTGCTGGACCTTGATCAAGCTGCATTGGTCAGTGCATTCGATCAGTACACCGGCACCGACGGCAAGGGCAGCAGCGTTCATGCGCTGGGCCGAATCGAAGAACCGGTGCGTCTCTCCCACAATATCCTGCGCATCGTCAGCCTCTTGCTGCTCATCGCATTGATCGGCGGCGGCTTCGTATGGTGGCAGGATCAAGCCACATTGCGCGGGAAGGAACCGACCAATCTGGGCATGGAGCACGTCGAAGTCGAAAGCGCCGACGGCACCACCCAGATCCATCCGCTCGACGAGCCGGAAGATCAAGCTGTGGCTCAAGGTCAGACCGCGCTGCCGTTGAATAACGCCGAGCCTGCGTCCGCGCCTGTAGCGCCTGCTTCATCCAGCAGCGCGTCCAGCGGCACGGGCACCGTTGCAGGCGCTGTTGTTCCCCACAGCACATCAACCACCGCTCCGGTAACGCCTGCGCATACCGCGTCGACGCCAACCGCGCCGGTCACGACCGTAGCGCCAACACCTGCGACAACCGCGCCCGTCAACAGCGCCCCGAGCGCAACCGCTGACGCCGCGCCTGTACCGGCAGGAGCTGGCCGCGTGCAGGTTCAGTTTGTGAATGATTGCTGGACCCAGGTCACCGACGGCAACGGCAAGGTGCTGATGAGCGGTCTGAAGAAAAAAGGCGACAGCCTCGACGTCAATGGCAAGCCACCGCTGACCCTGCGCCTGGGCTTCGCTCGTGGCGCACAAGTGAGCTACAACGGTCAGCCGGTTGATGTGGCACCTTTCACCAGTGGCGAAACTGCTCGCCTGAAGCTAGGGCAATAAGTCATGCACGGCGAATCTCCGATCAAACGTCGCGAATCTCGTAAAATCTGGGTCGGCTCGGTGCCGGTCGGTGGCGATGCCCCGATCGCAGTGCAGAGCATGACCAACAGCGACACCAATGACGTCGCGGCCACGGTGGCGCAGATCAACCGTCTGGAAGCCGCTGGCGTGGACATCGTCCGCGTCTCGGTGCCGGACATGGACGCTGCCGAGGCTTTTGGCCGTATCAAGCAGTTGGTCAAGGTCCCGCTGGTCGCTGACATCCACTTCGATTATCGAATCGCCCTGCGCGTTGCCGAGCTGGGCGTCGATTGCCTGCGGATCAATCCGGGCAACATCGGTCGCGAAGACCGCGTCCGCGCGGTGGTCGAGGCGGCCCGTGACCGCGGCATACCGATCCGCATCGGCGTCAACGCCGGGTCGCTGGAAAAAGACCTGCAGAAGAAGTACGGCGAGCCAACGCCGGCGGCTTTGGTTGAGTCCGCGCTGCGGCACGTCGAGCATCTGGACCGTCTGGATTTCCAGGACTTCAAGGTCAGCGTCAAGGCCTCCGATGTGTTCATGGCGGTCGAGGCTTATCGCCTCCTTGCCAAACAAATCATCCAGCCGTTGCACCTGGGTATCACTGAAGCGGGCGGTTTGCGCTCAGGCACAGTGAAATCGGCCGTCGGCCTAGGTATGCTGCTGGCCGAAGGGATCGGCGATACCATTCGGATTTCGCTGGCTGCCGATCCGGTTGAAGAAGTGAAGGTCGGTTACGACATCCTCAAGTCGCTGCGTCTGCGTTCCCGTGGCATCAACTTCATCGCCTGCCCGAGCTGCTCGCGGCAGAACTTCGATGTGGTCAAGACCATGAACGAGCTGGAAGGGCGCCTTGAAGATTTGCTGGTCCCGCTGGACGTTGCGGTGATCGGTTGCGTGGTAAACGGTCCCGGCGAGGCGAAAGAAGCCCACGTCGGTCTGACCGGAGGCACGCCGAACCTGATCTACATCGATGGCAAGCCGGCGCAAAAGCTGACAAATGACAATCTGGTGGATCAGCTTGAACGCTTGATCCGTCAGAGAGCGGCCGAAAAGGTCGAGGCCGACGCAGCGCTGATCGCGCGCGGCTAACCCAGTTTCCAAGGAATATTTGTGAGTAAGTCTCTGCAAGCCATTCGTGGCATGAACGACATCCTGCCGGATCAAACGCCGCTGTGGCGCTACTTCGAAGGCACCGTATCGCGTTTGCTGGATAACTACGGTTATCGCCAGATCCGCATGCCGATCGTCGAGTTCACCGACCTGTTCAAACGCTCCATCGGCGAAGTCACCGACATCGTCGAAAAAGAGATGTACACCTTCGCCGACCGCAATGGCGATTCGCTGACCCTGCGCCCTGAAGGAACAGCGGCCTGCGTGCGTGCGGTCCTCGAACACGGCATCACCGGCGGCGGTCAGGTGCAGAAACTCTGGTACATCGGCCCGATGTTCCGCCACGAGCGTCCGCAGAAAGGCCGTTATCGTCAGTTTCACCAGATCGGCGTCGAGGTGTTCAACCTCGATGGTCCGGACATCGACGCCGAGCTGATCGTGCTGACCTGGCGCCTGTGGGGCCTGCTGGGCATCCGCAATGCTGTCAAACTGGAGCTCAACAGCCTGGGCACCAGTGAAGCCCGCGGCCGCTATCGTGAAGCGCTGGTCGAGTATCTCTCTGCGCGTCACGAGCAACTGGACGAAGACAGCCAGCGTCGCCTGAAGACCAACCCGCTGCGTGTGCTCGACACCAAAAACCCTGAAACCCAGGCTGTGCTGGTTGATGCACCCAAGCTGGCCGATTACCTGGACGACGAATCCCGGGTTCACTTCGAAGGCCTGAAGTCGCGTCTCGACGCGGCGGGCATTCCGTACGTGATCAACCCGAAGCTGGTTCGCGGCCTGGATTACTACAGCAAAACCGTATTCGAGTGGGTCACTGACCAGCTCGGCGCTCAGGGCACTGTCTGCGCGGGCGGCCGTTACGACGGTCTGGTCGAGCAGATGGGCGGCAAGCCGACCTCGGGCGTGGGCTTTGCCATGGGCATCGAACGTCTGGTGCTGCTGCTGGAAACCCTTGAGCAGATCCCTGAAGAAATCGCCCGTACGGTCGACGTTTACGTCTGCGCATTCGGCGAAGCCGCCGAGCTGGCAGCGCTGACGCTCTCCGAGCGCTTGCGCGATCTGGCGCCGAACCTGCGTCTGCAAGTCAATGCCGGGGCTGGCAGCTTCAAGAGCCAGTTCAAGAAGGCCGACAAGAGCGGTGCGTTGTACGCGCTGATCCTTGGCGACGAAGAGCTGGCGCGCAAGGAAGTGGGCGTCAAGCCGCTGCGTGGTCAGGGCGAGCAACAAAATATTGCCTGGGATGCTCTGTCCGAGCACCTGGCCACCTGCATCTCGCAGGGTTGAAGCAGATAAAAGCCGATTTAGCGAATAGGAGTATTGGGGTGTCGAGTACCGATGATGATGAGCTGGTTGCCGTAAAGGACTGGTGGCAGCGTAACGGCAAGCCTCTGGTGACCGGCGGCCTGCTGGCGGTGATCGTGGTGTTGGGCTGGCAAGGCTGGCAGCGCTATCAGAACAACCAGGCGCAAGGTGCTTCGGCGCTGTATCAGCAGTTGCTGGAAACCGCACTCACACCAAGCGGCCAGGCTGATGCAGGCCGTGTGGCCGAGATCGCCGGCAAGCTGAAGAGCGATTTTGGCGGCACCGCGTATGCGCAGTACGGCAGCCTGTTCGTGGCCAAAGTGGCTGTGGACACCGGCAAGCTGGATGACGCTGCGAACGAGCTCAAATCCGTGACCGACAAGCCGGCCAACGCGACGCTGGGTGAAATCGCCCGTCAGCGTCTGGCTCGCGTGCTCGCTGCACAGAACAAGGCCGAAGACGCGCTGAAGCTGCTCGACGGTCAGGCCGACCAGTCTTTCGCGGCCAGCCGAGAAGAGCTGCGCGGTGACCTGCTGGTTCAGCTGGGTCGTACCGATGATGCCTACGCTGCATACAAGAAGGCCAAGGCGGCGCTTTCCGAAGAAGCGGCTGTTGGCGGTCTGCAAATGAAGCTCGACGATCTGGCGAAAGGGGATGCGTGACGTGATTCGTTGGAAACATGCAGCATTGCTGGCTCTGGCCATTCTGGCCGCGGGTTGCAGCAGCAACAGCAAAAAAGAGCTGCCTCCGGCAGAACTCGTCGACTTCAAACAGGAAGTGACCCTGCAGAAGTTGTGGAGCCGTTCCGTCGGTGACGGTCAGGGCGACATCTACAACATGCTGGTTCCGGCCATCGACGGCGAGAACATCTACGCTGCCGATGCGAACGGTCTGGTCATGGCGATCAATCGCAGCAACGGCGACGTTGTCTGGAAAAAAGAGCTTGAGCAACCGGTTTCCGGCGCCGTCGGCGTAGGTTTCGGTCTGGTCATGCTGGGCACGTTGCGCGGCGAAGTCATCGTTCTCGATGAGGCCACCGGCGAGCAGAAGTGGAAAGCCAAGGCGACCAGCGAAGTGCTGTCCGCTCCGGCCACCAACGGCAGTGTCGTGGTTGCCCAGACTCAGGATGACCGGGTTATCGGTTATGACGCCATCACTGGCGATCAGCGCTGGATCTACGAAAGCAGCCCGGCTGTTCTGACGCTGCGTGGCACCGGTGCGCCGATCGCGACCTCGTCGCTGGCCATCGCAGGCTTGTCCACGGGCAAGGTTGTGGCGCTGGATATCAACAACGGCGTCCCGGCCTGGGAGCAGCGCGTTGCCGTTCCGACAGGTCGCTCCGAGCTGGATCGCGTAGTCGATATCGACGGTGGCCTGCTGCTTTCGGGCAACACGCTGTATGTCGCGACCTATCAGGGCCGTGTAGCCGGTCTGGAGCTGCAGAGCGGCCGCGTGCTGTGGCAGCGTGACGCCTCGAGCTATTCGGGTGTGGCGCAAGGCTTCGGCAGCGTTTACGTCTCGCTGGCCAACGGCACCGTAGAGGGGATCGATGAGCGCTCTTCCACCGGTCTGTGGAGCAACGACTCGCTGGCCCGTCGCCAACTCGGCGCGCCGGAAGTGTTCTCCAGCTACGTCGCGGTGGGTGACATGGAAGGTTATCTGCACCTGCTGAGTCAGGTCGATGGCCATTTCGTCGCCCGTGAAAAGATTGACAGCGACGGCTTGCGTGCTCGCCCGCTGGTCTCCGGCAGCACCATTTACGTCTTCGGCAACAGCGGCAAGCTAGAAGCCCTGACGATCAAGTAGTGGCTGCCTATGCTTGAGGAGGTCGTTTTTCGGCTTCCCCAGGCGGCCCCGGTTTAATGGGGCCTGCGACGCTTCGGTGTCGCTCCGAACTCCGGCCGCTGCCTTGCAGCGGCTTTTGTATTTTCTGAAATAACGAAGTGGAGAGCCGCATGGTTCCCGTAATCGCCCTGGTGGGTCGACCGAACGTCGGCAAGTCCACCTTGTTCAACCGCCTGACCAGGACTCGCGACGCCATCGTCGGCGACTTGTCCGGTCTGACCCGTGATCGCCAATACGGTGAGGCCAAGTGGCAAGGGCGCTCCTACATCCTGATCGACACCGGCGGTATCTCCGGTGATGAACACGGCATGGACGAAAAGATGGCCGAGCAGTCGCTGCTGGCCATCGAAGAAGCCGATGTCGTGTTGTTCCTCGTTGACGCCAAAGCAGGCTTCACTGCCGCCGACCAGATGATTGGCGAGCACCTGCGCAAGCGCAACAAAACCTCTTACGTCGTTGCCAACAAGGTCGACAACATCGACCCTGACATGGCCCGCGCGGAGTTTGCACCGCTGGGCATGGGTGACGCGATTCCGGTTGCCGGCGCTCACGGACGCGGCATCACGCAGATGCTCGAAATCGCCCTGCGCGATTTCCCGAAAGACGCAGACGAAGTCGAAGAAGGCGAGGAAGAGGAAGTCGTCGCCGAAGGTCAGGAAGCCAAGCGCATTCCTGGACCGAGCGAGAAGGACGGCATCAAGATCGCCATCATCGGTCGTCCGAACGTCGGCAAGTCGACGCTGGTCAATCGCATGCTCGGTGAAGACCGCGTTATCGTCTACGACGAGCCCGGCACCACCCGCGACAGCATCTACATCCCGTTCGAACGCAACGAGGAAAAGTACACGCTGATCGACACCGCTGGTGTGCGCAAGCGCGGCAAGATCCACGAAGAAGTCGAAAAGTTCTCCGTGGTCAAAACCCTGCAGGCGATCAAAGACGCCAACGTGGTGATCTTCGTGATGGACGCCCGCGAAGGCGTTGTCGACCACGACCTCAACCTGCTGGGCTTTGCCCTTGAGTCCGGTCGTGCACTGGTCATCGCGCTGAACAAGTGGGATGGCATGGTGCCGAGCGAGCGCGACTACGTGAAGGTCGAGCTGGAGCGTCGGTTGTTCTTCGTCGACTTCGCCGACATCCACTTCATCTCGGCGCTGCATGGCACCGGTGTGGGTAACCTGTATCAGTCGGTGCAGAACTCGTTCAAATCCGCTGTGACCCGTTGGCCGACCAGCCGCCTGACCCAGATTCTGGAAGACGCGGTCAGCGAGCACTCACCGCCAATGGTGGGCAGCCGCCGCATCAAGCTGCGTTATGCCCACCTGGGTGGCGCGAACCCGCCGTTGATCGTGATCCACGGCAACCAGGTCGAGAAAGTGCCGAAGTCGTACGTCCGGTACCTTGAGAACACCTATCGCCGTGTGCTCAAGCTGGTCGGTACGCCGATCCGCATCGAGTTCAAGGGCGGCGAGAACCCGTACGAAGGCAACAAGAACACGCTGACCGACCGCCAGGTCAACAAGAAGCGTCGGATGATGTCGCACCACAAGAAGGCCGACAAGAAGCGCCGCGACAAGCGCTGATCGTGTAACGGTCTTTCTCGGAAAAGGCGCCAGCGGCGCCTTTTTTTGTGCGCGACATCTGGGCTATCCTGCGAGTCCCCGAGCCCTTCAGGTGTCGGGAGTGGAGCAGGAAAACCCCCATGATCACCAGCAAACTGCCGAACGTTGGCACCACCATTTTTACTGTGATGTCTCAGCTTGCCGCCGAAACCGGGGCGATCAATCTGTCTCAGGGTTTTCCCGATTTCGATGGGCCTGACGCACTGCGTGAAGCCCTTTGCCGCCGCGTCATGGACGGCAACAATCAATACGCGCCAATGGCCGGCCTGCCGGCATTGCGCGAGCAAGTCGCGGCCAAGATTGCCCGGTGCTACGGCCGTCAGGTCGGCGTCGACAGCGAAATCACCATCACCCCCGGCGCCACCCACGCCATCTTCTGCGCCATTCAGACCGTTGTGAGCGCCGGCGATGAAGTGATCGTCTTCGATCCGTGCTACGACAGTTATGCGCCGTCGGTGGAACTGGCCGGCGGGCGCACCGTGCATGTGCAGCTCAAAGACGGCGACTTCGCCATCGACTGGGAAAAGCTCGGCGCGGCGTTGAGCCCTCGCACCCGGATGATCGTCATCAACACGCCGCACAACCCCAGCGGCGCGCTGATCACTCGTGACGAACTGGATCGCCTGGCGGCATTGATCCGTGACCGGGACATTTACCTGCTCAGCGACGAGGTCTACGAGCATCTGGTGTTCGATGGCCTCCAGCACGCCAGCGTCCTGGCCCACGACGAACTCTATCAGCGCGCGTTTGTGGTCAGTTCGTTCGGCAAGACTTACCACGTCACTGGCTGGAAAACCGGCTACCTTGTTGCGCCGCCTGCACTGACCGCCGAAGCACGAAAGATCCACCAGTTCGTCGCGTTCTGCGGCGTCACGCCGTTGCAATGGGCCTTGGCCGATTTCATGGCGGCGCACCCTGAACACGTCGACGAACTGCCGGCGTTCTATCAGGCCAAACGCGACTATTTCTGCGATCGCCTGGAAGCCTCGCGCTTCACCTTCACGCGCGCCAGCGGCACGTACTTTCAGCTCGTTGATTATTCGCAGATCCGCCCGGACCTCAACGACGTCGACATGTCGCTGTGGATGACCCGCGAGCACGGCGTGGCGAGCATTCCCATTTCGGTTTTCTATCAGAATCCGGCTGAAGGCCAGCGCCTGATCCGGCTGTGCTTTCCCAAGCGCGAGGAGACGCTGCGTCTGGCAGCGGAAAAACTATGCGCGATCTGACCACGCTGCCCAATCTGAACATCGCGCTGGTTCAGACCACGCTGGTCTGGCACGACGCCCCGGCGAACCATGCGCATTTTGAAGAACTGCTGGCCCAGGCCAGGGGCGCAGATCTGGTGATCCTGCCGGAGATGTTCACCACCGGGTTTTCCATGGAATCCGAACTGCTCGCCGAGCCCGAAGACGGCCCGACCGCTCAGTGGATACTGGCCCAGGCCAGGCAACTGAATGCGGTGGTGACCGGCAGCGTGATCATTCGCGCCGCTGACGGCAGCCATCGCAACCGCCTGCTGTGGGCGCGACCGGACGGCGAGCTGCTGCATTACGATAAGCGCCATCTGTTCAGAATGGCCGGCGAGCACGAGCACTACAGCCCGGGGGAGCGTCAGGTGCAGTTCGAACTCAACGGCTGGCGAATTCGTCCGCTGATCTGCTACGACCTGCGTTTTCCGGTGTGGAGCCGTGATGCGCACAACACCGATCTGTTGCTCTATACCGCCAACTGGCCGGGCGCGCGCCGTCTGCATTGGAACCGTCTGCTGCCGGCGCGGGCGATCGAGAACCTGTGTTATGTCGCGGCGGTGAATCGCGTGGGAATCGACGGCAAGGGCTTCGCTTACACGGGCGACAGTCAGGTGCTGGATTTTCAGGGCGAGAGCCTGCTCAACATCGGCGAGGCGGATGGCGTGTTCCAGGTCAGCCTGTCAGCGCAGAGTCTGGCGGCGTACCGCGAGAAATTCCCGGCCTGTCTCGACGCTGATACATTCGAGATACAGTAACGTCATAGAGTTAACGGACGGGTGGTCGATAGCGGTTGTACCCAGACAGGAGATCGGTATGACCACTATCAGCACATCCTCATTGAGTTCGTATTCCACCAGTTTCACCGTCGCGGTCAAAAAAGACGCCACAGCAACGGCGGCTGACAGCGACGCCTCCACCACCACTGATGCCACGTCGGCGTCTGCATCGACCACTGCCACTGCGGCAGGTGGCGCTGGCGGTGCTGGCGGTGCAGGTGGAGCCTCTGATTCTTCCAGCACCAGCGAGCAGGCCATCGCGAAGCTGGAAGAGCAGATCAAGGAAACCCAGAAGCGCTTGCAGGAGCAGCAACAGCAGCTCGCTGCCGCCCAGGCCAGCTCTGGCACCGACGAGGAGAAGTCGGCGCGGGTGATGGCCATTCAGGGACAGATCTCGTCGACGACCGCCAGTCTATCGACGGAACAGGCGGCCCTCTTGCAACTGCAGAAGTCCGGCAGCATCAACACCACCGCCTGATTCACTGACTCAGAAACAAACCGCTCCATGACCCCGGTCGTGGGGCGTTCTTGTGTCTGCAATAAATTGGACTTCAGATGTTTGTACGCTGGCCGATACAAAGTGCACCTCATAAGGAGTTCATCATGACCACCATCAACACCAGTTCGTTGGGTGCTTACTCCAGCGTGTTCACGGCCGCCGTCAAAACCGACGACTCCACCAAGAGCGATGCCAAGACCGCCAGCGTCGAGTTGCGTGGCAATGTGTATGGCGACACCAAGGCGGCCGGCGCCAGTGAGTCAGGCGACGCGCCGAGCATGAAGGAGGAGATGATCAAGCAGTTGCAGGAGCAGATTCAGCAAACCCAGAAAATGCTCCAGCAGCAGCAAGCCCAGTTAGCCGCAGCCCAGAGCAGTAAGGTGCCGGATGAGCTGAAAGCCACGCAGGTCATGGCGATTCAGCAGCAGATTTCCGGGACCATGGCTCAGTTGGGCGCACTGCAGGCGTCGCTGTTGAACTTGATGAAAGTCAAAGTCGACACCACGGCCTGATTATCCAGCGCTAAAACAAAAGGCCCTGAAGTTCGCACTTCAGGGCCTTTTTTATCGGGCGCAGCTTTCTATCCCGAAGCGTTAAGCCGCTTTCGTCGCATCAGCCTGGAGCAGGCCACGATTGAGGGCGCTGAACAGTGCCTTGAAGCTGGCCGTGGTGATGTTCTCGTCGATGCCGACGCCGTGTACCGCGCGATCACCATCCACACGCAGCTCGATGTAGGCAGCGGCTTTGGCCGTGGTGCCCGCGCCGATGGCGTGTTCGTTGTAGTCCATGATCTCGGCCGACACCGGGAGGCCAGCGACGAGCGCTTCGAGTGCGCCATTGCCGGTGCCTTTCCAGCGCAGATTGCTCTCGCTGTCGCCCATACCGGTCACGACCACTTCTACGGCGCTGTTGCCGTTTTCTTCCTGCAAGCGGTGGCTGACGAGCGCGTACGGCTTGTTGGCCTGCAGGTATTCACGCTTGAACAGCGAGTAGATCTGCTGCGCAGTCATCTCCAGGCCGAGACGATCGGTCTCGCCCTGAACCACCTGGCTGAACTCGATCTGCATGCGACGCGGCAGGGAAATGCCGTATTCCTGTTCCAGCAGGTAAGTAATCCCGCCTTTGCCGGACTGGCTGTTGACGCGGATGACCGCCTCGTAGCTGCGGCCAATGTCGGCCGGGTCGATTGGCAAGTAAGGCACTTCCCACAGCGTGCCTTCCTTCTGTTGAGTGAAGCCTTTTCGGATCGCGTCCTGGTGAGAGCCGGAGAACGCGGTGTGCACCAGGTCGCCAACGTACGGGTGACGCGGGTGCACCGGAATCTGGTTGCACTCCTCAACCACCTTGCGCACACCGTCGATGTCCGAGAAGTCCAGTTGCGGATTCAGGCCCTGGGTGTACATGTTCAGCGCGACGGTCACGAGGTCGACGTTGCCGGTGCGCTCGCCGTTGCCGAACAGGCAGCCTTCAACCCGATCCGCGCCCGCCATCAGGCCCAGTTCGGTCGCCGCGACGCCGGTGCCACGGTCGTTGTGGGTGTGCAAGCTAATGATCACGCTGTCACGACGGGAAATGTTGCGGCAGAACCATTCGATCTGGTCGGCGTAAATGTTCGGGGTCGCGACTTCGACGGTTGCCGGCAGGTTGAGGATCGCCTTGTTCTGCGGCGTCGCGTTCCACACTTCGATGACGGCGTCGCAGACTTCCTTGGCGAACTCTAGCTCGGTGGCGCTGAACGTCTCAGGCGAGTACTCGAACTGCCATTGGGTTTCTGGCTGCAGGGCGGCGTATTTGACGAACAGCTGAGCGGCATTCACGGCGATGGCTTTCACGCCCGCTTTGTCCTGGTTGAAGACGATGCGGCGGAAGGACGGGCAGGTGGCGTTGTACAGATGGACGATGGCTTTTTTCGCACCACGCAGGGACTCGAACGTCCGCGCGATCAGGTCTTCGCGGGCCTGAGTCAGCACCTGAATGGTGGTGTCGTCCGGGATGTGGCCGTCTTCGATGAGCGTGCGCACGAAGTCGAAATCGGTTTGCGAGGCGGAAGGGAAGGAGGCTTCGATTTCCTTCACGCCTACTTGAACGAGGGTCTTCCAGAAACGCAGCTTTTTGACCGCATCCATGGGCTCGATCAGCGACTGGTTACCGTCACGCAAGTCGGAACTGCACCAGATCGGTGCCGCAGTGATGGTCTTGGAGGGCCAGGTGCGGTCAGGCAGGTCGATGACAGGAAAGGCGCGGTACTTCGTCGAGGGATCTTTGAGCATGGTCATGTGAATAATCCTTGTTGTACTCAGGGCCGAAAGAAGGCGGCCAGCCGGTTGATGCGAGAGTAGCACTGCGGGCGAGCGTCGAGGCACCGCGTTCAGGTTTGCAGTCGTGCACTGACGAGGCAGAGGCAGCGATGTTGACGCATCAGAATGAGGGTGTGAGAGGTTTTCATGTCGCCAAACGTAACCAATGGGGTGAAAGCTGGCAAGCGGTTGGGAAAAATTGAGAGAAGTGACCGGTAAATACTCGATATCCAGTTTTTATTGCTGGATTCTAAGGCTCTGCGCGATTTAATTGCCCTGTCAGTCGGGTGTGCGCAACATTGCGGTCGCTGATTTTGAACACGGCCAAGCGGCAAACTTGTTACCTGTGGGAGTGAGCTTGCTCACGAAGACGGTGTTCCAACCCCTGGAGGTCTGGCGGATCTACCGACCTCTTCGTGAGCAAGCTCACTCCCACATAAACGTGTTCGCCGCATGATCGTGCGGCCCCCCCCACAGCGCCATTACCCCCGATCAAGCGCTACGGCTGAAACGCGTTAATGAAAATCGCCGGATCTACCCGCGCGTCATTCAGGCTGACGTTCCAGTGCATGTGCGGCCCCGTTGCGCGACCGGTCGAACCGACACGCCCGACCACACCACCGCGCGGCACGGCATCGCCGACCTTCACGTCGATCTTCGACATATGGCAGAACATGCTGATGAAGCCCTGCCCGTGATCGACGAACACCGTGTTGCCGTTAAAGAAGTAGTTGCCGATCAGAATCACTTTACCCGCAGCCGGCGACTTGATGGGAGTGCCCGCAGGCACGGCGAAATCGAGGCCCGCGTGAGGGTTGCGCTCCTCGCCGTTGAAAAAGCGTCGCACGCCGAATTTGCTGGAGAGCGGCCCGTCCACTGGCTTGTCCAGCAACAGGTTGCTCGGCGTCACGGGACTGAATGTGCGGTAAGCGCGGACCTGCACGTCGAGTTCCTGCTCGATGCGCTTGAGGTCGTCCGGGTTCGGATTGACCTGACGCTGGTTCTTCAAGGTGATGCGCTGTTCAGGGTACTTCTTGTTGCCCACCACGAAAGGCAGGTTGCGGCCGCCGCTGCTGACCTGCTGCGCAGTGCCTGGCGTGACGCTCAGCGGAATGCCGACGATGGCCAGCCAGCGCGCGTCCTGATCCTTGACCACCAGCACGGGTTTGCCCTGCCAAGTTGCTTTCGGCGCTTGTGCTGCAGGGCCGAGATCGATAACCGCTACGCCGCCCGGCACCGGTTTGTTGAGCAGGCGGGAAATGTAGCTGTCAGCGTAGGCGGGCAGGGCAGCACACATGACCAATGCAGCAGTTGCCAACGAACGGGTTAGAAAAGAAGGCATTGATCAATCCAGAAGTGAAAGGGTGACAGGCGTCAGATGGTTGTCTTCGACGCGCACTTGCAGCTCGCCGTCCGCCAGCTTTGCCGTCAGGCGCTGCCCCTGATGCGTCTGCTCGGCAGCGCGAATGGCCCTGCCGCGTTCATCCAGCAAAATACTGTAACCACGGCCAAGGGTCGCCAGCGGGCTGACCACGTTGAGCGTCTGCACCTGACTTTGCAGCTGCAAGCGACGGCTCTTGAGGTTCTCCTTGATCGCACGGGGCAGCCGCTCGGCCAGTACTGCCAGGCGCTGACGCAGAAACATCAGCGTGCGGCCCGGATGTTGCGCGGCCAGACGACTTTCCAGATGGCTCATGCGCACCTGGCGCTTGTGCATCTGCTGCTCGAAGGCCCGGCGCATGCGCATGTCCAGGTCGTCGAGGCGCTGGGCTCGCTGGCGTAACCGTTCACCGGGGTGACGCAAGCGGCGGGAAATCCCGTCCAGACGCAATTGCTCGCGCATCAACCGGTCCTGCATGCGGCTGATCAGTCGGCGCTCCAGGCTGTCGACCCGACGGTGCAGATCGCTTGAATCCGGCGCCAGCAGTTCAGCGGCGGCGGAGGGCGTCGGCGCGCGCACGTCGGCGACGAAGTCACTGATCGATACGTCGGTTTCGTGGCCGACGGCGCTGACGATCGGCGTCACACAAGCGTCGATGGCGCGGGCAACGGCTTCTTCGTTGAAGCACCAGAGGTCCTCCAGCGAGCCGCCGCCCCGGGCGAGGATCAATGCATCGAAGCCGCGGCCGTCAGCGAGCTTGAGCGCGCGGACAATCTGGCCGATGGCTTCGCGGCCCTGCACGGCGGTTGGGATCAGGGTGAGTTCAACCTGGGGCGCGCGACGACGAAACACGCTGATGATGTCGCGAATCACCGCACCGGTCGGGGAACTGATGATGCCGATGCGCTTGGGGTGCAGCGGCAGGGCGACCTTGCGCTCGACGCTGAACATCCCCTCGGCGCTGAGCTTTTCCTTCAGCGCGTCGAAGGCCAGACGCAGCGCGCCATCGCCAGCAGGCTCAACGGTGTCGAGAATCAGCTGATAGTCGCCGCGACCTTCAAACAGCGAGACCTTGCCGCGTACCTTGACCGCCAGGCCGTCCTTCAACGCCTGACGTACCCGCGCCGCGTTGCTGCGAAACAACGCGCAACGCACCTGGGCGCCGGAGTCCTTCAGCGTGAAGTAAACGTGCCCTGAGGCGGGACGCGAGAGGTTGGAAATCTCGCCCTCGACCCAGATGCTGGAGAACACATCCTCCAGCAGCACGCGTGCGCGGCCGTTGAGCTGGCTGACAGTGAGGACGTCCCGGTCAAGGCCGAGTCTTGCGAAGGGGTCTTTGATCATGGCGGCATCATAAAGGCATTGGGGCACGGGTCACCAGATGAGATCGCCGACGGCGTGCGACCCGACGGGCGTACTTGACGTCACCGGCAGCGCGATTAAGCTGCCGCCCCCGATTACTCGTCAGACAGGCCCGTCATGGACACCCAAAGCATCATCGTCCCGCAAATCTCCAGCTTTCCTGCGCACGAAGCGAAGGCGCGGGCGATCTTGCGCTGGCTGGTGAAGCTGAATGTTGTCGAGGAATCCCTGACCACCTGCGGGCGCAGCTTCAATCGCATGGCTTACGCGATCGCGCCCGGCGCGCGACGCTTCGTTGAAAACCCTGACGCTTTGCCGTTCGGTCAGCCGGTCAACGGTCTGGAAATCGTCCTCAAGCGCTGCATCTATACGCCGCAGCAGGGTTTCAAGGAGGAGGCCGGTTGCCCTGAATGCCGGCGCGAGATCGGCGAAGCCCTGTTCGACAGCCTGGAAGACTGGATGCCGGGGCACACCGACAACTTCATGTGCCCCGAATGCCGCCATGAAGACGACATCAATGGCTTCCTGTTTCTGGAGCCGTGCGGGTTCTCGAATCTGGGATTCATCTTCAACAACTGGCTGGATGCCGGCTTTAAAAGCAGCTTTATCGAGGCGTTTGCCGAGCGCATCGACCGTCCGGTGTCCCATGTCAACGTCAGGATGTAGATCTTCGCCGCAGTCATTGGGCGCATTAATCCTATTCATTAGTAAATAGCCTGATCTTTACATTGAGATAGTGGAGGTGTCTGGGTACAATGGCGCGCTTCCATTTTCCCGCTCGGGAGCCCAGCGATGCTGCGTATAAGCCAAGAAGCCCTTACATTCGACGACATTCTCCTTGTGCCCGGTTATTCCGAGGTGCTTCCCAACGAAGTCAGTCTGAAAACACGATTGACCCGTGGCATCGAACTCAACATCCCCCTCGTTTCCGCCGCTATGGACACCGTCACTGAAGCCCGTCTGGCAATCGCCATGGCTCAGGAAGGCGGCATCGGCATCATCCACAAGAACATGACCGTCGAGCAGCAAGCTGCCGAAGTGCGCAAGGTCAAGAAGTTCGAAGCGGGTGTGGTCAAGGATCCGATCACCATCGAGGCTGACGCCACCGTTCGCGACCTGTTCGAACTGACCCGTCAACACAACATCTCCGGCGTTCCGGTCCTGCATGACGGCGAGCTCGTCGGCATCGTGACCTCCCGCGACGTTCGCTTTGAAACCCGTCTTGATGTGCCTGTTCGCGAAGTGATGACGCCGAAAGAGCGTCTGGTCACCGTCCGCGAAGGCGCCGACAAGTACGAAGTGCGCGATCTGCTGCACAAGCACCGTCTGGAAAAAGTCCTGATCGTCGACGACAAGTTCGCGCTCAAGGGCATGATGACCGTCAAGGACATCGAGAAATCCAAAGCCTGGCCTCTGGCGAGCAAGGACGACCAGGGTCGTCTGCGTGTCGGCGCTGCGGTCGGCACCGGTAAAGACACCGGCGAACGCGTCAGCGCACTGGTTGCTGCGGGCGTGGACGTCATCGTTGTCGATACCGCACATGGCCACTCAAAAGGCGTGATCGACCGCGTTCGCTGGGTCAAACAGAACTTCCCTGACGTGCAAGTCATCGGCGGCAACATTGCCACCGGCGCCGCTGCACGGGCACTGGTCGAAGCCGGCGCTGACGGCGTCAAGGTCGGCATCGGTCCTGGCTCCATTTGCACCACCCGTATCGTGGCTGGCGTGGGCGTCCCGCAAATCAGCGCCATTGCCAACGTGGCTTCGGCGCTGGAAGGCACAGACGTTCCCCTGATCGCCGACGGCGGCATCCGTTTCTCGGGTGACCTGTCCAAGGCCATCGTTGCCGGTGCGTACTGCGTGATGATGGGTTCGATGTTTGCCGGGACCGAAGAAGCACCGGGCGAGATCGAGCTGTTCCAGGGCCGTTCGTACAAGGCTTATCGCGGCATGGGTTCGCTGGGCGCCATGTCCCAGGCCCAGGGCTCGTCGGACCGTTACTTCCAGGACTCGTCCGATGGTGCGGAAAAACTCGTACCGGAAGGTATCGAAGGCCGCGTTGCGTACAAGGGTTCGCTGACTGCCATCGTTCACCAGTTGATGGGCGGCCTGCGTTCCTCGATGGGTTACACCGGCAGCGCCGACATCCACGAAATGCGCACCAAGCCCGAGTTCGTGCGCATCACCGGTGCCGGCATGGCTGAGTCCCACGTTCACGACGTGCAGATCACCAAGGAAGCGCCGAACTACCGCGTAGGTTGATCGGAACGCGCCTGATGACTCAGGTGCGTTTCACGAATTGTGTACCGGGGCTGTTCATGACAGCCCCGTCTTGTTTCTGATTTTCGACGAGAATGACTATGGCCCTCGACATTCACGCCCACCGCATCCTGATCCTGGACTTCGGTTCCCAGTACACCCAGCTGATCGCCCGTCGCGTTCGCGAAATCGGCGTGTACTGCGAACTGCACCCGTTCGACATGTCGGACGAAGCGATCCGCGAATTCGCCCCGAAAGGCATCATCCTCGCCGGCGGCCCCGAGTCCGTCCACGTTGCCGACAGCCCGCGCGCGCCCCAGGCCGTGTTCGAGCTGAACGTGCCGATCTTCGGGATCTGCTACGGCATGCAGACCATGGCCGAGCAACTCGGTGGCCGCGTCGCCGGCTCCGAAATGCGTGAGTTCGGTTACGCCCGCGTCGATATCGTTGGCAAGAGCCGCGTGCTGGATGGCATCGAAGACCACGTCGACGCCGACGGCGTTTTCGGTCTCGACGTGTGGATGAGCCACGGCGACAAAGTCACCGAGATCCCGGAAGGCTTCCACGTACTGGCCAGCACCCCGAGCTGCCCGATCGCCGGCATGGCCGACGACACCCGCGGCTACTACGGCGTGCAGTTCCACCCGGAAGTGACCCACACCAAGCAGGGCGGTCGCATCCTGTCGCGCTTCATTCTCGACATTTGTGGCTGCGAAGCGTTATGGACCCCGTCGAAGATCGCTGAAGACGCCATCGCCCAGGTTCGCGCCCAGGTCGGCACCGACAACGTGCTGCTGGGCCTGTCCGGCGGTGTTGACTCCTCGGTGGTCGCAGCGCTGCTGCACAAAGCCATCGGCGACCAACTGACCTGCGTGTTCGTCGACAACGGCCTGCTGCGCCTGCACGAAGGCGAGCAAGTCATGGCCATGTTCGCCGAGAACATGGGCGTCAAGGTGATCCGCGCCAACGCTGAGGACCAGTTCCTCAACAACCTGGCCGGCGAAAGCGATCCAGAGAAGAAGCGCAAGATCATCGGGCGCACCTTCATCGACGTGTTCGACGCCGAGTCGACCAAGCTTGACAACATCAAGTACCTGGCCCAGGGCACCATCTACCCTGACGTGATTGAGTCCGCTGGCGCCAAAAGCGGCAAGGCCCACGTCATCAAGTCGCACCACAACGTGGGCGGCCTGCCGGAAGAGATGAACCTGAAACTGGTCGAGCCACTGCGCGAACTGTTCAAGGACGAAGTCCGTCGTCTGGGCCTCGAACTCGGCCTTCCGTACGACATGGTCTACCGCCACCCATTCCCGGGGCCGGGCCTGGGCGTGCGCATCCTCGGTGAAGTAAAGAAGGAATACGCCGACCTGCTGCGTCGCGCCGACCACATCTTCATCGAAGAACTGCGCAAAGCCGACTGGTACCACAAAGTCAGCCAGGCCTTCGTTGTCTTCCAGCCGGTGAAATCGGTTGGCGTGGTTGGCGACGGCCGTCGTTACGCCTGGGTCGTCGCCCTGCGTGCCGTCGAAACCATCGACTTCATGACCGCACGTTGGGCACACCTGCCTTACGAGCTGCTGGAAACGGTCAGTGGCCGGATCATCAATGAGATCGAAGGCATTTCACGCGTTACTTATGACGTGTCGAGCAAGCCGCCTGCGACGATTGAGTGGGAATGATGGGGTGGCCGGCATGGTCCGGCGCGATCTAGCGAGAAACACCCTGAAGCCCGCTTAATTGCGGGCTTTTGGCTTTTTGGGTCTGGCAAATGTTGGCAGCTTCTGCAATCAATACAGGAGGGCAAATCTGGGATAAAACCACGGAAATGGCGAACCGCAAATGAACTCATCCGTAACTGATGCTCCTGTTCCGGAGTCGCGCTGGATTACAATAGGGGCGAAGAATAATGCCGTTGAGCCGGGCCATTGGTTTTATGTGTTCCACATCATCCCCGGCGAACCGGATAAACCATTCTGTTTTGAGAAGTCGATAGGAGGTGGACATGCGGAACGTGGTGGTGCAATCCGATTGAGCTTGTTAGACCTCGAAGATTGGCCAGGCGACTGGCGCAAACACTTGCTCAAGGCGGGCTGCTCTTGGGTGGCAGATGTTATTGATAATCGCCTTAGTGACGACGTGCAGGATTTGATGACTGCGATCCTTAACCATTGCAACAGCTGATGGAAAAATGGCGTCGGTTAGTCAACGGTCCTCGTTTTGTGAAAGTGTAATCTCCCCCCCTACGGGACAGGCTCACCACCTTGTCGTCCCCAAAAAGCCGAGTGAAACCGCCACTGCTTCACTCGGTTTCAGGTTTATCGCGCGACGCGCTAACGTTATCATCGCGTGGCGCTTGGGCAGCCTGACGAATAAGGTCTGGTCGAGCTTCTCACGGGCAACAATCTATGGGTATTGCATTTGCTGCAGGACTTGACGTTGAGCTGTCAGCCTTCGCACATCTGCGGCTTGGTTAGGTCTGTAGGCGAATCAAGAAGGGGAACGAGTCTTCAATTCGTTGTCTGGACTCTGACACCATGTTCAGGGCGAGTATGGCTAGTGATAATTCTTAATCTCAGCGAAGCTTGGTTGCGCCTCAAAGCCTGGTTATTTTTCTATGGAATAATTTAATGCACAATAATGAAATCATGATAAAACATATTGCCGCAATAAACCTGGCCACGAAAATGCTTAAATCAAAGAAATAATTAACGAGAAGCAATATCCATACTGAATGAAAGGCAGCGCACGCAATCGCAAAAAAATAAACTCTTGCGTTTGAAATGATGCGTCCAGCTTTTTGTTGGTTCACTATTTTTGCATTCCGTCTACTGTGATGGCGTCGGCGGCCCTGTCTAGCACTAATACAGGTACTGACGTATTTCTATATGCACGAACATAGTCAGTTCTAATATATCTAAATAGGCGCCAGGCATCTGGTTTTAAGATCAGCTTAGTTACACCATATACAGACATCGCGAGGTCGGCTGATCCGTAGGCCATATTTCCTTCTCGTGCTCCGTAACCAACTGCTTTCGCTGCTGCTTGGTATCCCTTTCTGACTGGGCCTTCTGTATCACTACGCCCCTCCCAAAGGTTGCGTCCGTTTTCATAAACGTTATTTGCACCATGAGCCATAATTGGTACACCTGCAACGAGGCATAGCGTACCTAGGGAGCCATAGCAAATGCCCGCACCCGCTGCGAATTGCATTGCTCCGGCGACTGCTCCAATGCCTTTTTTGGCAACCTCCAATGATTGAGAAAATAAGCTATTTTGTTCATCTTTTAGTTCTTTTAGTCCCTGTTCGGGACTTTTTTTGCCTTCGGAAACGTCATTGATAATGCTTTTAGCGTAATAGGCGATTTCTCGGTTGAATTGCAAGCGCAGTGTGCCGTTTTGGATATGCCTAAGACCCAATGTACAGGCTTGCTCGCCTAGTTTTTCAGCGGCAGTACTAACCATCAGATAGTTTGTTCTGTTTTCGTCTGTTGATTTCATTATTCATTCCCTGCAGGTGCTGTATATGCGGTTAGCCATTTCTCTGTCCCTGAGATCAGTTTTCCGTTTTATCAAATGGCACCCAATCCATTTACTTAAGCAAATGGCTTGTTAGCAGTCCTGTCCCATCCCCCAGAAATGATACCGGCACTTCCGCCATTAGCACGATTTTGTTGTGAGTATTCAAATTTAATGCGGCCGTAATTAAGGTTTACTACCTCTATAGGGAAACCTGATTGGTCGTCACCTTGACCGCTTACTAATGAAATCAGAACCTCTTCAAGTACGATGTCCAGATACTTAAATTTTTCAGTTCCTGCACGGTGGATTCTAATGGTCACATTTTTGATATGCGAACCTCTACAGCAAAGCTCAAATAGCTTCGGGGTCGCTCTGTCCACATATTTGCTGATCTGGAAATCGCCGAGGGAAACACCTCCCGCAGTGGCTCCACCACTGGAGCTGGCAGTCTGACTGATGGGCTGCATGGCGTTGTAGTGATAGGAAAGTAATTCGATCCAACCTTTGTGCCCATCGTCAAGAGACTCACCCTCAACCCCTTCAACCTTCATAAATGCATCAAATGACATGCTTAGCTCCCTGCTTTTCACATAATTGAGGTCAGAACACTAACTGAGTTTCAGCACGAATTACCAGCCCGACATGGGGTTGGGCTGGTTGGGCGCAGGTTGATAGGTGATAGGAGCGTCGCCAGTTGACAGGTGTATCTGATAGTAGGCATGCAATCATCAGTAATAATTTGAGTTAAATGGTTTCTGATTGAAATTGAATCACAACTTATTGATTTTAATAGTTTTTATTGTCTGGTTGGGTGGGAATGATTGAGTGTCCGGCACCCGATAGCAAGAAACACCCTGAAACTCGCATACAAGCGGGCTTTTTGCTTTTAGAAAGCCGGTCAAAATTTGGCAGGGGGATGTATCGCCAAGCACCGTGGCGATGTGGCATGTTATCCGCCACGGCTGAGGGATCACCTGATCACGCGAATCAGCAATTCGCAAAAACGACAGGGTTTGTCTTCGTCAGGCACGCGTAAAGCGGGTGTTCTACGATGCAATCAGTTCGACGTTTGATGATTTTGATGTCTGTGCTGTTTCTCTGTGCTGGTCAGGCGTCCGCCGACACGGCGGTGCGCGTAGATCAGTTGATGTTGCCGATCAAAATCGGCTCCCATTTCGAAAAGATCGATGCCTTGATCGTCCGTCCTGCGCACGCTGGCAAGTTTCCCATAGCATTGATAGTCAACGGTTCTGCGGGAGACTCTCCCTCGGCAGTTCACGCCGATTGGCTTTCCCACATCGCACACGATTTCGCACACCGAGGCTGGCTTGCCGCTTCAGTCGGGTGGCCGGGCTATGGGCGCTCGACTGGGCGTTTTATCGAAGGCGGGGGAGATTGCGCCCACCCTACAGTCGCCAGGTTTCTTGATGCCCATGGCAAGGAGCTTGGCGCGGTACTGACCGCTCTTCGCAAGCGTCCGGACGTGGACCCGTCCATGGCGTTGGGGGTCGGTATTTCGATAGGTAGCGGTGCAATGATGGACCTAGCGGCTCAACCGGGGCGGCCATTGACCGCGGTGATCAGTCTATCTGGCGGCGTTTATCACTACACCCAGGTAGGGTCCCCCGATAAGTGCCCGTTATTTCAAGCAGACCTTGTACGAAATTTCACCAAATTCGGAAAAGACAATCCGACGCCGACGCTCTGGATGTATGCGGCAAACGATCTCTATTTTGGCCCGGACCTTGTCGCGCAGATGTTCGCGGGTTATCGCTCCCAGGGCGGCAACGCTGATTACGTGGCGCTGCCGGCCTTCAGTGACAACGGGCACACCCTTTACAAGCGAACGGCCAACATCCTGCTGAAACCTTAGATCAAAGCGTTTCTGAAACACAACCATCTTCCGGCCATGGACGACAGCGCGTTGATGCCGCTCCTTTCAAAGCTCGGGCCGAAAGACTGTGCGAACGCCGAGGCCTACGTTGAAAGTGTTACCGAGAAAGCCATGGCCGTCTCCAAGGTAGGCACCGGCCTTTTCTGGCGGTTCGGGACGCGTTCGCTCAAGAAGGCGGAACAGCTGGCGCTCGGCACGTGCCGCGAAACGACGGGTCAGACCTGTCACCTTATTGCGGAAAATACGACGTTGTTAAAAGGCTGGCAGGACAACCTGCCGCTGACGCGGCAATGAGATGCTCTGTACAACCCCGCTTGGGTGTCGCGTCGTGAGCATTGTCGAGACCGAGCTCCTCCCAAAAAGCTGAGTGAAGCCGCCAAGGCCTCACTCGGTTTTTTCACACATGAAGCCTCAACGCACCCACGTCATCCCCATCAGCTCCAGCGCTGACGTCAAATCCCCCAACGTCTCAAACCGACGTCCGCTCACCCGCTGCCACTTTGGCCGATCGATAAAGACGCGCTTGCTCTCCCGTTTGATCTCGGTACGAACCGCAATGCCTTCATTGCTGCGGTGAACAAGGGTCAACTGACCGTCACTGTCATCGAGGGTGAACATGCCCGGTCGAAGCAGTTTGTTCTCCAGGCCGAGGTCCGTCCGGGGCGCGGCGATGAGAACCTGCAGCCGCAGATCGCTTTGCACCCGTCCCGCATGGCGGCCCAGCGTGTCGGTGGTTTCGACGCCGGGGTCTGGGGTTATTCCCGCTGACTCAGTCACACGAATGTCCTCAATTCGCAGCCCTACAGCACCTTCCAGTTCTGCGACACCGGCAACGCCCTGGTAGGTATTAGCGTGGGAGTTACCCACAAGTGCTACCCAGTTGCCGCCGCTTCTGGCCCCCTGATCCGTATTGATGACCCCTTTGGCGTAATAATTCATCACCTTCTGTCGCAGTGTTTGCCCCGCGCCTTCCATGCCGTCGACGCGGTAGCTCGCCATGCAGTCGATTGCCCGGATGCGCACGCGGTTTTCTTGCGCGGATTTGAGCACGGCCATGAAGGTGTACTTTCCGGTTGGGTCAGTTCGATGGCCTTTGTCCAGCGTCTTTATGTACTCCTCGAGCTGAGACGACAAAGTGCCGGTTCTCGAAAAAGCATCCAGATCAGCCTGATGGAAGTCGGTGAGCATGTGCTCCATGTAGAGGGTTTTCACCTTGAGCTTGGCGAGTAACGGCATCTGTTCAATGAGAAATTGCTTGCTGCCGATCCCGGCATGACTCTCGCCGATGACCAGGCCCGATGAGCGTTTGAATAGGCTCTTGAGAGCACTTTTGAGCGGCGCGTTGGCAGGCAGCTCGGGAATCTCTGGACGCTTTGGCAGTTCCAGCGTGTTGAAGAATGCGTTGGCGTCATCGCGCAGATTGCGACGGATTCGCTTGAACTCGTCGTAGGGATCGGGCTTGCCAAAGTCGGGGCTGTGATAACGATCATCGACAAAGCGACCGCCGTACTGCGCGCCATCCATGACCTCCGGTTTCAGCGCGTCGGGGATTTCGTATGGGCTGGGAAGGGTGGTCGTCTGCGGAGAAACGCCGACACCACGACCGGGCCCGATCTTGCCGAGCACCTTCCCGCCGCCTGACAGGCCCAAGGGTGTGACGGGCTCCCACGCCCCGGCAGCGTTCAGGCGCACAGGCATGTTTCGGTAAAACGAGAAAGGATTTTCCGGATCAATGATGGCCCAGGATTTGAGCTCGTTGATGTAGCGAACGGCGTAGGCGAAGCCATCGATCTCGATAAACGTCTCGCCCTGATCAGTCAGGTAGATGCCTTTCATGCGGCCTTCTTCGCGTATGGGTTCGAAGGCATCCAGCAGCATGTTGGTCTCGAAGGAGGCCAGCCCATCGTTGCGTTCAAAGGGATAAACGGATGCTGGTTCGAAGCCCGGCGTTTCAACGAATTGATCAATAGGCTCATCGACTTCGGGTGCTGGTTCCCCCTCGGGTTCAGGCCGCAGCAACTCGCCTTCCGATATCGCCTCCCCGCCGACAAGAAAGGTGCTGTTGAACAGGACGTCGATGCTGGCCGTCACAGCGCCGATGACCCCCGCCTTGCGTTGCGCCGTGCTCGCGCCGTTTACAGCCTGATCGATATTTAGGCCCATGTCGGCGATGCCCGCGCCGACGGCTGCCAGCGCAATCGGCCAGTCAATCGCTGCCAGCGCACCGGAAAGCTGGGAGAACGACCGCAGATAACCAATCCACATCTGTTCGCGCAGGTCGCCGTTGGAGTGCAGCGCCAGGTCTGCGTCGGCAAACATCCGCGTGCGGATTGAGTCGCGCAGATGAGTGAACGGGTCGCCCGGAACGGGCTGACTGTGTTGATTGATCACGCCGGGATGCGCCGCGCCCCACGTGGTGTAGAGCACATCCAGGCCGTGAAACAACCCGATGTTTTCATCCGCCTCACCGTGGGCCGACAACGGGAAATGCCCCATGAAACGAGCTCGCCGTTCCGGGCGGTTGTTTTGCGACAGCAGCCACCCGTGCAATTCTTCCGGCGTCGCAAAAGCATGAAACGCCTGCACTTCGCCGGGGGTGTAGAGAATCTGTCGGCCGCCCGAGGTCACGATGCGCAGGATATCGCTGGCCTCGTAGCCGATCACGTCGAAAGTCCAGACGCCCGATTCGGCGCTGGCCGGAGCGCTGGCTTGAAGGGTTTGCAGGCTCGGTTGCTCGGAGGGTTCGACGGCCGCGCGCAAGACGCTTCTGAAATCCTCTTCGCTGAGCCATCCCGCTTGACGGTCTTCGAGGGCGCTGGCGATGAAGTTGGCCTTGGCCAGGGTGCGGAAATCGTCGGCGAAGTCGCGCCAGAATGCCTTCAACATCTCTTGATAGCGGGACTTGAAGTCCACGGCCCAGAAGTCGCTCATGACCTGCGCGGGCAGCATCCTGATCTCATTGCGCTCATCGAATGCGTCTGCATCGGGACCTGCAGTGTAGAAGCCGCTGAGCATCTGCAGGGTGTCGGCATTGTCCTGATCGTGGGGGTTGAAACGGTGCATGACCAGCTGCGGGAGGGTCATCGATTGATAGGGCGCATCGCGGTGCTGCCAGCCATTGAATGAGCGCGGACTGCTGACCGCCGTGTGGAAACGGTGCCAGTAAACCGTGTCTGGCTCGGTGTCGTGACCGGTCTGACGCAGGAGGATTTCCCGGGCGATGCTGCGCGCCATTTCGCGCATGTCAGGGCAAGCCTCGACCAGACGCTTACTCATTTTGATGAGAGCGGTTCGATCTTGGTCCAGGGTTGCGGAGGACAGGTGATTAACTTCGGTGGTCATATTCGTCTTCCATGATGAACGGGAAGACAAGCTTGGCGGGATTGCCGATTCATTTGGCACTAAATATGTATTGCGTACGCGGTCTCCTTAAATTTCTGTAAGTGCAGGTGTATCGTGTCCGCCCCTCGCATCGTTCAAGGATGCGACCCGTCGTTTGAGGTTTTTTCGTACATGTCTTTTACCCGTCGACAGATACTCGGAGGTCTGGCCGGTCTTGCCGTGGTCGGGCTTGGCGCGGGCGGCGCTTCAAGGTACTGGCTGGGCAAGCGCGGGCCGGGCGAAGGGCACGATTACGAGCTGATCGCGGCGCCGCTGGACGTCGAGCTGGTTGCGGGGCACCAGACGCCCGCCTGGGCATTCGGCGGTTCTGCGCCGGGCACTGAACTGCGGGTCAGGCAGGGCGAGTGGCTGAGGGTACGTTTCATCAATCATCTGCCTGTTGAAACCACCATTCATTGGCACGGCATTCGGCTGCCGCTGGAGATGGACGGCGTGCCATACGTCTCGCAATTGCCGGTCAAGCCGGGCGAGTATTTCGACTATAAATTCCGCGTGCCGGACGCCGGCAGCTATTGGTATCACCCTCACGTCAGCAGCAGCGAAGAACTGGGTCGCGGGCTGGTCGGGCCGCTGATCGTCGAGGAGCGCGAGCCCACCGGGTTTGCCCACGAACGCGTGGTCAGCCTGAAGAGCTGGCACGTTGACGAGGAGGGCGCTTTCACCGATTTCAGCGTCATTCGCGAGGCCGCACGCGAGGGCACGGCGGGGCGCCTATCGACGATCAATGGCGTGCCACAAGGCGTCGTCGAGCTGCCTGCCGGGCAAATCACCCGAGTGCGCATTCTCAATCTCGACAACACAGTGACCTATCGCCTGAACCTGCCGGGTGCCGAGGCGATGATCTACGCCCTGGACGGCAACCCTGTCAAACCGCGCCCGCTGGGCAAGGATTACTGGCTGGGGCCGGGCATGCGCATCTGTCTGGCGATCAAGGCGCCTGCCGTCGGTGAAGAATTATCCCTGCGCAACGGCCCCGTGCGGCTGGGCACCTTTCGCTCGGTCGCCAACAACGATGCGCCGGGCGAATGGCCGCCTGAGCTGCCGGCGAATCCGGTCGCCGAGCCTGATCTGGCCAACGCCGAGAAGCTCAATTTCAATTTCGAGTGGGTCGGTTCAGTGTCGGTGAATGTCGAGAACGGCAAGCCGCCGAGCTTGTGGCAGATCAATGGCCAGGCCTGGGACATTACCGACAAGACCTGCGCCGACCGGCCGATCGCCAGGCTTGAACGAGGCAAGAGTTACATCTTCGAGCTTAAGAACATGACGCAGTATCAGCATCCCATTCACTTGCACGGCATGAGCTTCAAAGTCATCGCCTCCAATCGCAAGGACGTGATTCCGTACTTCACCGACACCTACCTGCTGGGGCGCAATGAGCGCGCGCGCGTCGCTTTGGTGGCGGATAATCCCGGCGTGTGGATGTTTCACTGCCATGTGATCGATCACATGGAAACCGGTCTCATGGCCGCTATCGAGGTCTCCTGATGCGTCAGCCGCCTATCATCGATCGCAGCCGCGATCAGCACTTCATGCGTGAAGCCCTGGCGCTGGCAGCAGAGGGTGCGTTGCTGGGCGAGGTGCCGGTCGGCGCGGTAGTGGTGCAGGACGGTGAAATCGTGGGCCGCGGTTTCAACTGCCCCATCAGCGGCAGCGACCCCAGCGCCCACGCCGAGATGGTGGCCATTCGCGCAGCGGCGCAGTCACTCAGCAATTACCGCCTGCCCGGCAGCACGCTGTACGTGACCCTGGAACCCTGCAGCATGTGCGCGGGTTTGATCGTCCACTCGCGCATCACCCGCGTGGTGTATGGCGCCACCGAGCCAAAAGCAGGGGTGGTGCAGAGTCAGGGGCAGTTCTTCATGCAGCCGTTTCTCAACCACCGCGTGCTGTTTGAAGGCGGGGTGCTGGGGGAGGAGTGCGGGACGATGCTGAGTGAGTTTTTCAGGATGAGGCGGGCGAAGGTGTAGGTCAGCGCGACGGCGAGCGGATTCTGGCGCTGTCTAAAGCGGCGCTTTCTCTTCCGACGGCTTGGTCTTGTCGACTCCGGGTACATGCAGCGAGCCCTCCGCGACCTGGCCGCCCTCCATCTGTGGCTGCGTCACCCAGGTCAGGATGTCGTAATAACGGCGGATGTTGGCGACGAAACTGACCGGTTCGCCGCCCCGGGCATAACCGTAGCGGGTCTTGCTGTACCACTTCTTCTGCGACAGACGCGGCAGCATCTTCTTAACGTCCAGCCACTTGTTCGGGTTCAGGCCTTCGCTTTCCGCCAGCTTGCGCGCGTCATCCAGATGGCCTGTGCCAATGTTGTAGGACGCCAGTGCCAGCCAGGTGCGATCGGGCTCCTGAATCGAGTCGTCGAGCTGTTCCTTGACGTAGGCAAAATACTTGGCGCCGCCCTGAATACTCTGTTTGGCGTCGAGCCGATTGGACACGCCCATCGCCTGCGCCGTGCTCTGGGTCAGCATCATCAAGCCGCGCACGCCGGTCTTCGACGTCACGCCCGGCTGCCACAAGGATTCCTGATAACCGATCGCCGCCAGCAAGCGCCAGTCGACCTGTTCAGCCTTGGCGGCGGCCTGGAAGTGCTTTTCGTACTTGGGCAGGCGTTCCTGCAAATGCTGGGCGAAAGTGTAGGCGCCAACGTAACCGAGCACGTCGACATGCCCGTAATAGCGGTCTTTGAGCCGCTGCAGCATGCCGTTCTTCTGCATTTTGTCGAGGTAGGCGTTGATCTCGTTGAGCAGGCTGTTGTCATCGCCCAATGCCACTGCCCAACGCTGATCGCGGCCATCGCCGAGGTCGAAGCCGACACGCACGTTGGGGAAATACACCTGATTCATGGCCAGTTCGTTGGAGTCCACCAGGGTCAGGTCGATCTGGCCCTCGTCCACCATGCGCAGCAGGTCGACGACTTCGACCTGATCGGATTCTTCGTAGTTGATGCCGGGGTACTTGACCTTCAACGCTGCCAGTTGCTCGGCGTGGCTGCTGCCTTTAAGCACGAGGATGCGTTTGCCGACCAGATCGCCCGGATCGGTGGGGCGCGACTGGCCGTTGCGGTAAACGACCTGCGGGGTGACTTCAAGATACGAGTGGGAAAAACGGACCTGCTTCGCGCGGTTTTCGCTGCTCACCAGACCCGCTGCTGCCAGCACCGGCCCGCCGGGCTTGCCCATCTGATCGAACAAGTCGTCGAGGTTGTCGGCGGCTTCGATTTTCAGTTCAACGCCCAGATCGTCGGCGAAACGCTTCACCAGTTCGTACTCGAAACCGGTTTCACCGTTGCGGTCCTGAAAATAGGTCGCCGGGCTGTTGCGGGTGACGACGCGCAGAACGCCATCCTCCTTGACTCGTTCCAGCGTGTTGGGTTTCTCCACACACGCGCCGAGCAGCAGGAAGATTCCGGTTGCGATGAGCCACTTGGCACAGCGTGGGCGGAAATCTGATAGGGAAAACATCGGTGCAGTATACGCAAAGGAGCCATACCGCCATATCTCGACAGCGCGGGTTGCGTCTGATAGAGCAGAGGATTTTTTACCTTCCGCCGCAGGCAAGCGCCCGGAGCCGACATTCGGGTGCATGCCATGCCGTGGTTTCGGGTGCCGACGCAGACTGATTAGGCTAGAATGCACGGCCTCAAAGCACACCCCCTTCCCGAGGCTGTCCCGACGATGTTGATCCTGCGTGGTGCTCCCGCCCTTTCCGCTTTCCGCCACAAGAAATTACTTGCGCAGCTGAACGATAAAGTTCCGGCTGTCAGTGGCCTGTACGCTGAATTCGCCCACTTCGCTGAGGTCAATGGCGTCCTGACCGAAGACGAGCAGCAAGTGCTTGCCCACCTGCTGAAATACGGTCCGAGCGTACCGGTGCAGGAGCCTGCGGGCCGCCTGTTCCTGGTCCTCCCGCGTTTCGGCACTATTTCGCCATGGTCGAGCAAGGCCACCGACATCGCGCGCAACTGCAGCCTGACCAAGATCCAGCGTCTTGAGCGCGGCATTGCCTTTTATGTAGAAGGCCAGTTCAGCGACGCCGACGCACAGCTGATCGCCGACGCGCTGCACGACCGCATGACCCAGATCGTACTGGGCGCGCTGGAAGAGGCCGCGAGCCTGTTCAGCCACTCCGAGCCCAAGCCGCTGATCGCCATCGACGTACTGGGTGGCGGCCGTGCGGCCCTGGAAAAAGCCAACGTCGAACTGGGCCTGGCCCTCGCCGAAGACGAAATCGATTATCTGGTGAACGCGTTCACCGGCCTCAAGCGCAACCCCCACGACATCGAACTGATGATGTTCGCGCAGGCCAACTCCGAGCACTGCCGTCACAAGATCTTCAACGCCAGTTGGGACATTGACGGCCAGAGCCAGGAAAAAAGCCTGTTCGGCATGATCAAGAACACCTATCAGATGCACAACGAAGGCGTGCTGTCCGCTTACAAGGACAACGCCTCGGTGATCGTCGGCAGCGTGGCCGGCCGCTTCTTCCCGAACCCTGAAAGCCGCGAGTACGGTGCGGTTCAGGAGCCGGTGCACATTCTGATGAAGGTCGAAACCCACAACCATCCGACGGCGATTGCCCCGTTTCCGGGCGCGGCCACCGGTTCCGGCGGCGAAATTCGCGACGAGGGCGCGACCGGTCGTGGTGCCAAGCCGAAAGCCGGCCTCACCGGTTTCACGGTGTCCAACCTGAACATTCCGGGTTTCGAGCAGCCGTGGGAAAAGCCGTTCGGCAAACCCGAGCGCATCGTGACGCCGCTGGACATCATGATCGAAGGCCCGCTGGGTGGCGCGGCGTTCAATAACGAGTTCGGTCGCCCGGCTTTGACCGGTTATTTCCGTACCTTCGAGCAGTCGATCAGCACGCCCCACGGCGATGAAGTCCGCGGCTACCACAAGCCGATCATGCTCGCAGGCGGCATGGGCAACATCCGCGAAGGGCATGTGCAGAAAGCCGAAATCACCGTCGGCGCCAAGCTGATCGTGCTCGGCGGCCCGGCGATGCTGATCGGTCTGGGTGGCGGCGCGGCTTCCTCCATGGCTACCGGCACCAGCTCGGCTGACCTGGACTTCGCCTCGGTACAGCGTGAAAACCCGGAGATGGAACGCCGTTGCCAGGAGGTCATCGACCGCTGCTGGCAGCTGGGCGATGCCAACCCGATCGCGTTCATCCATGACGTTGGCGCGGGCGGTCTGTCCAACGCCTTCCCGGAACTGGTCAACGACGGCGGTCGCGGTGGCCGCTTCGAGCTGCGCAACGTGCCAAACGACGAGCCAGGCATGGCGCCGCTGGAAATCTGGAGCAACGAGTCCCAGGAACGTTACGTTCTGGCTGTCAGCGCCCCTGATTTCGAACGCTTCAAAGCCATCTGCGAACGTGAGCGTTGCCCGTTCGCGGTGGTCGGTGAGGCGACTGAAGAGCCGCAACTGACCGTCACCGACAGCCACTTCGGCAACAACCCTGTCGACATGCCGCTGGAAGTGCTGCTGGGCAAGGCCCCGCGCATGCACCGTTCGGCCGAGCGTGAAACCGAGCTGGGCGACGACTTCGACCCGAGCGCCCTCGACATCGAAGAAAGCGTGCAGCGCGTGCTGCATCACCCGGCCGTGGCAAGCAAGAGCTTCCTTATTACCATTGGCGACCGCAGCATCACCGGCATGGTCAATCGCGACCAGATGGTCGGCCCGTGGCAAGTGCCCGTGGCGGACGTCGCCGTTACGGCCACCAGTTTTGACGTGTACACCGGCGAAGCCATGGCGATGGGCGAGCGCACGCCGCTGGCCTTGCTGGACGCTCCGGCGTCCGGCCGCATGGCGATCGGCGAGACCCTGACCAACATCGCGGCGTCGAGCATCGGCAAGATTTCCGACATCAAGCTGTCCGCCAACTGGATGTCCGCTGCCGGTCACCCGGGCGAAGACGCGCGTCTGTACGACACCGTGAAAGCGGTCGGCATGGAGCTGTGCCCCGAGCTGGGCATTACCATTCCAGTGGGCAAGGACTCGATGTCCATGAAGACCCGCTGGAGCGACGAAGGCACCGAAAAAACCGTGACCTCGCCGCTGTCGCTGATCGTCACCGGTTTCGCACCGGTCACCGACATCCGCAAGACCCTGACCCCGCAACTGCGCATGGACAAGGGCCTGACCGATCTGATCCTGATCGACCTCGGCCGTGGCCAGAACCGCATGGGCGCGTCGATTCTCGCCCAGACCCACGGCAAGCTCGGCAGCGTCGCGCCGGACGTCGATGACGCCGAAGACCTCAAAGCCTTCTTCGCCGTCATTCAGGGCCTCAACGCCGACGGCCACTTGTTGGCCTATCATGACCGTTCCGACGGTGGCTTGATGGCGACCGTGCTGGAAATGGCGTTCGCCGGCCACTGTGGCCTGAACCTCGAACTCGACACGCTGACCGGCAAGCGCGAAAAAGTCGCGGCAATTCTGTTCAACGAAGAGTTGGGTGCAGTGATCCAGGTTCGCCAGGACGCCACGCCGCTCGTGCTCGCGCAGTTCAGCGCTGCCGGCCTGGGCGAAGATTGCGTCGCCGTGATCGGTAAGCCGATCAACAACAGCGACGTGATCATCAGCCTGAGCGGCGACTCCGTGTTCAAAGGCGATCGCCGTCTGCTGCAGCGCCAGTGGAGCGAAACCAGCTATCAGATCCAGCGCCTGCGTGATAACGCCGATTGCGCCGATCAGGAATTTGATGCACTGCTGGAAGAAGACAACCCGGGGCTGAACGTGAAGCTGGGCTATGACGTCAACGACGACATCGCTGCGCCTTACATCAAGAAGGGCGTTCGCCCACAAGTGGCGGTGCTGCGTGAGCAGGGCGTCAACGGTCAGGTTGAAATGGCGGCTGCCTTCGACCGCGCCGGTTTCGCCTCGGTCGACGTTCACATGAGCGACATTCTCGCCGGTCGCGTCGACCTCAACGACTTCAAAGGTCTCGTGGCGTGCGGTGGTTTCTCCTACGGCGACGTACTGGGCGCCGGCGAAGGCTGGGCCAAGTCCGCGCTGTTCAACAGCCGCGCACGGGATGCGTTCCAGGGCTTCTTCGCCCGCAGCGACAGCTTCGCACTGGGTGTCTGCAACGGTTGCCAGATGATGTCCAACCTCAGCGAACTGATCCCGGGCAGCGAGTTCTGGCCGCACTTCGTCCGCAACCGCTCGGAGCAATTCGAAGCGCGCGTGGCGATGGTCGAAATCCAGAAGTCGGCGTCGATCTTCCTGCAAGGCATGGCCGGCTCGCACATGCCGATCGCCATCGCACACGGTGAGGGTCACGCCGAGTTCAAGACCCCTGAAGCGCTGATTGAAACCGATCTGTCCGGCACCGTTGCTGTGCGTTTCGTCGACAATCACGGCAAGGTCACTGAAACCTATCCCGCCAACCCGAACGGCTCGCCCCGTGGTATCGCGGGTCTGACCACGCTCGACGGTCGCGTGACCATCATGATGCCGCACCCTGAGCGTGTGTTCCGCGCCGTGACCAACTCATGGCGTCCGGATGAGTGGGCTGAAGATGGGGCGTGGATGCGCATGTTCCGTAACGCGCGCGTCTGGGTTAACTGATCGCTGATGTACAAGCTGGCGTTCTTTGTGCCACCGAGCCATGTGGAGCAGGTCAAAAACGCGTTGTTCGTCGCCGGTGCGGGGCGAATCGGCGCGTATGACTGCTGCTCATGGCAGATGCTCGGACAAGGCCAGTTTCGCCCGCTGGACGGCAGTCAGCCGTTCATCGGGCACGCCGGCGAGGTCGAGCAGGTTCAGGAATGGAAGGTCGAGCTTGTCGTGTCAGACGAGCTGATCAGGCAGGCGGTTGCTGCGTTAAAGGCCAGTCATCCCTACGAAGTACCGGCTTATGACGTGTGGAAGCTGGAAGATATCTAGCTTCCCCGCAGCCTTGCTTGAGATCGAGGCGTTCTGCATTCCCTTCGAAGAATCTTACGGCCGAATCTCGATCATCGTGCCGTCTTTCACCAGATCCCACACCTCACGAATATCGCTGTTGCGCATGGCGATGCAGCCGTTCGTCCAGTCCAGCGTGTGGAAATACCACTCCGGGTAATCGTCGTTGATCGGCGTGCCGTGGATCATGATCATGCTGCCGGGCTTCACGCCTTCGCGTCGGGCGCGTGCGGCATCGGAGATGTTGGGGTAGGAAATGTGCATCGACAGGTTGTAGGCGTCGCTGGTCTTGCGCCAGTCGAGCCAGTAGAAACCTTCCGGTGTGCGCTGGTCTCCCTCTTGCAGTTTCGGTCCGATGGGCGCCTTGCCCAGTGAGATTCGATAGGTCTTCAGCGCCTCGCCACGGCTGATCAGCTGCAACTGATGTGCAGATTTGAGCACCAGCACCTTATCGATGGTCCGGTCCGCGATGTTCTGGGTGTCGACAACCTTACCGCCGACGAACTTCTGTTCGCTGCCTTTGGGCACAATGGTCTGGGTGAACGCAGCCTGGGACATCGGCACAACCGACAGGCATAAAACGGCAAGCAACCAACGCATGAAAAGGATATCCCTGAAGCCTGCGCGGCCATCGCGCGCCGTCGTCTTGATCAAGTGGTTTTGAGAGGAGGTGTAACGGACAGGCAATCGGTGCGCACCTGAAAATCTTGATGCCGCCGGTCGCGGAAAAAGCATTCTAGGGTACGTCTGACGGTCTGGAAAGCCAGCTCCGACCACGGGATGTCGGCTTCGTCGAACAACTTCACTTCCAGGCTTTCGATGCCGGCCGCGAACTCCGGTTTGACCAGGTTCGAGCGATAGAAGATGTGCACCTGATTGATGTGCGGTACATCGATCATTGAATACAGCTGCAGGTCCGCGACCTCCGCGCAGGCTTCCTCCAGCGTCTCGCGGCGGGCGGCCTGCTCGACACTTTCGCCGTTTTCCATGAACCCGGCGGGTAACGTCCAGTAACCCAGTCGTGGCTCGATGGCGCGACGGCACAGCAACACTTTCTCGCCCCACACCGGCACGACGCCGGCCACGATGTTGGGGTTCTGGTAGTGAATGGTGTCGCAATGTTCACACACGTAACGCGGGCGGCTGTCGCCCTCGGGGATACGCTGGATGACCTGTTCGCCGCAGTTGCTGCAGAATTTCATGATCGAATCGGGTTCCTGTTGGCAGCGGCTATCTTGAGCTGTAGCGCGGGTGGACGGCAAGAGGCGTCTTGCGCGGGCGGGTTGTCCTACAAGACTTGGGCGCATCGTCGCTTTGGTGCATGATGCCGGGCAGGCAACCGATCGAGAATTCCCATGCTGGATGAGCTACTTCACCGTATGAGCAGCCACACGCCGGTGATGCTGGAAACGGACGCGCGCTTCCCCGAGGCCGCCGTGCTTCTCCCCATCACCCGCAACGCAGAGCCCGAACTGGTACTGACCCTGCGCGCCAGCGGCCTGTCGACCCACGGCGGCGAAGTGGCCTTCCCAGGCGGACGGCGTGACCCGGAGGATCCGGACCTGATCTTCACGGCGCTGCGCGAAGCACAGGAGGAGATCGGTTTGCCACCGGGTCTGGTGGAAGTGATCGGCCCGCTGAGTCCGTTGATCTCCAAGCACGGCATCAAAGTGACGCCCTACATCGGCATTATTCCCGACTTTGTTGAATACACCCCCAATGATGGCGAGATCGCGGCGGTCTTCAGCGTGCCGCTGGATTTCTTCCGCCAGGATGCGCGCGAACACACCCACCGCATCGACTATCAAGGGCGCAGCTGGTACGTGCCGAGTTACCGCTTCGGCGAGTACAAGATCTGGGGTCTGACCGCGATCATGATCGTCGAGCTGATGAACTTGTTGTTCGACAGCGGCATCGACCTCAACGAACCGCCCAAACGATCAATCATCCACACGCTGAAATCCTGAGCCGCGGCCGCGCCGAGCCATGAGAACCGAGCCATGAGAACCGAGCCATGAGGAGCAGGCCATGAAATACCGCCTGGGCGATGCCCGCGTCGACGCGCACGCCAGCAGCTGGATCGCGCCGACAGCCACTGTCATCGGCAATGTGCGCTTGCAGGCCAACGCCAGCGTCTGGTTTGGCGCCGTGCTGCGCGGCGACAACGAGCTGATCGACATCGGTGAGAACAGTAACGTGCAGGACGGCACGGTCATGCACACGGACATGGGTTCGCCTTTGACCATCGGCCGCAACGTGACCATCGGCCACAACGCGATGCTTCACGGCTGCAGCGTCGGCGACAGCACGCTCATCGGCATCAATTCGGTCATCCTCAACGGCGCGAAGATCGGCAAACACTGCATCATCGGCGCGAATTCACTGATCGGCGAAGGCAAAGTCATTCCTGACGGTTCGCTGGTCATGGGTTCGCCCGGTAAAGTCGTCCGCGAGCTGACTGACGCACAGAAGCAGATGCTCGACGCCAGCGCCGCCCACTACGTCCACAACGCCCAGCGCTACGCGCGTGACCTGACCCCACAGGAAGATTGATGTCCAGCGCCGACGCTCCACTCCACGAAAAGCCGGTCCGCTCGCCCTGTGTGAGCATTTGCGCTCTGGACGACGCCGACATCTGCACGGGTTGCCAGCGCACCGTGGCCGAGATCACCGGCTGGAGCCGAATGGACAACCAGGCGCGCCGTGCCGTGTTGGTCGCCTGCGATGAGAGGGCGAGGGCGAGCGGGATGATGTTTCAGGTGAGTGGCAACAGCCCTCGACGTTGAATCAACCCTGCGCCGCTGCATCCCATTCCCCGGCCTTCATGGTAAATTGCGCGCCTTTCTACCTGCGGTTGCTTGCACACGGCGAGCAACCCTCGACCTGCTCCACGAGGACCTGAGATGACTCAAATCGGAACTCCACTGTCGCCGACCGCGACCCGCGTTTTGCTCTGCGGTTGCGGCGAGCTTGGCAAGGAAGTAGTGATCGAGCTTCAACGCCTGGGCGTTGAAGTGATCGCCGTCGACCGTTACGCCAACGCTCCGGCGATGCAGGTCGCGCACCGCAGCCACGTGATCAATATGCTCGACGGCGCCGCCTTGCGTGCGGTCATCGAGTCCGAGAAGCCCCATTACATCGTCCCGGAAATCGAAGCCATCGCCACCGCGACTTTGGTGGAGCTGGAATCCGAAGGCTTCACCGTCATTCCAACGGCCCGCGCTGCGCAGCTGACCATGAACCGCGAAGGCATTCGTCGTCTGGCCGCTGAAGAGCTGGACCTGCCGACCTCGCCGTATCACTTTGCCGACACCTTCGAAGACTACAAAAAAGCCGTCGAAGACCTGGGTTTCCCGTGCGTGGTCAAGCCGGTGATGAGCTCGTCGGGCAAAGGCCAGAGCCTGCTGAAAACCGACGCGGACATCCAGAAGGCCTGGGACTACGCGCAAGAAGGCGGTCGTGCCGGCAAAGGCCGGGTGATCATCGAAGGTTTCATTGACTTCGAATACGAAATCACTCTCCTGACCGTGCGTCACGTCGGCGGCACAACCTTCTGTGCACCGGTCGGGCATCGTCAGGAGAAAGGCGACTATCAGGAATCGTGGCAGCCCCAGGCCATGAGCCCGGTGGCACTGGCCGAGTCCGAGCGTGTTGCCAAGGCGGTGACTGAGGCGCTGGGCGGCCGTGGTCTGTTTGGTGTCGAGTTGTTCATCAAGGGTGATCAGGTCTGGTTCAGCGAAGTCTCGCCGCGCCCCCACGACACCGGGCTGGTCACGCTGATTTCCCAGGACCTGTCCCAGTTCGCGCTGCACGCCCGGGCCATTCTCGGTCTGCCGATCCCGCTGATTCGTCAGTTCGGCCCATCGGCGTCGGCAGTAATTCTGGTGGAAGGTCAATCGACCCAGACGGCGTTCGCCAACCTGGAACAAGCCCTGAGCGAACCGGACACCGCGCTGCGCCTGTTCGGCAAGCCCGAGGTCAATGGTCAGCGCCGCATGGGCGTGGCTCTGGCCCGTGACGAGTCGATCGAAGCGGCCCGTCGCAAGGCCACTCGCGCTTCGATGGCGGTGAAGGTCCAGTTGTAAGCTTTACGCTGAATACAAAACGGCGCCCTCAGGGGCGCCGTTTTTGTTTGGCTGTTGCGTCGCTAAAAAAATGAGATCCGGTGTGATCAGGCAATCGTATCCAGGTCCGCGTGCCGGGTTTCTTTCAGGCACAGCACAGCGATCACGCTGATCAGTGCCGCCGCCGAGACATACCCACCGACCCAGCTCAAGCCGCCCATCTCCACCAGCTTCTGTGCAAAGAACGGCGCGACCGAGGCACCGACAATGCCGCCGATGTTGTAGGCCGCCGACGCGCCGGTATAACGCACCCGCGTAGGAAACAGCTCCGGCAACATCGCGCCCATCGGCGCGAACGTAACGCCCATCAGAAACAGCTCGATCGACAGAAACAGCGTCACCGCCCACGTGGTGCCGTGAGTCAGCAAGGGCTCCATCAGAAAGCCTGACAGGATGGCCAGCACGCCGCCGATGATCAGCACCGGCTTGCGACCAAATCGATCACTCGCCAACGCGGAAAGCGGCGTCGCCAGGGCCATGAACAGCACTGCAAAACACAGCATCGCGAGGAACGATTCGCGGCTGTAACCCAGGGTTTTTACGCCATAGCTCAGCGAGAAGACGGTGGAAATGTAGAACAGCGCGTAGCACACCACCATCGACGCTGCGCCCAGCAGCATCGGCTTCCAGTACTGACCGAACAGTTCGGCAATCGGCAATTTCACACGCTGATGGCGGGCGATGGCCTTGGCGAAAACAGGCGTTTCCTCAAGCTTCAAGCGCACATACAGCCCGATGATGACCAGCACGGCGCTGAGCAGAAACGGCACGCGCCAGCCCCAGGAGCGGAATTGCTCGTCGTCCAGCGTCATCGCCAGCGTCAGAAACAGCCCGTTTGCCGCAAGGAAACCGATCGAGGGACCCAGCTGCGGAAACATGCCAAACCACGCACGTTTGCCTTTCGGTGCATTCTCGGTCGCCAACAGCGCCGCGCCGCCCCATTCACCGCCCAGTCCGAGGCCTTGGCCGAAGCGCAGCACGCAGAGCAGAATCGGCGCCCATGACCCGATGGCGTCGTAACCCGGCACCACGCCGATCAGCGTGGTGCAGACGCCCATGAGCAGCAGCGATGCGACCAGTGTCGATTTGCGGCCGACACGATCACCGAAGTGGCCGAACAGCGCCGAGCCCAAGGGACGTGCGAGAAAGGCGATCCCGAACGTCAGAAACGCCGACAGCATCTGTGCGGTGCTTGAGGTTTGCGGGAAGAATACCGGGCCGATCACCAGCGCGGCGGCGGTGGCGTATACGTAGAAATCGTAGAACTCGATCGCGGTGCCGATGAAGCTGGCGGTGGCGACGCGGGCCGCGGAGTTGGCGGGGCGGGTGTCGCTCTCGTCGCGGGTTGGACAGGCAGAAGTGGTGGTCATGCGGATATCCCTGGCAGTCGTATCGCCTGTCAGCGGGAGACGAAAATTCGTGCGCGCGCTGCGGCAATCGTAATTGTTGTTTTGGGTCCAGCGCTGAACAGACTAGCCCGGATGCGGGCAAAGGCGCGTGGCGTGCTCGGGATGGGAGCGAAGGCCAGGGTGTCGCGTGAGCGGTCAGGCTGTGTGACTGGCCGGATCGCGCATTGTGCGGGTAGCACGCGCATCGGCGGGGCTGGGTAAGCGGGTCGATTATAGGAAGGGGACCGGCGCGGAAACAAGTGTTTCAGGGCGCCGCCTGCCTGTTTAGATGACGTCTTTGGTGCGGGTGTTGAGCCACATCAGCACCCGGCTGACACGGTTGTCCTCGGTCTCGAGGATCTCCAGGCGGTAGGGCCCGATCTTCAGGCAGACCGCGCTGTTGGGAATCGTCTCCAGCGCTTCGGTGATCAGCCCGTTGAGGGTTTTGGGGCCATCGGAGGGCAGATGCCAGGCGAGGCTTTTATTCAGGTCGCGAATCGACGCCGCCCCATCAATCATCAGACGCCCGTCAGGCTGCGGCTGAATGTGCGGGTTGTCGAGGGCCTGCTCGCTTTCGAATTCCCCGACGATCTCTTCGAGAATGTCTTCGAGGCTGACGATGCCCAACACCTCGCCGTATTCATCGACGACCACGCCCATGCGCCGCTGCTGCTTATGGAAGTTGAGCAGTTGCATCTGCAGTGGCGTGCTTTCCGGTACAAAGTACGGCTCGTAGCAGGCAGCTTGCAGTGCCTCTTTGGTCAGTTCGTTGCGCGGCAGCAGGTGGCTGATCATCCGCGTATTGAGCACGCCCTCCACTTGATTGATGTCGTTGTGGTAGACCGGCAGACGGGTGTGCCGGGAGATGATCAGCTTGTCGATGATCTCTTCGATGGTGTCGTCGAGGTTGATGCCGTCGACTTCGCTGCGCGGCACCAGGATGTCGTTCACGGTCATGCGGTCCAGCGCGTAGATTCCGGAGATCACGTGGGCGCGGCCATACTGGCTTTCGTTGTCCTGATAGACCGTCGGGTGCGTGTCGTCATCGTCATCGACGCTGTCTGGCCGACGCTTCGACAGAAAAGGGCGCAACAGCGTTTTGGCGATGTTCTTGTAGATCCAGGTCAGCGGCTGCAACAGGCGAACCGGGATGCGCAGCACGTTGTTGCCCAGCAGCAGAATGGATTCGGGACGACGCGCCGCCAGCTTTCGCGGAATGAATTCTGTCACCACCACCAGCACGCTGGCGACGCCCAGCCAGGCAATCAGCGGACCGTGGAAATACCAGTGGCCGATCGCAAGTAACGTGGCGAGGACGGTAATCAGTGCCTTGAGCAGCGTGTTGCCGAGGATGAGGCTGTTCAGGTTGAACGCCAGAACCGGCTTCGGTGGTTCGTTGGAGCGGGGGTTGACCGGCATTGCCCTGAGATTGTGGTGCGCAGCCTCGACCGCACTGAACAGCCCGGACCACAGGGTGAGCAGGGCAAGCAGCGTGAGCATTGTGCCGACCGGCAGATTATCCATGATCAACGCCCGTCAGATGTGCAGGATGTATTCACGAACGAGCTTGCTGCCGAAGTAGGCCAGCATGAGGAGCAGGAACCCGCCCAGGGTCCAGCGGATCGCCTTGTGGCCGCGCCAGCCCAGATGATGGCGTCCCCACAGCAGCACACTGAAGACGATCCACGCCAGGATCGACAGCAGGGTTTTGTGCACCAGATGCTGGGCAAACAGGTTTTCGACGAACAGCCAGCCGGAAATCAGCGACATCGACAGCAGGACCCAGCCGGCCCAGAGGAAGCCGAAGAGCAGACTTTCCATGGTTTGCAGCGGCGGGAAACTTTTGATCAGGCCGAGGGGGTGCTTGTTTTTCAGCTGATGATCCTGCAACAACAGGAGCAGCGACTGGAACACTGCAATGGTAAACATCCCGTAAGCGAGGATCGACAGCAGGATATGGCTGATGATGCCGTGTTCTTCAATGATCGGTTGCAGCGTACCGGAGGGCGCAAACTGCGCCATCAGGGTCGTCAGCAGCCCCAGCGGGAACAGGAGGATCAGCAGGATTTCCACCGGGAGACGAATGCACGCGAGCATGGTCACGATGATCACGGAGACAGCGATCAGGCTGGCGGCACTGAAAAAGTCCAGACCCAGGCCGATAGGGCGCACCAGTTGGCCGAACAGGGCACTGGCCTGGCAGGCAACGGCAAGGGTGCCGATCAGGCACAGCAGCCATTTGTCGGCCTTTTGGCCCTGACGCAGGCGCATACCCTGGTAGACGGTCGCAGCGGCGTAAAAGACGGCGGCGGCGAGGCTGAAGAGCAAACTCGGTGACAAGGGGGACATAGATCCTGTTGGGCGTGCCCGAAAGCGGGTGAGTTTGGCATATAACGCGCATTCCACGAAAGACTACAGAAGCAGACGCCGTGGTGTCCGTGCGCCGGAGTCTTCGCTATAATCCGCGACCTGCTCAAGCCACAGGCTCGCCGATCGCTGTTTCAGCCGCCTTTATAGCGTCGCTATTATCAATAGCCATCCTGTAAAGCGCAGGCGTCGCGATGTCGGCAGCCGACTGAAAAGGCCGCTACGGGCCGGGCCGCATCAATCGGGGTTCAGCACGAACCCAAAGGATCACGCATGTTTGAAAATCTGACAGATCGTCTCTCGCAGACGCTGCGCCAGGTCACTGGCAAGGCCAAGCTGACCGAGGACAACATCAAGGACACACTGCGTGAAGTGCGTATGGCGCTGCTTGAAGCCGACGTCGCCTTGCCGGTTGTCAAAGACTTCGTCAATCGCATCAAGGAACGCGCCGTCGGCACCGAGGTGTCGCGCAGCCTGACGCCGGGCCAGGCGTTCGTGAAGATCGTCCAGGCCGAGCTGGAAGAGATGATGGGGGCGGCCAACGAAGAGCTGACCCTCAACGTCACGCCGCCGGCGGTCATTCTGATGGCCGGTCTGCAAGGTGCGGGCAAGACCACCACTGCCGGCAAGCTCGCCCGATTCCTGAAAGAACGCAAAAAGAAAACCGTGATGCTGGTGTCGGCGGACGTCTATCGTCCGGCCGCGATCAAGCAGCTGGAAACCCTGGCCAATGACATCGGCGTGACGTTCTTCCCGTCCGACATCAGCCAGAAGCCGGTCGACATCGCCGAAGCGGCTATTAAAGAAGCCAAGCTCAAGTTCATCGATGTCGTGATTCTCGACACCGCCGGCCGTCTGCACATCGACGCCGAAATGATGGGCGAGATCCAGGCGCTGCACGCGGCGGTCAGGCCGGCCGAGACGTTGTTCGTCGTCGACGCCATGACCGGCCAGGACGCCGCCAACACCGCCAAGGCGTTTGGTGATGCGCTGCCGCTGACCGGTGTGATTCTGACCAAGGTCGACGGTGACGCCCGTGGCGGTGCTGCGCTGTCGGTGCGCGCCATCACCGGCAAGCCGATCAAGTTCATCGGTATGGGCGAGAAGAGCGAGGCGCTGGAGCCGTTCCACCCGGACCGTATCGCATCGCGCATCCTGGGCATGGGCGACGTGCTCAGTCTGATCGAGCAGGCCGAACAGACTCTCGACAAGGACAAGGCCGACAAACTGGTCAAAAAGCTGAAAAAGGGCAAGGGCTTCGATCTCGAAGACTTCCGCGATCAGTTGCAACAGATGAAGAGCATGGGCGGCCTGGGCGGGCTCATGGACAAACTGCCAAGCATCGGCGGCGTAAATCTGTCGCAGATGGGTAACGCGCAAAGCGCCGCCGAGAAGCAGTTCAAGCAAATGGAAGCCATCATCAATTCGATGACTCCGGCCGAGCGTCGCGACCCTGAGCTGATCAGCGGTTCACGCAAGCGCCGTATCGCCATGGGTTCCGGCACCCAGGTGCAGGACATCGGTCGTCTGATCAAGCAGCACAAACAGATGCAAAAGATGATGAAAAAGTTTTCGACCAAGGGCGGCATGGCCAAAATGATGCGCGGCATGGGCGGAATGTTGCCCGGCGGCGGTATGCCCAAAATGTAAATTGCATCGCGCGGGCGTTATTCCCGCGCGTTCTTCATTGGGGCAACCGTCCCGGTGGCCTGCTCAGGCAGGCACTCACTGCCGTCATCCCTGACGGCTCCATGGCAGATCTAGGTGGCCCGACGGCGTACGCCGGAAAAAGTCATTTGCAAAAATCCGGATATTCCTTAGAATATGCGGCCTTTCGGGCACCCATGCCCGCTGTGCATCTTAGATTTGCAGCACCGACTACAGGAAAATTGTTCAATGCTAACAATCCGTCTTGCCCTTGGCGGCTCTAAAAAGCGCCCGTTCTACCACCTGACTGTCACCGACAGCCGCAACCCACGTGACGGTTCCCACAAGGAACAAATCGGTTTCTTCAACCCGGTTGCCCGTGGTCAGGAAATCCGTCTGTCCGTGAACCAGGAACGTCTGGCCTACTGGCTGAGCGTTGGTGCACAACCTTCTGAGCGTGTTGCTTCGCTGTTGAAGGAATCGGCTAAGGCTGCGGCCTGAGCAATATGAACGCGACGCCAGCTTCCGCCGACGATCTGATCGTCATCGGCAAGATTTACTCGGTACACGGCGTTCGCGGCGAAGTGAAGGTGTATTCCTTTACTGATCCAACCGAAAACCTGTTGCAGTACAAAACCTGGACGCTCAAGCGCGAAGGCAATGTGAAACAGGTCGAGCTGGTCAGTGGACGCGGGAACGACAAGTTCCTGGTCGCCAAGCTCAAGGGTCTTGATGATCGTGAAGAAGCTCGTCTTCTGGCCGGTTATGAGATCTGTGTGCCACGCAACCTGTTCCCTGAATTGACCGACGGCGAGTACTACTGGTACCAGCTTGAAGGTCTGAAGGTCATTGACGGTCTTGGGCAAACGCTCGGGAAGGTCGATCATCTTCTGGAAACCGGCGCCAATGATGTGATGGTGGTCAAACCCTGCGCAGGCAGTCTGGACGATCGCGAACGCCTTTTGCCCTATACAGAGCAATGCGTGTTGGCAGTTGATCTGGTTGCAGGCGAGATGAAGGTGGAATGGGACGCGGATTTCTAAGCAATGGCCAGCCTGCGCATAGAAGTCATCACGCTGTTTCCCGAGATGTTTTCCGCCATCAGCGAATACGGCATTACCAGCCGTGCGGTGAAACAGGCGCTGTTGCAGCTCACCTGTTGGAATCCGCGGGATTACACCACTGATCGACATCACACTGTGGACGATCGCCCGTTTGGCGGTGGCCCTGGCATGGTGATGAAGATCAAGCCCCTCGAAGATGCTCTGGCTGAGGCCAGGCAGGCGGCGGGGGATGCGGCGAAGGTAATTTACCTGTCGCCACAAGGCCGCAAGCTGGATCAGTCTGCGGTACGCGAACTGGCGCAGGAAGAAGCACTTATCCTGATTGCCGGTCGTTATGAAGGCGTCGACGAGCGTTTTATTGAAGCTCATGTCGATGAAGAGTGGTCGATTGGCGACTATGTGTTATCTGGCGGTGAGCTGCCGGCCATGGTCCTGATAGATGCGGTTACGCGACTGCTGCCTGGAGCTTTAGGGCATGTAGATTCCGCGGAGGAAGATTCCTTCACGGATGGTCTGCTGGATTGCCCGCACTACACCCGACCGGAGGTGTATGCGGATCAGCGTGTTCCCGACGTATTGCTTAGTGGCAATCACGCACACATCCGGCGTTGGCGTTTACAGCAGTCCCTTGGGCGGACCTATGAACGACGCGCCGATCTTCTGGAAAGCCGCTCGCTTTCTGGAGAAGAGAAGAAGCTGCTGGCGGAATACCTCCGCGAGCGGGACGATAGTTAACGTATCGATGGTAAATCAGACCGGTTTACCTTAGGAGCACAGCATGACTAACAAAATCATCCTTGCACTCGAAGCAGAGCAGATGACCAAAGAGATCCCTCCCTTTGCCCCGGGCGACACCATTGTCGTTCAGGTGAAAGTGAAGGAAGGCGACCGCGCTCGTCTGCAGGCGTTCGAAGGCGTTGTTATCGCCAAGCGTAACCGTGGTGTGAACAGTGCTTTCACTGTTCGTAAAATCTCCAATGGTGTTGGCGTTGAACGTACTTTCCAGACCTACAGCCCGCAAATCGACAGCATGGCTGTGAAACGTCGCGGCGACGTTCGCAAGGCCAAGCTGTACTACCTGCGCGACCTGTCCGGTAAAGCAGCTCGCATCAAGGAAAAACTGGTTTAATCCCAGTCTTCCCATGCGAATGAAGAAGCAGCCTACGGGCTGCTTTTTTGCGTTCTGGCATTTGGTTTTGTCCCGCCTGTGCGGGTATGAAAAACTGCCCCCGCTTTTCAACAATCAAGTCAGAACCCATGCCCGCTATTGACCACCCCATGATCGACCGCTTTCTCGACGCCCTGTGGCTGGAGAAAGGGCTGTCAGACAACACCCGCGATGCCTATCGCAGCGACCTCGCGCTGTTCAACGGCTGGTTGCAGGAAAGGGGCGTGGACCTGATGAGTGTCAGTCGCGAAGCGATTCTCGACCACCTGGGGTGGCGGGTCGATAACGGCTACAAGCCTCGCTCCACGGCGCGTCTGCTTTCCGGCGTGCGCGGCTTCTATCGTTACTTGCTCAGAGAAAAGCTGATCGCGGTCGACCCGACGCTGCAGGTCGACATGCCGCAGCTGGGTAAGCCACTTCCCAAATCCTTGTCCGAAGCCGACGTCGAAGCGTTACTCGCCGCACCCGACCTGAGCGACGCCATTGGTCAGCGCGACCGGGCCATGCTTGAAGTGCTCTATGCTTGCGGACTGCGGGTGACCGAACTGATCAGCCTGACGCTGGAGCAGGTCAACTTGCGCCAGGGCGTGTTGCGCATCATGGGCAAGGGCAGCAAGGAGCGTCTGGTGCCGATGGGGGAGGAAGCCATCGTCTGGGTCGAACGCTACATGCGCGATGCTCGCCACGAATTGCTCAACGGTCGGCCCAGCGACGTGCTGTTTCCCAGCCAGCGCGGTGAACAGATGACCCGCCAGACCTTCTGGCATCGCATCAAGCACCAGGCCAAAGTCGCCGGCATCGGCAAATCCCTGTCGCCCCACACCCTGCGCCACGCCTTCGCCACCCACCTGCTCAACCACGGCGCCGACCTGCGCGTCGTGCAGATGCTCCTCGGCCACAGTGACCTTTCGACCACGCAGATCTACACCCACGTCGCCCGCGCGCGGTTGCAGGAAATGCATACGAAGCACCATCCGAGGGGATAAGAGTACGTCATGCCTCTTGCCAGGAGTGGGTCAGTTAATAGCGAATGGTTAGAAGGTTGATTTCGAATTGATCTTTACGTGGGAAATAGAGTGGTTCAAAAGCGGCTACAGTTGAACTCAACACTTTAAAATCACATGGAAAGAGAAATAAGATGGCCACTGACGTGATGGGCGGTTCATTTCTGGCAACGCTTGAGTCAGAAGATGGTGTTAAGTTGGGATTCTCCAGGGTTGTGAAACGAGGGGACGGACAATTGAGGGCCGAGCCACAACATTATCTATATGCCAGCACGCTGATGGATAAGTCCCTTGTAGTTGAGTTTCGCTATGTCCGTCCGGAGGTGTATGCATTATCTTGCTGGGGACTCCTTGACTCTGCATCCAGCCTAGGAAACGAGATCCAGGAGACCTTACCCCAAGGAGACGAGATCCTGGAGCCCTTACCGCCAGGAGACGAGAAGAAGCCCTCACGCGAAGAAGAATGGCACCCGGCGCCCGTAGGAGAGGTGCCCTTACCGGCAGGTCTGTCAGATGGCCCACCTTTGGTTGTTCACATCACACCCGGGCCTGTACCAGAGAAATTCGAGGTTTCTATCCCTGAAGCATCACCTGAAGAAGTTGCTGATATGGGCCCCGATTTAGATTCCGGCCCGGAACAGATGAAACCGTGGTTTAAGAAAAGTTCGGAAGCATTGTGGATTGGCGTGGATGCCAACGGCTGTGTTGTGAAGACAAAAAATAAGCAAAATGCTCTTAACGTCCGCATAGAAAATGCGAGCCCAGAGTTCGTGCATCTAGGGTCTTCGACAACTGAACGGTATCTAACAATTACTACACCCGGATACGTGGATGATAAACATTGGTGTGCCCGGGTGAGTGAAGGCGATGGCTCAAAAGCCCGTCTGAAATTGAGAGTGATCGGTGTCTACGCCCCGGACGGTGAGATCCAGTTTACCTAGGGCGGAGATGAGATCGGCGATGGCTTCGAGTGCCACAAATGTCGTTGTGACGCTCTTGCCCCTACAACATGAGCCTTGATAGTCCGCACCCGCGTAGCCCTTGCGCGGTTGCGGGAAATGCACGCCAAGCACCACCCGAGGGGGTAGTGCGTAGGACCTGCTACTCGCCGAGTGGTTATAGCTAACAGTTTGCACAATTACTTCCAACGAGTCTTAGGATTTCCGCTGCATGTACATGGATGCTGCTAAATTAAATATGTGAAGTCATTTTATTCGCCTTTAGGGAGAAAGATCATGCTTGATATAGATTATAGAAAGTCATTTTTAGCCATTGTGAGGCCTGATGGGGTCGATAAATTTTCATTTACGTTCCGTAATGAATTACTTTGTCTGGATCCTTCTTAAAATAAATCGATGGTGCTTGAGTTTATTAATGTGGGTGAGGGGGATTTTTCAGGTGTTAAGCCTTACAAGCTTCGGTTTTGGGGGTATTACGTTGATAAAGAAACGACCGTTACGCCTCCCGCAGAAAGTATCTCGGTCACGTCGCCCTCAGTAGCCGAGCCTGACCCTGAGGATAAGACGTCAAGTAGTAGCCATCTGCTATATACTAACGAAAATGGCGACGATTGGTTTTGGTTCGAAGATCAGAATACTAAAGGTGAGTAGGGAGATTGATATGAGTGGCGATAATGTAAAAACAGATATTCAGACCGCACCGCGATCTCGACTGCAGGAAGATTCTGGTCGGAAATGGTTGAATGTTGGAGTTAATGTCGGGAATATAGTGCAGGCTTCCGATCCAGCCATTTTCTACCTTACGTCTGCTGCTGGGCCTGATAAATCTGTTTCGAGCGGTACCGATGAGAGTGCTGGTTCGTACGTTGGGATGCTTGAGATCTATAAAGATGGTTTTCTCGGAAAAGTTTGTATTGGGGGCACATTTAGTATTAAGGGTAGGGTCTCGGGTACTTACAAATATGTCTCAGCTATGCCTGAACCTAATCCAAGTTTGGGTTTGCATATTCAAGTAATCGCAAGTTACAACGAAGACGGGACGATTAATTTTTTTCATGAATCGTGATGAGTTTGCAAAAAAGGATAGCGGCGGCGACGCTCAGTGCCGTCGCCCCTATCTGTCCCTCCAATCACCGACGCCTTCGGTGCTTCATCACGCAGGCTATCCACCTCATCGTTGAAACGCCCTTTGGTCGTGAAGGCGAGTCGGCCTCGCGAGCCTTATGTGATAGGCTTTGCCGGTTTCGCAGATCAAGGCCCTGAAAACCTCCCGGTGCTTTTCCGCCACCCGTTTTCAGCCCGGCCCGTCTGCTCACCGCTCGAGGAGTTTTCATGCGCGTCACTCGTTTTCTCGGTGCTGCCGTTGTAGCGCTGGCCAGCTCTTTCAGCCTGTTTGCCCACGCCGACGAGGCGTCCGACAAAGCCATTCGCAAGACCCTGGAATCGCTCAATCTGGAGATTCCCGTCGAGAGCATTTCCAGCAGTCCGTTGAACGGCCTCTACGAAGTCAATCTGAAGGGCGGTCGCGTGCTGTATGCCAGCGCCGACGGTCAGTTCGTCATGCAGGGCAACCTGTACCAGATGCAGGCCGGCAAGCCGGTCAACCTGACCGAGAAGGTCGAGCGTCAGGCGATTTCCAAGACCATCAATGGCATTCCTGCCGCTGAAATGGTCGTCTACCCAGCCGTTGGCGAGACCAAATCCCACATCACGGTGTTCACCGACACCACTTGCCCGTACTGCCACAAACTGCACGCCGAAGTGCCGGAGCTGAACAAGCGCGGCATCGAAGTGCGTTATGTGGCGTTCCCGCGTCAGGGTCTGGGCTCGCCGGGTGACGAACAACTTCAGGCCGTCTGGTGCTCCAAAGACCGCCGCGGTGCAATGGACCGCATGGTCGATGGCAAGAATATTCAGGCGCCGAAGTGCGACAACCCGGTCACCAAGCAGTTTGAAATCGGCCAGTCCATCGGCGTGAACGGCACACCGGCCATCGTGTTGGCCGACGGTCAGCTGATTCCGGGCTACCAGCCAGCGCCACAAGTGGCCAAACTCGCACTGAGTGCCAAGTAATTTCGTTTATCGCAGCCTCCTGCGGTAAACATTGAAGCGGCCTGTCCGTAGCGCTTCATCAATAGCGAGCCGTGTTGAACGCGGCTGATTCCACGGCCGGCCTCGCGTCGGCCGTTTTATGGGGAGTTCATAGTGAAACCGGTCAAAGTAGGCATCTGTGGGCTGGGTACTGTCGGTGGCGGTACCTTCAATGTGCTAAAGCGTAACGCCGAGGAAATTGCCCGCCGTGCCGGGCGTGGAATCGAAGTGGCGCAGATTGCCATGCGTACACCAAACCCCAATTGCCAGATTACCGGTACCCCGACCACGACCGACGTGTTCGACGTGGCGAGCAACCCTGAAATCGACATCGTCATCGAGCTGATCGGTGGCTACACCATCGCCCGCGAGCTGGTGCTCAAGGCCATCGAAAACGGCAAGCACGTAGTCACCGCCAACAAGGCGCTGATCGCCGTGCACGGCAACGAGATTTTCGCCAAGGCCCGGGAGAAGGGCGTCATCGTGGCTTTCGAAGCGGCGGTGGCGGGCGGTATCCCGGTGATCAAGGCCATTCGTGAAGGCCTGTCCGCCAACCGCATCAACTGGGTCGCCGGCATCATCAACGGCACCGGCAACTTCATCCTCACCGAGATGCGTGAAAAGGGCCGTACCTTCCCGGACGTCCTCGCTGAAGCGCAAGCGCTGGGCTATGCAGAAGCCGATCCCACCTTCGACGTCGAAGGCATCGACGCGGCGCACAAGCTGACCATTCTGGCGTCCATCGCCTTTGGCATCCCGCTGCAATTCGACAAGGCCTACACCGAAGGCATCACCAAGCTGACCACCGCCGACGTCAATTACGCCGAAGCGCTGGGCTACCGGATCAAGCACCTGGGCGTGGCTCGCAGCACGCCGAGCGGTATCGAGCTGCGCGTTCACCCGACCCTGATCCCGGCGGACCGTCTGATCGCCAACGTCAATGGCGTGATGAACGCCGTGATGGTCAACGGCGACGCCGCCGGCTCGACATTGTTCTACGGCGCAGGTGCCGGCATGGAGCCGACCGCTTCATCCGTCGTGGCGGATCTGGTCGACGTGGTTCGTGCCCTCACCACCGACCCTGAAAACCGCGTTCCGCATCTGGCCTTTCAGCCCGATTCGCTGTCCGCCCACCCGATCCTGCCGATCGACGCGTGCGAAAGCGCGTACTACCTGCGCATCCAGGCCAAGGATCATCCCGGCGTGCTGGCGCAAGTGGCGAGCATCCTGTCCGAGCGCGGCATCAACATCGAATCGATCATGCAGAAAGAAGTCGAAGAACATGACGGCCTGGTGCCGATGATTCTGCTGACCCACCGCGTGGTCGAGAAACGCATGAACGATGCGATCGAAGCGCTGGAAGCGCTGGAAGACGTTGCCGGACCGGTTGTGCGCATCCGCGTCGAGCATCTGAACTGAGACGAGCCGCAAGCGTTAAGCGGCAAGCTGCAAGTAACAGCAAACTTATATCGCGGTGAGCTTCGGCCCCCGGGCTGCAGGTCAAAGACAAACCGTTTTGACTTGCAGCTGGCCTCTTTGAGCTCGCCGCCCAAACCGAAGGTTTGAAAAATGCGCTATATCAGTACCCGCGGCCAGGCACCGGCCCTGAATTTCGAAGACGTGCTGCTGACCGGTCTGGCAAGCGATGGCGGTCTGTATGTGCCGGAGAACCTGCCGCGCTTTACGCAGGAAGAGATTGCGTCCTGGGCCGGCCTGTCATACCACGAGCTGGCTTTTCGCGTGATGCGTCCGTTCGTGACGGGCAGCATCCCCGACGCGGATTTCAAGAAGATTCTCGAAGAAACCTACGGCGTGTTTTCCCACGCTGCGGTTGCGCCGCTGCGTCAGCTGAACGGCAACGAGTGGGTATTGGAGCTGTTTCACGGACCGACCCTGGCGTTCAAGGATTTCGCCCTGCAACTGCTGGGTCGTCTGCTGGACTATGTGCTCGAGAAGCGCGGCGAACGCGTGGTCATCATCGGCGCCACCTCGGGTGACACCGGCTCGGCCGCCATCGAAGGCTGCCGTCGTTGCGATAACGTCGACATCTTCATCCTGCACCCGAACAACCGCGTGTCCGATGTTCAGCGCCGCCAGATGACCACCATCTTCGGCGAGAACATCCATAACATCGCGATCGAAGGCAACTTCGACGACTGCCAGGAAATGGTCAAGAACAGCTTCGCCGACCAGAGCTTCCTCAAGGGCACGCGTCTGGTGGCGGTGAACTCGATCAACTGGGCGCGGATCATGGCCCAGATCGTGTACTACTTCCACGCGGCGCTGCAGTTGGGTGGCCCGGCGCGTTCGGTGGCGTTCTCTGTGCCCACCGGCAACTTCGGCGACATCTTCGCCGGTTACCTCGCTCGCAACATGGGCTTGCCGATCAGCCAGCTGGTGGTTGCCACCAACCGCAACGACATCCTGCACCGCTTCATGAGCGGCAATCAGTACGTCAAGGAAACCCTGCACGCCACGTTGTCGCCGTCGATGGACATCATGGTGTCGTCCAACTTCGAGCGTCTGCTGTTCGACATGCACGGTCGCAACGGCGGCGCAATTGCCGAACTCATGGCCAACTTCAGGCAGGGCGGCGGTTTCAGTGTCGAGGAAGAGCGCTGGACCGAGACCCGCAAGCTGTTTGATTCGCTGGCGGTCAGTGACGAAGACACCTGCAAGACCATCGCTGAAGTGTTCGCCAGCACCGGCGAGCTGCTCGATCCGCACACCGCGATCGGCGTGAAAGCCGCGCGGGACTGCCGCCGCAGCCTGGACACGCCAATGGTGATCCTGGGAACGGCGCATCCGGTCAAGTTCCCGGACGCCGTGCTGAAAGCCGGTGTAGGAAAAGCGCTTGAGCTGCCTGCACATTTGTCTGATTTGTTCGAGCGAGACGAGCGCTGCACTGTTCTGCCAAATGACCTCAAAGCCATGCAGGCCTTTGTCAGCCAGCACGGTAATCGTGGCAAACCTCTCTGACCGTATCGCCGTGTAACAACTAAGGCCCGCCTCGCAGCGGGTCTTGTTTTTTCTGCGTGCCACACTTCCGAAGAATTTTCTTCTTTCGGTATAAGCCCGTGGTTGTTAAACATTTTTACTCAGCGGCATTTAGCAGCCGCATCCTGAATCTCCAACCGGCGCTGTGGGCGTTGCTGATGCTTGTGTGCATCTGCAGTCGTCCAAGTCATGCAGCTGAAAGCCTGCGGTTCAGCCTGAGCGCCCCCCTCGTGACGCAACAGCCGCTTGTCCTTGACGAGGCGGACCGCCAGTGGCTGGACGCACGGAAAGTGCTGAGAGTCGGCATTTCCGTTGCTGATCATGAGCCCATCGACATCACCACCGACCATAACCGCTATCAAGGCATCAGCGCGGATTACCTGAGTCTGATCAGTGCGCAGCTTTCCATGCCCGTACAGATACGCGGGTTCGCAAAGCGCGCGCAGGCGGTCAAGGCATTGCTGGCCGGAGAAATCGACTTGCTGACCAGCGCCAACGGTTTCGAGCGAGAAACGTCCGGACTGGCATTCAGCCGGGACTACATTCCTGACCGAACAGTGGTGTTCGGCAGGGGCAACAACGCTGACCTGCACCCTTCGCTGAGAGGAAAGCGCGTGTTGCTGCTGGACGGTTATGCGGACGAAGCGCAGGTTCAGCGGCTCTACCCGGACAGTGAGATCGTCGTCGCGCCCACGCTGTACAGCGCGATGGAGGCACTGGCGAACGACTCCGCCGACGCCTTCATTGCCAATGAGGTGACGGTGCAGTCTTACAGCCTGCTGCGGCCTTACCTCGGTTTACAGACCAAGTTCGACAGCCTGCTGCCATCCACAGGCTTTTCATTTGCCTTCCGAGAGCAAGACTCGACGCTGCGGACGCTCTTCGACCGAGCGCTGGAAGGCGTGGACGACTCTGTCATCCGTGAAATCCAGGGGCGCTGGACCCTCGGGTTGGGCGCCGATCTTGCCCGACGGCAGGTGAACATCAACGCGGTCGAACGGCGGTGGATTCGCAGACATCCGCAGGTCATCGTCGCGTCCACCCAGCACCCTCCCTACGTCTACAAGGATGCTCAAGGTCGCTGGGTGGGTTTGAACGTGGAGGTACTCGCGCGTATTTCGCGTATGACCGGTCTGCAGTTCGTGTATCAGGAGTCGGCCTCGACCGGAGATCTGCTGGAGACGTTGACGGACGGCAGTGCACACATGAACACCACGCTGGCCGAAAACCCGGAACGCCAAAGGCTGTTGAATTTCACCTACGCATTTGGCGGCAACAACTGGGTCTTTCTCGTGCACGCTGACAGTAACCCGTCCTTCCAGCTGTCGGACATGACCGGCAAGGTGCTGGCGCTTCCCGCACGACACGCGTTGCTCGGGTTCATTCAGCAACGCTATCCGCATATCCAGCTCAAGCTTGTGGCGACGTATGAGGATGCCCGTCGACTGGTGGAGAAGGGCGACGCCGACGCGACCATCCAGAACGAGGCAGGTGCGTGGCTGTATCCATTGGGCAAGCTGAAGGTCGGACGCAGCGTTGAGGGCATGTGGTCGCCGGACAAATTTTCGGTCGTCAGAAGCCATCCCGAATTGCTCGGCATACTCAACAAGGCTCTGGAGGAATTCCCGGTGGCTGAAATGCGTGCGATCCGCCTGAAATGGCTCGGCGCGGCGAATCCTCACCCCTCGGTCTGGAACCGCATTCCCGCCTGGATATACTGGCTCACTGGCGCTTCCTTACTGCTGGGGCTGGTGTCACTGGCCTGGAGCAGCCGCCTGAAATTCCAGATTCACCAGCGGCAGCGCGCCGAAGCGCAACTGGGTGATCAGCTTGCCTTCAAGCGGATACTGCTCGACGGCATCCCCAATCCGATTTACGTGCGTGATCTTCAGGGCCGTCTTGTCGCCTGCAACCGCAGTTATGAGGAAATTTTCGGCATCAGTTACGAGCAATTGCAGGGTCGTCGCCTGATCGATGTTGACCTTATTCCCGGCGACCTCGCCCAGCAAATGCACGCTGACTACATGAACATGCTGGAGACGCGGGAGCGTGTGTTTACCGAGCGGGTACTGCGGCTGGGCGGACGCCAGATCGACGTCTCGGAATGGACGGCCCCCTACCACCGCGCGGACGGTCAGCTGCAGGGCTTGCTCGGCGGATGGATGGACATCAGCGAACGCAAGCGGCTGGAAGGTGAGTTGCACGATGCCCGTCAAGCCGCCGAGCAGGCGGCAGGCCAGTTGAAGGTGCTGCTCGACGACCTGGAGCAGGCGAAGACGTCAGGGGGGTGAATTCTGCCTGTCACATTCGGCAGGCATGCTCCGGAATCAGGCTGCGGCAGGCAGTGCGCATGTGTCAACTCGCCACAGTGCGCAGAACTTTCCACTGCTGCCAATGGTCATTGGTTAGCACCTTTGCATTCAAATTGTTGAGTGGTGATCCGGATGGAAAATATCAGCTTGCTACTGAGCGAAGCGCTGTCCCCTTATCAGGTGAGCATTGGCCCTGCCGGTATTCTGGGCGAGCGTCTGGTGACGCTGAAAAATCCAGCGGGTGCGAGAGTGATCGAGCGTGTTTTTTCTGCGTCGCAACTGGGCGACAAGCGTCAGCTGACTGACGTGGTAGATGGTCTTCACCGTGATTTGATGGTGGCAGAAGGGCGCATCGAGCCTTGTGTCATCGCAGCCATGCGCAACGTGTCCCAGTCCGCTGCTTACGCTGCAGCTCGACCTTTCGTCTGAGCTGCGGGGAACCTTCTCGATTCAGTAGGCTCCTATCAATTATGGCAGGCGCAGGCATTGTGCTCCGATGTTCATGCTGCCTGCCGTACGGGTCCAAGATGGACCACGGTTGACCCCGAGTAGTCTCCCCGCTGCTCGGGGTTTCTTTTGTCTGAAATTCGGCTTTTCGCTCCAGGCCGTGGGTTTATGCCAGGTCAGTTCGCCGGCTCCTCAAAGAATGTCTGGGCATCGCGCAGATACTCCTCCTTTTTGACCATCCACTCCGCGTAAAACCCGATCAGTCGCGTCACTCGCAGCACACGCATTTCCCGGTTGATGATCTCCATTGCCGCGCGTCCCTTCTCGGTCTTCGAACAGGCAATGTGAGCAAACTGGTATTTGGGCACGCCCTTGACCGGGAGAAATTCCAGCGCATCCAGGGTAATGCCTTGTTGCTGAGCGTGAAATCGGGCTTCCGGCCAGTAACTGATAATCGCCTGAAAACGGTCCAGCCGTTCCATTTCCAGCATGCTGCCCACCGCTGTATTGCCATAGTGCAGGATCAGACGTTTGGGGCGAGTGGTCTCGCGCAACACCTTATCGATGACCGGCCCGTAGCTGCGTTCGCCGACGATGCCGACATCAACGCTGTCGCTGGCCAGCAGGGCGGCAAGGTCGAGGCGGCCGTCGGCGTCGATGAAAGGTGCGAGCAGCGCGTGGCGGCTGCGCTCGATCGTCACGCCATTACTGGGCGTGGCATACGAGGGGATGGAAAACAGCATGGTTTTGGCCCGCTCGGGCGTCCACAGCAGGGTCGGGTCGCAGGCGAACACGGCTGGATCATTGAGCATCTGCGTTCCGCGCGCGCGGTTGACGTGCATGATCTGATGATCGTATTCCGGCATCCGGGCCGTCAGCTCGGGCATCAGTTTGTCGATGGCCCCCTGGCCCGCCAGTGGGCCGGAAAATATGGTCAGGGGCGGGAAATCGCGCAGCAGCCAGATCAGCGTTTCACGTGCCGACGCGGTACCGGGCAGGCTAGTGAGCAGCGCAGCGAGCAGCACGGCGCGCATTCGGGAACCGGTGACATGCATGGAAGCGTTGACCCTCATCGACAGCGTCTCGCAGCAAGGAATCGGTGATGTGCCTCATTTATTTAACACATGTCATGGGGGCATGAGTAACGCCTCGCGAACGTTGTGCCCCAGCTCCGATTTGAAGGGCGAGCCGCATCGCTCATCGAGTTCGGTCGTTCAACGGGGCTGCATCGGGTAGACTTGCCGCCTTTCCCGTCTCTCTAGAAGCCCGTTCATGGCCCAGCCGTCCACGACCTACAAGTTCGAACTCAATCTCACCGACCTAGATCGCGGGGTTTACGAAACCGTCAAGCAGACCATCGCCCGTCACCCTTCGGAGACCGAAGAGCGCATGACCGTGCGCCTGCTGGCCTACGCCTTCTGGTACAACGAGCATCTGTCGTTTGGCCGTGGTCTGTCGGACGTCGACGAACCTGCGTTGTGGGAAAAGAGTCTGGACGATCGCGTGCTGCACTGGATTGAAGTCGGCCAGCCCGACGCCGACCGCCTGACCTGGTGCTCGCGTCGCACCGAACGCACCAGTCTGCTGGCCTACGGCAGTCTGCGGGTGTGGGAAGGGAAGGTCATACCGGCGATCAAGACGCTGAAGAACGTCAATATCGCTTCGGTCCCTCAGGAGGCACTGGAAATCCTGGCCAAGGACATGCCCCGGGTGATCAAGTGGGACGTGATGATCAGCGAAGGCACGATCTTCGTCACCGATGATCGCGGCCAGCACGAAGTGCAACTGCAGTGGCTGGCTGGCGAGCGGGGCTGATTCAGTCCTGCATTGCGACGCTACAACAGCGGCATCGCGGTGACATCGCTACACCCAACCGGCCCCAACGAGAACACCAGCGGAACCTGAATGCGCATCGAACCACGCGAGTTACCTGACACCCTGCCTTTTCTTGGCGATCTGCCGCCTTTGCTCACCCGGTTGTACGCAGCGCGCGGTGTGGCCTCGGAGGAAGAGCTCGACAAGGGCCTCGCCCGGCTGATTCCCTACCAACAGCTCAAGGGCATCGAGACCGCGGTCGATTTGCTGGTGACTGCGTTGCAGCAGCGTCAGCGTATCCTCATCGTCGGCGACTTCGATGCCGATGGCGCGACGGCCAGCACGGTGGGTGTGTTAGGCCTGCGTCTGCTCGGTGCGGTGCATGTGGACTATCTGGTACCGAACCGTTTCGAATTTGGCTACGGCCTCACCCCGGAAATCGTCCAGGTCGCCCTTGAGCGCCAGCCTGATTTGCTGATGACCGTGGACAACGGCATTTCCAGCGTCGATGGCGTCGCAGCAGCGAAGGCGGCGGGCTTGCAGGTATTGGTCACCGATCACCACTTGCCCGGCCACGAATTGCCGGCCGCCGATGCCATCGTCAACCCGAACCAGCCCGGCTGCACCTTCCCGAGCAAGTCGCTGGCCGGCGTTGGCGTGATTTTTTATGTGTTGATGGCCTTGCGCGCACGACTGCGGGACATCGGCTGGTTCGAGGGCCGCGCTCAACCCAATCTGGGCGAGCTGCTGGATCTGGTGGCGTTGGGCAGCGTCGCCGACGTCGTGCCGCTGGATGCCAACAACCGGATTCTGGTGCACCAGGGGTTGATGCGTATTAGGGCCGGGCGTGCCCGTCCGGGGTTGCGCGCCATTCTCGAGGTCGCCCGTCGCGAGGCCTCACGCATCACCTCCACCGACCTGGGGTTCATCATCGGCCCGCGACTGAACGCGGCGGGGCGTCTGGATGACATGAGCCTGGGCATCGAATGCCTGCTATGCGATGACGAGACCGAGGCGCGGGAAATGGCCGTGCGTCTGGACGAGCTCAACCAGGACCGCAAATCCATCGAGCAGGGCATGCAGCGCGAGGCGCTCGCCCAGCTCAAGGACCTGCCGCTGGAGTCGATGCCGTTCGGGCTGTGCCTCTTCGAACCAGAGTGGCATCAGGGCGTGATCGGCATTCTGGCCTCGCGTATGAAAGAGCGTTATCACCGCCCGACCATTGCCTTCGCCAGCGCAGGCGAGGGTGTGCTGAAGGGTTCGGCGCGTTCGGTGCCGGGCTTTCACATCCGCGACGCGCTCGATGCCGTGGCGGCTAAACACCCGGAGCTGATCAGCAAGTTCGGCGGTCATGCGATGGCGGCCGGGCTGTCGCTGCCGGAAGGCAACTTCCCGGCGTTCGCCGAGGCCTTCGACGCTGAAGTTCGCCGTCAGCTCAAGGAAGAAGACCTGACCGGCCGGCTGCTATCCGACGGCACACTGGCCGTCGAAGAGTTTCACCTGGAACTGGCCCGTGCGCTGCGCAACGCCGGTCCGTGGGGGCAGCACTTTCCCGAGCCGCTGTTCCATGGCGTGTTCCAGCTGGTGGAGCAGCGAGTGGTCGGCGAGCGCCATCTGAAGATGGTACTCAAGACCGAATGCGGCAGCGTCAAGCTTGAAGGCATCGCCTTCAGCGTCGATCGCGACGTCTGGCCCAACCCGACCGTGCGCTGGGTCGAGCTGGCATACAAGCTGGACCTGAACGAATTCCGTGGCAACGAAACCGTGCAACTGATGGTGGTTCACCTCTCGCCACGCTGAATCATCAAGATCGGCCAAAGCCAACCCTACAGGTGAACGCGTTGTTTCAGGATGTCTGGCTTACGCCGGGAAACGAGTGAACCCTCACTTCGCTCAGGTTGTCGACTAGGCTCAAGGTTCGCAACGTATGGAACCTGCCACACGACCTGAGAGGTGCCCATGAGCCTGCTGCTTGAACCCTACACCCTTCGCCAACTGACCCTGCGTAATCGCATTGTGGTTTCGCCGATGTGTCAGTACAGCTGTGCCGACGGCCTGGCCAATGACTGGCATCTGGTCCATCTGGGCAGTCGCGCGGTCGGCGGCGCCGGGCTGATTTTCACCGAAGCGGCGGCGGTTACCCAGGACGGGCGCATCACCCCGGAAGACCTCGGCCTCTGGAACGACGAGCAAATCGAGCCGCTTCAGCGCATTACTCGATTCATCAACGCCCAGGGCGCGGTGGCCGGCATTCAGCTGTCCCATGCAGGACGCAAGGCCAGTACCTGGCGGCCGTGGGTGAGCCAGAGCGGCGCCATCCCTGCCGACCAGGGCGGCTGGGCGACCTGGGGGCCCTCGAAGATCGCTTTCGACCCGACCTACACCGTGCCCACGCCGCTGGATGAAGCCCAGATCAAGGACATCATCAAGGCCTTCGTCGATGCTGCCAAACGTGCTTTGACCGCAGGTTTCAAAGTGGTCGAAATCCACGCTGCCCACGGTTATCTGCTGCATCAGTTCCTGTCGCCACTAAGCAACCAGCGTCAGGATCAATACGGTGGCTCGTTCGAAAACCGCATCCGTCTGACGCTTGAAGTCACCAAAGCCGTGCGCGAAGTCTGGCCCGCAGACCTGCCGTTGTTCGTGCGCGTCTCGGCCACCGACTGGGTGGAAGGCGGCTGGAACGCGGATGAAACCGTCGAGCTGGGCAAACGCTTGAAAGAGCTGAGCGTCGACCTGGTTGATGTGTCTTCCGGCGGCACTGCGGCCAAAGCCGAGATTCCGGTGGGCCCGGGCTATCAAACCGAATTCGCCGCTCGGGTGCGCAGCGAGTCAGGCATTGCCACCGGCACCGTGGGCATGATCACCGAACCCACCCAGGCCGACACCATTCTGCGGACGGGCCAGGCTGACCTGATTTTCCTCGCCCGTGAACTCCTCCGCGATCCGTACTGGCCGCTGCGTGCCGATGAACATCTGGGCGGACGCCAAGCCACATGGCCTGCGCAATACCAGCGGGCAACGCACCGTGACCAGCCGATTCATGAGTCGGATTTGCGGGATTGATCACGCCGCTGAATAGCTGATGTGGGCGCGCTTGTTGGCAAGATGGCTGGTGGCACAGGCCCTCGACAAGCGTGCTGCTGCACTGCTCAAATGTCTGCCGCTTTGTGATGCTGGCTCTGCTGGCGGAGGTCCATGTGGGAGTGAGCTTGCTCACGAAGACGGTATTCCAGCCGCCGGAGATTTAGCGGATGTACTGACCTCTTCGCGAGCAAGCTCGCTCCCACAATCGTCCTGCGTCGGACTCCAGAAAGGAGACACCCCCTCACTTCCCCCCACTCCCCGCCACGCTTTCCCCGCTCCGCGTCAGGTAGTAGGCGCCGAGGATCGGCAGCATGGTCACCATCATCACGAGCATCGCCACGACATTGGTCACTGGCACATCCCGTGGGCGGCTGAGTTGGTTGAGCAGCCAGATGGGCAATGTGCGCTCATGCCCGGCGGTGAAGGTGGTGACGATGATTTCGTCGAACGACAGGGCAAACGCCAGCATGCCGCCGGCCAGCAGCGCCGAGCCCAGGTTGGGCATGATGATGTAGCGAAAGGTCTGCCAGCCGTCGGCGCCGAGGTCCATCGAGGCTTCGATCAAGCTGTGGGAGGTGCCGCGCAAACGGGCGATGACGTTGTTGTAGACGATCACCACGCAGAAGGTCGCGTGGCCGACGATGATGGTGAACATGCCCGGCTCGATCCCCAGGGTCTTGAACGCCGACAACAAGGCCAGCCCGGTGATGATGCCGGGCAGGGCGATGGGCAGGATCAGCATCAGCGAAATGCCGTCCTTGCCGAAGAAGTCACGTCTGTAAAGCGCCGCCGAGGCCAGCGTGCCGAGCACCAGTGCGATCAGGGTGGCAACGCAGGCGATCTGCAGCGACAACTTGATCGACTCCAGCACGTCAGGCCGCGCGAATGCCACGCCAATCCACTTCAGGGTGAAGCCTTTCGGCGGGAAGCTGAAGGCGGCGTCTTCGGTGTTGAAGGCGTAGACGAAGATGATCAGGATCGGAAAATGCAGAAACACCAGCCCGCCCCAAGCGGCGATCTTCAGGGCCCACGATGCTTTATCAGAGTGCATCGAAAGCCCCCAGACGCTTGACGATGGCCAGATAAACCGCGATCAGCACGATCGGCACCAGCGTGAATGCCGCCGCCATGGGCATATTGCCGATGGCGCCTTGCTGGGCGTAGACCATGCTGCCGATGAAGTAGCCCGGCGGGCCGATCAATTGCGGCACGATGAAATCCCCCAGCGTCAGCGAAAACGTGAAGATCGAGCCCGCCGCAATGCCCGGTACCGACAGCGGCAGAATCACCTGCATGAACGTCTGCCGGGGCGTGGCGCCCAGGTCGGCGGAGGCGTGCAGCAGTGACGGCGGCAAGCGTTCGAGGGAAGCCTGAATCGGCAGGATCATGAACGGCAGCCAGATGTAGACGAACACCATGAATCGCCCCAGATGCGAGGTCGATAACGTGCTGCCGCCAATCCCGGGCACGCTCAGCATCCATTGCAGTGCCGGCGCCAAACCCAGATGCTGAACGAACCATTGCGCCACGCCGCCCTTGGCCAGCAGCAGCGTCCACGCATAGGCCTTGACGATGTAACTGGCCCACATCGGCATCATCACCGCGATGTAAAAGAACGCTTTGGTTTTGCCGGTGGTGTAGCGCGCCATGTAATACGCGATGGGGAAGGCGATGATGGCGCTGGCGATGGACACTGCGACCGCCATGGTCAGGGTGCGGCGGATGACGTCGAAGTTGGCCGGGTTGAACAGCGCGCCGAAGTTCGCCAGGGTCAGGTCCGGCGTCACGGTCATGCTGAAGTCGTCGAAGGTATAGAAGCCTTGCCACAACAGGCCCAGCAGCGAACCGAGGTAAATCGCGCCGAACCACAGCAGCGGGGGAATCAGCAGCAGTGACAGGTAAAGATTCGGACGTCGATACAGCAGGCTGGAAAAGCGTCGGAGTGGCGATTGCCGTTGCATCGACGCCGAGCCAGTGAACGTCTGACCCATCTCAAGGCGCCTCGCCCGTCGCGATTTCTGACGACTCACGTGGCGCGTCATGTAGCGCAACCATCGCTTCCCGCGCCCAGCATGCCGTCAGGCGTTGCCCCGGCTGATAGCGCGCGCCGGTGTCCAGCCATTGGCTGTTGGCCTGGCTGACAGTGAGTGTCTGGCCGGTGTCCAGTTTGACCTCGTAGCGGGTGGCACTGCCCTGATATTGAATATCGTGCAGCACGCCGCTGAGCTGAATGTCGTGCGTCGCAGTGCCGCCCTCGGCAAAACGAATGTGCTCGGGCCGAATCGAAAAAGCGCCCGGGCTGCCGCTCAATGCCTGGGCCAGTTCGCCACGCACGACGTTGGAGGTGCCCACGAATTCCGCCACGAAGGTCGTGGCCGGTTTCATGTACAGATTGCGCGGCGTATCCACCTGCTCGATTCGGCCTTTGTTGAACACCGCGACCCGGTCCGACATCGACAGCGCTTCGGTCTGATCGTGGGTGACGAAGATGAAGGTGATGCCCAGCTGGCGCTGCAATTTTTTCAGTTCGCTCTGCATCTTTTCGCGCAGCTTCAGGTCGAGGGCGCCGAGGGGTTCGTCAAGCAGCAGCACGCGCGGCCGATTGACCAGCGCACGCGCCAGGGCAACTCGCTGACGCTGGCCGCCGGACAGTTGCACGGGTTTGCGCGCGCCATAGCCGTCGAGCGCCACCATGTTCAGGGCCTCGTCGGCCCGCTTGATCCGCTTGGCCTTGCCGACGCCTTTGACTTTCAGGCCATAGGCAACGTTGTCCCGCACGTTCATGTGCGGAAACAGCGCGTAGTCCTGAAACACCGTATTGACGTCACGCTGGTACGGCGGCAGGCCGGCGGCTTCCTGGCCATGAATGCGAATCGAGCCGGCGCTGGGTTGCTCGAAGCCTGCGATCAGGCGCAGGCAGGTGGTCTTGCCGGAGCCCGAGGGGCCGAGCATGGAAAAGAACTCGCCGTCCTCGATGTCGATGGACACCCGGTCCACGGCTTTCACCTCGCCGAACAGCCGCGAGACTTGGGTGAACTGGACGGCGTGGTTCATGGCCTAACGCCCACCCATGATCGCAATGTAATCCTGCGTCCAGCGGCTGTAAGGCACGTACTTGCCGCCCTCGGCCTGGGGTGTTTTCCAGAAGGCGATCTTGTCGAACAGGTCAAACCCGTTGGTCTCGCAGCCCTCGGCGCCCAGCAGTTCGTTGCCCTTGCACGCGTCGGGCACCACCGGCAGGGAGCCGAACCAGGCGGCAACGTCGCCCTGAACCTTCGGTTGCAGCGACCAGTTCATCCACTTGTAGGCGCAGTTGGGGTGTTTGGCCTCGGCGTGCAACATCGTCGTGTCGGCCCAGCCGGTGGCGCCTTCCTGCGGGATGGTCGAGGCGACGGGCTGTTTATCGGCGACCAGCCCGTTGACCATGTAACCCCACGAACTCGACGCCGCCACGCCTTCGTTTTTCACGTCGCTCATCTGCACCGTCGCGTCGTGCCAGTAACGGTGAACCAGCGGCTGCTGGGCGCGGAGCAGGTCGAGCACGGCCTTGTACTGGGTTTCGGTGAGCTGATAGGGGTCGACGATGTTCAGCTCCGGCTTGGCGGTTTTGAGGTACAGCGCGGCGTCGGCGATGTATATCGGCCCGTCATACGCCTGGACCCGGCCCTTGTTCGGTTTGCCGTCGGGCAAATCCTGCGGCTCGAACACCACGCTCCAGCTCACCGGCGGCGTCTTGAACACGTTGGTGTTGTACATCAGCACGTTCGGGCCCCATTGGTACGGCGTGCCGTACGTTTTGTTCTCGACCGTGTACCAGGGGCCGTCTTTCAGGCGCGGGTCGAGGGTCTTCCAGTTCGGGATCAACGCGGTGTCGATGGGCTGCACACGCTTGCCGGCGATCAGGCGCAACGACGCATCGCCCGACGCGGTGACCAGGTCATAGCCGCCCTTGGTCATCAGGCTGACCATCTCGTCGGAGGTCGCCGCGGTCTTGACGTTGACCTTGCAGCCGGTTTCCTGCTCGAAGCCGGTTACCCAGTCGTAGGCCTTGTCGCTTTCGCCGCGCTCGATGTAGCCCGGCCACGCCACGATATCCAGTTGCCCCTCGCCATCGCCCACCGCCGTGAGTGCTTCAGCGGCCTGTACCGCGCCGCTGGTGAATAGTGCGGAAATCACGGCGCTCAGAATCGCGGTCTTGTGCACGGACATGGTGGGTTTGCCTCTTGGTGGTTGTTGGGGCAGAGATCGGTGGTGCAGAGCGTAGTGCCCACTTCGATCCTCGACAAACCTGGCGCAGCAAATACCGCGCCCATTCGTGCAGGGCGGATGCGGTTGAGTGAAAACCCATCCGGCCTCTGGACGCTCAGTCGCCGCAACATTCAGAAGCAAACCCGCCCGGCGCGCGTCGGTGCCTTCGCCTTAACCTGCGGGTCGAATCGTCTGTCCCCCTTCTGAAGGTGAAGTCATGAACACGCGCGGTTTACTCGATCAACTGTTGAAATCCGGCCAGGACCTGCTGCAAAACAAGGCCGGCGCTCACGACAAGAGCGGCAAAAGCGGGCAAAACGGGCAGGGCGGTCTTGGCGATCTGCTTGGCAAAGTCGGTGGTAGCGGCCTGGGCGGCAAGCTGGGCGGAAGCCTTGGCGGGCTGCTCTCCGGGGCCGGTGGCGGCGCGTTGGCAGCGGGCGCGATGGGCTTGCTGATGGGCAACAAGGGCGCACGCAAAATGGGCGGCAAAGCGCTGACCTACGGCGGGCTCGCAGCGTTGGGCGTGTTGGCGTACAAGGCCTATGGCAACTGGCAGGAGAGTCAGGGTATGGCGCAACCGGTTGAGCCGCAAACCGTGGACCGTGTGCCACCGGCCCAGGTCGAACAGCACAGCGAGGCCATCCTGCGGGCGCTGGTGGCTGCGGCCAAGGCCGACGGCCACGTTGACGACCGTGAACGCGAACTCATCGAAGGCGAGTTCACCCGCATTACCGGCGACAACGAACTGCAGCAATGGCTGCACGCCGAACTGAACAAGCCGCTGGACCCGGCCGATGTCGCCCGCGCGGCGCAGACCCCGGAAATCGCCGCCGAAATGTACCTGGCCAGCGTGATGATGGTCGACGAAGAACACTTCATGGAGCGCGCTTACCTGGACGAACTCGCCAGGCAGCTGAAGCTCGATCCCGCCCTCAAGACCGAGCTTGAGCACCAGGTGCGTCAGGCGCAGCCTTAAACTGTCAGCCTGTCCAGCGACCCGTCCCGGATACACCATCCGACCCCCGCAAACCTGCCGGGTCAGGCCCAGCAATCAGTGGGGCCTGACCCGCATCTCTCCCCCGTGCGCTGAAAGTCCGCTGCAGACATCCGCCAACAACGTACTCGTACCATCAAGCAACGTCACATCAAGCCGATAGCGTGTAAGACACTTCCGATATGGCTGTGTGATATGGCGTTTTCCTTGTCGGAAACAGCCCATTTATTGGGAAGTCACTAGGCTATACTCCCGCTCGCTTTGGACCGTCCGTCGGTCCGCTTCTTGAACCCGGTCATGCCGGCGTTGAACCCTTGAGGGCTGACTGTGAAGAACTGGACGTTGCGTCAACGGATTTTGGCGAGCTTCGCTGTCATCATCGCCATCATGCTGTTGATGGTGGTTGCGGCGTTCAATCGCCTGTTGGTGATCGAGAACAGCGGCGATGCCGTACGGCTGGACGCGCTGCCCGGCGTTTTTTACAGCAGCACCGTGCGCGGTGCCTGGGTTGAAAGCTACGTAGCCACCCAGCGCTTACTCAGCGAGGGTGCGGGACGCGACCTCACCAGCGCTGAAGAAGACCAGTACAAAGACTTCGAAGACCGCCTGCAGGCGCAGATCGTCAATTACCAGAAAAGCATCTTCGACGAATCGGATCGCAATGACTTCGCCCAGTTTCTGCAACTGCGCGAACGCTACCAGTTACTGCTCAACGGCGTGCTCGCGGCCTATCAGGGCGACAACTATGCGCTGTCCCAGCGGATGTTCGCCGAGCAACTCACGCCCGCCTGGTTTGAGGGTCGCAAACAGCTCAACGCACTCGGCGCCAAGAACAAGGTGGTCGCCGACCAGGCGTCTGACGCCATTCAAGCCGCCGTCTCCAGCGCTAAAATCACCCTCGGCATTTCGTTGATCATCGCCTTGCTGGCGGCGGCTGCGTGCGGCCTGCTGTTGATGCGCGCAATTCTGGCGCCGATGAACCGCATCGTGCAGATTCTCGAGACCATGCGCACCGGCGACCTGAGCACGCGTCTGGCGCTGGACCGCAACGATGAGTTCGGATCGGTGCAGACCGGTTTCAACGATATGGTCGCCGAGCTTGCCGCATTGGTGTCCCAGGCCCAGCGCTCGTCGATTCAGGTGACCACGTCGGTGACCGAGATTGCAGCCACCTCCAAGCAGCAACAGGCGACCGCCACAGAGACCGCTGCGACCACCACGGAAATCGGCGCCACGTCGCGGGAAATTGCCGCAACGTCCCGGGATCTGGTGCGCACCATGACCGAAGTAACCTCAGCGGCGGATCAGGCTTCGGTCCTGGCGGGCTCCGGTCAGCAAGGCCTGGCGCGCATGGAAGAAACCATGCACTCGGTCATGGGCGCGGCCGATCTGGTCAACTCCAAGCTGGCGATCCTCAATGAGAAGGCCGGCAACATCAATCAGGTCGTGGTGACCATCGTCAAGGTCGCCGACCAGACCAACCTGCTGTCGCTCAACGCCGCCATCGAAGCGGAAAAAGCCGGCGAATACGGCCGTGGTTTCGCCGTGGTCGCCACCGAAGTTCGGCGTCTGGCCGACCAGACCGCCGTGGCCACCTATGACATCGAGCAGATGGTTCGCGAGATACAGTCGGCGGTGTCGGCGGGCGTCATGGGCATGGACAAGTTCTCCGAAGAAGTGCGTCGCGGCATGTACGAAGTGACCCAGGTCGGCGAGCAGCTCTCGCAGATCATTCATCAAGTGCAGGCCCTGGCGCCGCGTGTCTTGATGGTCAACGAAGGCATGCAGGCCCAGGCCACTGGCGCCGAACAGATCAACCAGGCGCTGGTGCAGTTGGGTGATGCGAGCAGCCAGACCGTCGAATCCCTGCGTCAGGCCAGCTTCGCCATCGACGAGCTCAGCCAGGTGGCGGTGGGGCTGCGTAGCGGCGTTTCGCGTTTCAAGGTCTGAGTCAGGCCCATGATCGAGCATTCAGCCAAGCGCAGCACTGCGGTGTTGCCGAAGAACAAGCTGTTTCTGCTGTTCCGCATCGGTGCGGAACGCTATGCGCTGCAAGCGACAGAAGTCGCCGAAGTGCTGCCACGGCTGATGCTCAAGCCCATCGCCCAGGCGCCGCACTGGGTCGCGGGTGTGTTTGCCCACCGCGGTGCGATCGTGCCGGTCATCGATCTCAGCGCGCTGACCTTCGGCCATCCCGCCCCGTTGCGTACCAGCACACGGCTGGTGTTGGTGCATTACCGCCTCGGCGGCGATCGCCCGCCGCGTGAGCTGGGCTTGATCCTCGAACAGGCGACCGACACGCTGCGCTGCTCGCCCCATGCATTCAAAGCCTACGGCCTGGACAACTCACAGGCGCCGTATCTGGGCCCGGTGCGCGAGGACGAACACGGCCTGCTGCAATGGATACGTGTGGATGACTTGCTCAGTGACGCTGTGCGCGAACTGTTGTTTCCCGAGCAGCCCATGAACCTGGATGCCTTCGAGGCGGCGCCATGAGCAGCGACGCGCGTTTCTTCGCCTTTCTCAAGGACCGCATCGGCCTGGACGTCGCGTCAGTGGGCGAGGCGATCATCGAGCGCGCCGTGCGTCAGCGCTGCACGCTGTCCAAGGCGCGGGACCACGATGACTACTGGCAGACGCTGCTGGTTTCGGCGGACGAGCAACAGGCGCTGATCGAAGCGGTGATCGTCCCCGAAACCTGGTTTTTCCGTTACCCGGAATCCTTCGCCACCCTCGGCAAGCTGGCCAACGCCCGGTTGGCGCAGCTCAATGGCGTGCGTCCGCTGCGGATTCTCAGCCTGCCGTGCTCCACCGGCGAAGAGCCTTATTCCATCGCCATGGCGCTGTTCGACGCCGGTCTGCGCGGACCGCAGTTCAGCGTCGAAGCGGTGGACATCAGCCCGCTTTCGATCCAGCGCGCGCGTCAGGGCGTGTATGGCAAAAACTCCTTTCGCGGCGACCAGCTGGGTTTCCGGGAACGTTTTTTCAGCGCGGTCGAGGAGGGCTATCGACTGGAGGAGCGGGTGCGTGATCAGGTCTGCTTTCAGTCCGGCAACCTGCTCGATCCCGCTATGCCGGTGGCGCAGTCGGCCTACGATTTCGTGTTCTGCCGCAACCTGCTGATCTACTTCGACATCGACACTCAGCGTCAGGGCTTTGATGCACTGAAGCGCATGACCCGCGACGACGGCGTGCTGTTCATCGGCCCCGCCGAGGGCAGCCTCCTCGGGCGCATGGGCATGGTGTCGATCGGCATTCCCCAGTCGTTCGCCTTTCGTCGGCGTGACGAGGCTGTTCCCGAACCCCACAGCGTCCTGAGTGCCCCAGCCATGCAGCCGTCGCGAAGCGATTCGTTGTCTGCTCAGCCAACATCGACCCTGTCGCGCGGCACTCCTAAACCGCAGCCCTTTGCGCCGAGGTTGTTGAGTGATCCTGCGCTGACCGAAGAACGCAGGGCTGCGCTAAGACCCGACATCAAGGCGGCGACGGATGCTGGCAGTGGCGACGCTGCCGAGTTGCTGCGCAGCATCGCGGCCCTTGCCAACGAAGGCCGCAGTGCCGAGGCCAAGGTGGCCTGCGAGCAGTACCTCAAGCGCTTCGAACCCGTGGCGCCAGTGTTCTACTGGCTGGGCCTGCTCAGCGAAGTCGCGGGGGAGGCGAGCGCAGCACAAGGGTTTTATCGCAAGGCGTTGTATCTGCAACCGCAGCATCCGGAAACCCTGGCGCAACTGGCCGCGCTGCTCGCCGCCCAGGGCGACAGCGCAGGGGCCCGGCGGCTGCAGGAGCGCGCGGCACGGGGTGTCACTAAAGAAGGACGCAGCGGATGAGTCGCGTACATACAGAGCTGGTCAGCGACAACGCCGAGGCGATCGATGACTGCTGGAACCGCATCGGCATCCATGGCGACCGGTCCTGCCCGCTGCTTGCCGATCATATTCATTGCCGCAACTGCTCGGTGTACTCGGCAGCGGCAACACGCTTGCTCGACCGTTACTCGCTGGCCCAGGATCAGCGCGTGTCGATGCACACCGATGCGCTGGCCGTCGACGTCGAAACCCGCTCGACCGTGGTGTTTCGTCTCGGCGAAGAGTGGCTCGGCCTGCCGACCCGATGTCTGGTGGAAGTGTCGCCGGTGCAAGCCATTCATTCACTTCCACATCAGCGTTCCCGGGCCTTGCTGGGCGTTGCCAATGTGCGCGGCGCCCTGGTGGCCTGCCTGTCATTCGTCGAACTGCTCGGGCTGGACCCTTCAGTCGCGCCGGGCGGGGATGCCCGCACAATGCCGCGCATGCTGATCGTTTCGGCAGGCGGCGGTCCGGTGGTGGTGCCGGTGGACGAGGTTGACGGCATTCATGCCATCGAAGCGCGCCTGCTGGATACCGCCTCGGTGTCGGCGCAGAACAACAACGCGCGCTTCACCCGAGGCGTCGTGCAATGGAAAAATCGCAGCCTGCGCCTGCTCGATGAAGACCAGCTCTTGTCGGCCGTGAACCGGAGCCTGACATGACGCCCGATCAAATGCGCGACGCGTCGCTGTTCGAACTCTTCACCCTGGAGGCGGAAGCCCAGACTCAGGTGTTGAGCGCGGGCCTGCTGGCCCTTGAGCGCAATCCGACCCAGGCTGATCAACTGGAAGCGTGCATGCGCGCGGCCCATTCGCTGAAAGGCGCGGCGCGGATTGTCGGGGTCAACGCGGGCGTCAGCGTTTCCCACGTCATGGAAGACTGCCTGGTCAGCGCCCAGGAAGGCCGATTGCACCTGCTGCCCGAGCACATCGACGCCTTGCTGATGGGCACCGATTTGCTGATGCGCATCGCCACGCCCGGCGCCAGCGTGCCTCAGGCGGATGTGGACGGCTATGTGGCGCTGATGAACAACATGGTCAGCGCCGATCCGGCCATGAAAGCCATGCTGGTGCCCACCGCGTTGCCTTCCCTTGAAGACATCTTGCTTGCCAACGCGCAGTCGCTGGTCACCTCGCTTCAGTCTGCGCAGGACTCGGCCGCCGAGGAACTGGCCGCCGCCGTCGTCGAGCCCGTTGCCGACCCGGCGCTTAAAGCAGATGGCCCCGGTGAACGACGTGTGGTCGAGACCGGCGAACGGGTCCTGCGCGTCACCGCCGAACGCTTGAACAACCTGCTGGACCTGTCGAGCAAGTCGCTGGTCGAGACCCAACGGCTGAAGCCGTATCTGGCCGCGATGCAGCGGGTCAAACGCACGCAGACCGGCGCCACCCGAGCGCTGGACAGTCTTGAAGCCTTGCTCGGCGCCAACACCGATCCCGACGCGCAAAAGGCGCTGGACGAAGCGCGGCGTCTGCTCGGCGAAGCGCAGCATTTGCTGATTCAACAGACCGCCGATCTCGATGAGTTCGGCTGGCAGGCGTCGCAACGCGCGCAACTGCTCTACGACACCGCGCTGGCCTGCCGCATGCGCCCGTTTGCCGATGTGCTGGCGGGTCAGGCGCGCATGGTCCGGGATCTGGGGCGCTCGCTGGGCAAGCAGGTGCGCCTGGAAATCGACGGCGAAAAGACTCAGGTCGATCGCGATGTGCTGGAAAAACTCGAAGCACCGTTGACCCATTTGCTGCGCAACGCGGTCGACCACGGCATCGAGCTGCCGGCACAGCGCCTCGCCTGCGGCAAGCCGGCCGAGGGCTTGATTCAACTGAAGGCCTCGCACCAGGCCGGTCTGCTGGTGGTCGAGCTGATCGATGACGGCGCCGGTGTCGACCTCGAGCGCCTGCGCTTGAACATCATCGAGCGCAAACTCTCGCCTGCCGAAACCGCCGCGCAGTTGAGCGAAGAAGAACTGCTGAGCTTCCTGTTCCTGCCCGGTTTCAGCATGCGCGACACGGTCACTGAAGTGTCTGGCCGAGGCGTCGGCCTGGACGCGGTTCAACACATGATTCGGCAACTGCGTGGCGGCGTCGAAATGGACCAGCGCGCCGGGCAGGGCAGCCGTTTCCATCTGGAAGTGCCGCTGACCTTGTCGGTGGTGCGCAGTCTGGTGGTGGACGTCGGCGGCGAAGCGTATGCCTTTCCGCTGGCGCACATCGAGCGCATGCGTGACGTGCGCGCCGACGAGATCGTGCAGCTTGAAGGGCGTCAGCATTTCTGGCACGAGGAGCGGCATGTCGGGCTGGTTGCGGCCACTCAGTTGCTTAACCGTCCGGCCAGCCAGCACAGTGAAGACGTGCTCAAAGTGGTGGTCATTCGCGAGCGCGATGCCGTGTATGGCGTCGCCGTGGAACGCTTCATCGGCGAACGCACGCTGGTGGTTCTGCCGCTGGATCCGCGCCTGGGCAAGGTTCAGGACATTTCTGCGGGCGCCTTGCTCGACGATGGCTCGGCGGTACTGATCATCGACGTCGAAGACATGCTGCGTTCGGTGGAGAAATTGCTCAATACCGGACGCCTGGCGCGCATCGACCGGCGCAGCCAGCAGGCGGACACCCGAGCTCGCAAGCGCGTGCTGGTGGTCGATGATTCGCTGACGGTGCGCGAGCTGGAGCGCAAGTTACTGGCCAGCCGGGGTTACGACGTCGCGGTGGCCGTGGATGGCATGGACGGCTGGAACGCCTTGCGCGGTGAGGATTTCGATTTGCTCATCACCGACATCGACATGCCGCGCATGGACGGCATCGAACTGGTGACGCTGGTGCGCCGCGACAGCCGCCTGCAATCGCTGCCGGTGATGGTGGTGTCGTACAAGGACCGTGAAGAAGATCGCCGTCGCGGCCTGGACGCCGGCGCCGATTACTATCTGGCCAAGGCCAGTTTCCATGACGACGCGCTGCTCGATGCGGTCGTTGAGTTGATAGGAGATGCGCAGGGATGAAGATTGCCATCGTCAACGACATGCCCATGGCAGTGGAGGCGTTGCGCCGCGCGCTGGCCTTTGAGCCGGCGCACCAGATTGCCTGGGTGGCCAGCAATGGCGCCGAGGCGGTGGAGCGTTGCGCGCAGCTGACGCCCGACCTGATCCTGATGGACCTGATCATGCCGGTGATGGACGGCGTGGAGGCCACTCGACGTATTATGGCGGCGACGCCGTGCGCCATCGTCATCGTCACCGTGGACCGCGAGCAGAATGTGCATCGGGTGTTCGAAGCGATGGGCCATGGCGCGCTGGACGTGGTCGACACGCCCGCGCTGGGGGCCGGCAACCCCAAGGATGCCGCCGCGCCTTTGTTGCGCAAGATACTTAATATAGGCTGGCTCATTGGTGAGCGGGACACGCGGGTCCGCCCTGTGCCGCCACCGGTGCGCGAGTCGGCACAGCGTCAGCGGTTGATCGCGATCGGCTCATCGGCCGGCGGCCCCGCTGCACTGGAAATACTGCTCAAGGCGCTGCCGACGGATTTCCCGGCCGCCATCGTATTGGTGCAGCATGTGGATCAGGTGTTCGCCGAAGGGATGGCGCAATGGCTGAGCAGCTCTTCGGGGCTGGAGGTCAGGCTGGCGCGCCATGGCGAGCCGCCGCAAGTGGGCACGGTGCTGCTGGCAGGCACCAACCACCATATTCGTCTGCTCAGGAACGGCACACTGGCGTACACCGCAGAGCCGGTTAACGAAATTTACAGGCCCTCCATCGACGTGTTTTTCGAAAGTGTGGCCAGCTATTGGAATGGTGACGCAGTGGGTGTTTTGTTGACCGGCATGGGCCGTGATGGTGCGCAGGGACTCAAGCTGATGCGTCAGCGGGGCTTTCTCACCATCGCCCAGAATCAGGAAAGCTGTGCGGTGTATGGCATGCCCAAAGCGGCCGCGGCCATCGACGCCGCCACGGAAATTCGCTCTCTGGAATCGATTGCACCTCGCTTGAAAGAGGTATTCACCCAATGAATTTCCAGGTGATTTCACAGCCCGCCTGTGACCAGGAGACCCCGCATGCATGATTTGCAACTGGACGATCTGAACGCCACGGATGAAAACGCCGCCATGGTGTTGCTCGTCGACGATCAGGCCATGATCGGCGAGGCCGTCCGACGCGGGCTGGCGCAGGAAGAAAACATCGACTTCCACTTCTGCGCGGACCCCCATCAGGCGATTGCGCAGGCGATTTTGATCAAGCCGACGGTCATTCTTCAGGACTTGGTCATGCCCGGCCTCGACGGCCTGACGCTGGTGCGTGAGTACCGCAGCAATCCGAAGACCCGGGACATCCCGATCATCGTGCTTTCGACCAAGGAAGACCCGCTGATCAAGAGCGCCGCCTTTGCCGCCGGGGCCAACGATTACCTGGTCAAACTGCCGGACAACATCGAACTGGTCGCGCGCATTCGTTACCACTCCCGCTCGTACATGACGCTGCTGCAGCGCGATGAAGCCTATCGTGCGTTGCGCGTCAGCCAGCAACAGCTGCTCGACACCAACCTGGTGCTGCAACGCCTGATGAACTCCGACGGCTTGACCGGCCTGTCCAACCGCCGCCACTTCGACGAGTACCTGGAGCTGGAATGGCGCCGTTCTACCCGTGAGCAAACGCAGATCTCGCTGTTGATGATCGATGTGGATTACTTCAAGGCCTACAACGACGCTTTCGGGCATCTCGAAGGTGACGAAGCCCTGCGTCAGGTCGCCAAAGCCATCCGCGCCAACTCCAGCCGTCCTTCCGACCTGCCCGCACGTTACGGCGGCGAAGAGTTCGCGCTGGTGCTGCCCAATACCTCCCCGGGTGGCGCACGTTTGCTGGCGGAAAAACTGCGCCAGACCATCGCCAGCATGAACATCCCCCACGTCGCGCCCAGCCAGGGCTCCAGCCTGACGGTCAGCATCGGTCTCGCCACTGTCGTCCCGCAAGTGGGCAGCCACAGCCGCCAGCTGATTCAGACGGCGGATCAAGGGCTGTACGCGGCGAAGCATAACGGGCGCAATCAGGTGGCGATGGGGTAGGGCGAGGATCCACATTTCTGCGCGCTCTGGCCGTAACCAGGTGATGTCCCCGCAAAGAACGACGATCACGGCCCAGCCCTGCCCAACGGGCTGCCATCGGGGAGTTCGCTGCGCTATACTCGCCGGCTTTGTGAAAATCGCCTGCGAGTGCTGCCCACCATGGAAATCAACCCGATCCTAAACAGCATCAAGGACCTGTCCGAGCGCTCCGAAACCATTCGGGGGTATCTTTGACTACGATCACAAACATGATCGTCTGACCGAAGTTAACCGCGAGCTCGAAGATCCAAACGTCTGGAACAACCCGTCGTACGCCCAGGAACTGGGCCGCGAGCGTTCGCTGCTGGCGCAGATCGTCGACACCCTCGACGAAATGAGCACCGGCCTGGTGGATGCCAAGGACCTGTTGCTGATGTCCGCCGAAGAAGAAGACCAGGCCGCCGTCGACGACGTTGCCGCTGAAGTCGAGCGTCTTCGCGAGGCCCTGGAAAAACTGGAATTCCGTCGCATGTTCAGCGGCGAGATGGACCAGAACAATGCCTACCTGGACATCCAGGCCGGTTCCGGCGGCACCGAAGCCCAGGACTGGGCGAACATCCTGTTGCGCATGTACCTGCGCTGGGCCGACAAGCGCGGCTTCGACGCGACCATCATGGAACTGTCGGCCGGTGAAGTCGCCGGCATCAAAGGCGCCACGGTGCACATCAAGGGCGAATACGCATTCGGCTGGCTGCGCACCGAAATCGGCGTGCACCGTCTGGTCCGCAAGAGCCCGTTCGACTCCGGCAACCGCCGCCACACCTCGTTCTCGGCCGTGTTCGTGTCGCCGGAAATCGATGACAACATCGAAATCGACATCAACCCGTCGGACCTGCGCATCGACACCTACCGCTCCTCGGGCGCCGGTGGTCAGCACGTCAACACCACCGACTCGGCGGTCCGGATCACCCACGTTCCGACCAACACCGTGGTCAGCTGCCAGAACGAACGTTCCCAGCACGCCAACAAAGACACCGCGATGAAGATGCTGCGGGCGCGCTTGTACGAGCAGGAAGTGCAGAAGCGCAACGCGGCCTCGCAAGCGCTGGAAGACACCAAGTCGGACATCGGCTGGGGTCACCAGATCCGTTCATACGTGCTCGATGCCTCGCGCATCAAGGACCTGCGGACCAGCGTCGAACGCAGCGATTGCGACAAGGTGCTCGATGGCGACATCGACGAATACCTGATCGCGAGCCTCAAACAGGGCCTGTAATCGCCACACCACTGTTGCGGGTCGGGCGCGTCATCATGACGTCGCCGCCCGCGATCCTTCGTCGCGCTTCCCGGCCAGACGAAGGGCCACGAACCTGTGATGGATAATCAAGACATGAGCGACCAACAACTCGACCCGCAAGCCCAGCAACAGGAAGAAAACAGCCTGATCGCCCTGCGCAAGGAAAAACTTGCGGCCGAGCGCGCCAAGGGCAACGCCTTCCCGAACGACTTCCGTCGCGAAAACTACTGCAACGACCTGCAGAAACAGTACGCGGACAAGACCAGGGAAGAGCTGGCTGAAGCGGCGATTCCGGTCAAGGTTGCCGGGCGCATCATGCTCAACCGTGGCTCGTTCATGGTGATTCAGGACATGACCGGTCGCATCCAGGTCTATGTCAACCGCAAGACGCTGTCGGAAGAAACCCTGGCCTCGGTAAAAACCTGGGACATGGGCGACATCATCGCAGCCGAAGGCACCCTGGCCCGTTCCGGCAAGGGCGACCTGTATGTCGAAATGACCAACGTCCGCCTGCTGACCAAGTCCCTGCGTCCGCTGCCCGACAAGCACCATGGCCTGGTCGATACCGAGCAGCGTTATCGCCAGCGTTACGTCGACCTGATCGTCAATGAAGACGTCCGCGAAACCTTCCGCGTTCGCTCGAAAGTCATCGCCCACATCCGCAGCTTCCTGATGCAGCGCGACTTCCTCGAAGTCGAAACGCCGATGCTGCAGACCATCCCGGGCGGCGCAGCGGCCAAGCCGTTCGAGACGCATCACAACGCGCTGGACCTGGAAATGTTCCTGCGTATCGCGCCGGAGCTTTACCTCAAGCGTCTGGTTGTGGGTGGCTTCGAGAAGGTCTTCGAGATCAACCGCAACTTCCGTAACGAAGGCGTTTCGACCCGGCACAATCCCGAGTTCACCATGCTCGAGTTCTACCAGGCCTACGCTGATTACGAAGACAATATGGACCTGACCGAGGAGCTGTTCCGTGAACTGGCCCAGCTGGTTCTCGGCAGCACCGACGTGCCGTATGGCGACAAGGTATTCCACTTCGGCGAGCCGTTTGCGCGTCTGTCGGTGTTCGACTCGATCCTCAAGTACAACCCCGAGCTGACCGCCGATGACCTGAACGACATCGACAAGGCCCGCGCCATCGCCAAGAAAGCCGGCGCCAAGGTGCTGGGCTTCGAAGGTCTGGGCAAGCTGCAGGTGATGATTTTCGAAGAGCTGGTCGAGCACAAGCTGGAGCAGCCGCACTTCATCACCCAGTACCCGTTCGAAGTGTCGCCGCTGGCCCGTCGCAACGATGACAACCCGAACGTCACTGACCGCTTCGAGCTGTTCATTGGCGGTCGCGAAATCGCCAACGCCTATTCCGAGTTGAACGACGCGGAAGACCAGGCCGAGCGTTTCATGGCCCAAGTGGCAGACAAGGATGCGGGCGACGATGAAGCCATGCACTACGACGCAGACTTCGTCCGGGCGCTGGAATACGGCATGCCGCCGACAGCGGGCGAGGGCATCGGCATCGACCGTCTGGTCATGCTGCTGACCAACTCGCCGTCCATACGTGACGTGATCCTGTTCCCGCACATGCGGCCGCAAGCCTAAGCGTCAAAACAAGCCGCCTGCGCAGGGCGGCTTTTTTTTGTCTGTTCGTAGTGCGCGGCTGCATTTGGAAATGCTATCGCGAGCAAGCTCACTCCTACAGGGGCACTCCGCCGATTGTAGGAGTGAGCTTGCTCGCGATGACGTCGGCGCAGACACCGCCGTAAGCTGACGTTGACATGATGTAAATGACTCGAAAAAAGGAAACCCCGTCGTGAACCGCACGATCGCTCAAAAGGGAGCCGCTGGCCTGGCCACGGCAGTCGCACAGAGTGTTCAGTACCAAGGCCGCAAGGCGAGTCGACAGGGAAGTGAACAGCGTCGGCAACAGATTCTCGATGCGGCCATGCGCATCCTCATCCGTGACGGCGTCCGGGCCGTGCGGCATCGCGCGGTCGCCGCCGAAGCGCAAGTGCCGCTCTCTGCCACCACCTACTACTTCAAGGACATCGATGACCTGCTCACCGATGCCTTCGCGCAATACGTTGAACGCAGCGCGGCGTACATGGCCAAGCTGTGGACCAACACCGAGGCGCTGCTGCGCGAGATGGTCGCGCGCAATGACGGCAGCGCCGAGGCCCGTGCGCGACTGGCGGATGAAATCGCGCGGATGACCATGGAGTACGTACGTCATCAATTGCTGACCCGTCGCGACCAGCTCATTGCCGAGCACGCCTTCCACCTCGAAGCGCTGATCAACCCGCGTCTGGCGCCACTGGTGAGTGCCCACCAGCAGATTCTGTTGCAGGGCAGCGCCCAGTTTCTTGAAGTCATGGGCTCGGTGCAGCCGCAACTGGACGCCCAAGTGTTGACGGGGCTCATCTGCCGGATGGAATATCAGGGGCTGCTCAACGGGCCCCGGCCCGGCGCAGACGAAGAAATGCTCGCTATTCTTACTCGCCAGATGCATCTGGTACTGGGCACTGCCAAGCCGATGGCTGGCTGATACCTCAAGGAGAACCCGATGAGAGTCTGGAGCGTTTTGCTCGCCCTGTCGTTCGCGCTGTTGAGCGGATGCCTGGTGACGTTCAAGGACCCTATTCCGGTCAGCAACACCGCCCCGCCCAAATTGCTCGGCACCTGGAGCAGCAAAAATGCCTGGGGCGAGCCGCTCGAACTGGAAATCAGCCGCGCCGGCCCTGACCGTTACAAAGCGGTCAGCTACCGTAAAGGCGATCGCAAAAACCGTGACGAGTATGCCTTCACGGTGTCGCGCCACGGCAGTCGCTGGTACGTGTCCGCCGCGCTGCCTGACAAATACGGCGGCAATTACGTCATCGCCGGTTTCGACCTGATCGACAACGAGAACGGCGCCGACGAACTGGTGGTCTATGACCTGGACCTGGAGCGGTTTCAGCAGTTGGTCGAGCAGAAGAGTCTCGACGGCGAGCGGGTGGATACGGTGAAGGGCGACGGTATGCTGATCTCAAGTCCCATGGACAAGGTCTTTGCCTACCTCGACGACCCGGCGAATTCCGACGTCTTTCTCAAAGCAGCTCAATATCAGCGCATGACCAAATAGCGCAAACGGTTCAATAAGGGGTACCGGGTGGACGAATACCAACAGACTATTCGCACGTTGTCCGATCGTATCGTGGTGGCGCAGACGCCGATTCGAATCCTTGATGCCGTGAAATGGGATGACAACATCCGCAAGACCTTCCTCGACGGCAAAGGTAAACACCTGCCGGAAGTCGATCGCGCGTACTACGAGAATCGCCCGCTGGGGTTTGATTCCGGCGCGGTGAAGCTGGAGTTCCAGAACATCGAGCGTGACATCACCCGGCAGTTGGGCCAGTTCAACCCGGTCGGGCAGATCATGCGCCGCATGTGCAAAGAGTACCGGATGGTCATCCGCATGCTGGAAGCCCGCGGCACCCCGGACTTCGGCCTGATCTCCCAGGAACTGTACGGCGCGGCGTCCGATGCCTTCCACGCCGGCGACCCGACGCTGTCTGACCTCGGCATGATGCTCTCCGATTACCTGAACAACATTGCCGGTCGCGGCGATCTCAAGGATGAGCCGAAAATCCTGACGGCCAAAGACGCCGTGGCTATGCTGCAGACCCGGCTCAATCGCACGTTTGGCGAGGCTGAAGAGACGATCCGGGTGTTCGAATCCGACGGCATTGTGGCGGACGCTGCGGCCGGCGCTGATTACATCAAGATCCGCAGCGACGCGATGTTCAACGAGCGCGATGTTCGTGCGCTTGAAGTGCATGAAGGCCTGGTGCACGTCGGCACTACGCTCAATGGTCAGAATCAGCCTATCTGCACCTTCCTGTCCAAAGGCCCGCCCTCGTCGACCGTGACCCAGGAAGGCCTGGCGATTCTGATGGAGATCATCGGTTTTGCGTCCTACCCGAGCCGCCTGCGCAAGTTGACCAACCGCACCCGCGCCATTCACATGGCCGAGGAGGGCGCCGACTTTTTGCAGGTGTTCGACTTCTACCGCGAGCAAGGCTTCGGCATGTCGGAAAGCTACGGCAATGCCAGTCGTGTATTCCGGGGCTCGGTACCGAATGGGCTGCCATTCACCAAGGATCTGTCCTACCTCAAGGGCTTCATCATGGTCTACAACTACATCCAGTTGGCCGTGAGAAAGGGCAAGCTGGAGCAGGTGCCACTGCTGTTCTGCGGCAAGACCACGCTGGAGGACATGCGCACGTTGCGTCAGTTGGTGGACGAAGGCCTGGTGGTGCCGCCCAAGTACCTGCCCGATCAGTTCCGCGACATGAACGCGCTGTCGGCGTGGATGTGCTTCTCCAACTTCCTCAACCACCTGAGCCTGGACCGGATCGAAGCGGACTACTCGAACATTCTGTGAGTCTGTGGGCGCTGATAAATCGGCGCCTCTGTCAGGTCTCCCGTCGTGTGCAAATCCAGAATCGAAGGACATCGCTTGAAGCGTCTTCTTACCTTGCTCCTGGTCATCTCCCTCGGCGGCTGCAGCGAATTGCTGTTCTACCCGGAACGCGGTCTGCCGCTGACGCCGGATAAAGCACACTTGGCCTGGCGCGATGTCACCCTCACGGCGGCCGATGGCACCCGGCTCAACGCGTGGTTCCTGCCGGCCAAGCCCGGCGTACCCGTAAAGGGAACGGTGCTGCACCTGCATGGCAATGGCGGCAACATGGCCTGGCATCTGGCGGGGAGTTGGTGGTTGCCGGAGCAGGGTTACCAAGTGCTGCTGGTGGACTATCGCGGCTATGGCCGCTCGGAAGGTGAGCCCAGTCTGCCGGCGATTTATCAGGACATCGACGCGGCGTTCGACTGGCTTGACGCTGCGCCTGAGGTGCAGGGCAAGCCGCTGGTGGTACTCGGGCAAAGTATCGGCGGTGCGCTGGCCGTGCATTACTTGTCGGAGCATCCGCAGCAGCGCGCGCGGGTCAAGGCGCTGGTGCTCGATGGCGTACCGGCGAGCTACCGCGAGGTCGCGCGCTACACCCTCAGCACTTCGTGGCTGACGTGGCCCATCAAACGGCCGCTGTCGTGGGTGATTCCGGACGGCGACAGCGCCATCAACGGCATGCCGCAGCTCAAGGGCACGCCGATGCTGCTGTTCCAGAGCCTGGACGACACGCTAGTGCCGCTTCACAACGGCATCAGCCTGTATCAGGCCGCACCGCCGCCGCGTGTGCTGCAGCTGACACGCGGCCCTCACGTCCAGACCTTCGGCGACCCCACATGGCGCGAGGTGATGGTCCGCTATCTGGACGATCCACAGCACTTCAACGGGCTGCGCAGGCTGGGGGAAATTCCGAATTATCCTGATCCTCAAGCAGGCAAGGCGGCGCCATCCTCTCCATAGCCTGCGGAGCAGCACCGCCAGCGACACTTCGTATCACTCGCATTTTGAAACCGCCACAAAAAAGCCCCGCCTGTCTCTCAACAGGCGGGGCTCTTTATGTGCGGCTACAACCGCATTACTTCATCGAAGAGCGCGGTGCTACTGGCTGGTTGTCGTTGGAAATGGTGACTTCCACGCGACGGTTCATGGCACGGCCCGATGCGCTGGCGTTGTCAGCAACCGGGTATTCCTTGCCATAACCCTGGGCAACGATACGCTCCGGGCCTACGCCCATTTTGATCAGAGCCATGCGCACGGAGTTGGCGCGGCGCTCGGACAGGGAATCGTTGTAGGCAGCCGAGCCGGTGCTGTCGGTGTAGCCTTCGACGATGACCTTGCGATCAGGGTTTTCCTGAAGGAACTGGGCCAGCTTGTTGACGTTGACCAGACCCGAAGACTTCAGCTCAGCCTTGTTCAGGTCAAACAGTACGTCGCCGAACGTCACCAGCGTGCCGCGTTCGGTCTGCTTGGCGTTCAGGCTGTTCTGCAGGGCCTTGATCTGAGCGTCGCGAGCATCCAGACGAGCCTGGGCACGTTGGGCCGCAGCGCCTTTCAGATCGTTTTCAGCGGTCTTCAGGTTGATGGTCTGCTTCGCCAGCTCAACGCGCTGGTTGGTCAGATAAGCCAGTTGGTCGACCTTTTTCTGGTCATCGTTGTTGCGGTACGCGGCGTCTGCCTTGTCCAGCCACTCGCTGGCGTCTTTGGTTTCCAGCGCAGCCAGTTCGGTGGCTTTAGGGTTGCTTTGCAGCGCCGAATAGTTGGTGCGGGCTTGTTCCAGGTTGACGTTCGGCTGCGACGAGCACGCCGCCAGACCAACGCTCAAAGCCAGCAGGGCAGGAATAAGTACTTGTTTACGCATAATATTTTCGTCCTTTAACTCAATGGCCAATGCTTGAACTGCGAAGCGTTACTGTGTGACAGGCTGAACCTGACGCATGCCTTCTTCACGCAACTCATTGACGCCCTGACGAGCATCCTGCACCGCTTTCTGTGCCTTCGCGGCCTGAGCCTTACGCTCGGCTACACGTGCATCCCACTCGGCCTGCTCGGCGTATTTACGAGCTTCGTCGTATTTCTTTTCCTGCATCGCCAGTTCGGCTTGCTTGAACTTGTCCTGAGCGGACTTCATTTCAACGGCAGCGTATTCGGTAGCGCCTGCGGTGACAGCGGCATTAACGGCCGACTGGGTCACGGCGTACTGCTCGCTTGGAGGATTGCCTGCGCAACCAGCCAGAAGAACGCTGGTGCCTAGAGCCAGTGCAGCCATCTTCAGCCCGCGCAGGCGATTGAACGTTGGTTTGGCAGTGCTGGTGTTCATGGTGGTCAACTCCATTTCTTAACTCCTGAAAACTGGTTGTTCCACTTCAGCAACAGCCCACGCGGATGGATGGTGTTACGTCACTTCCGCAGTCATCTGACGGCTTTGCTGGAATGGCTAACTGCTCGGACCGCTCCGTTTTTTGATTAGTTCAGACATTTTTCTAAACATGCGGTCAGCTTTTGTTACGTGTTGTAAAATTGGCGCTCGAAAAATGACGTCGTTTTGCCTGCGTGAAAACCGGCCCGAGAGGCCTGCAGAAAATCTGACGTGGCAAAAACGACGTCGCCCATGCAACCGTCACAGGTCTTCCCGATCGGAAATTTCCTGCAGATGGCGACGCGATAGCTCGAGAAACCGGGGCGTGGGGCCGACGTCCTCGTAAAGCGGATTGCCTTCCTCGTCGGTGGCGACCACATGCTGACCGCGCACGTAAGGGAAGCTCGCCTCCAATTCTTCCAGTGCGGCACCGATCAGTTCGCCGAGCAATTCTTCAGGCGTGCGCTTGGGGTACATCTCGGCAATCGCCGCAAGCCGCGCGGCTGCCTCAACATCCAAATGAATAGCATAGGCAGTCTCGGTCAGACGGCCCTTGGCATTTTGTTCCCACTGTTCGGCGAGCTCTCGGATCTTCATACATACCTCATCGGTTCCCGCGCCAGGGCGGGCGTTGGACATGTGGCTGAGCCACGGTCAGGCGTGACTGAGACGGGCTTCCCCGGCGGTGAAAGTGCGTCGAGGGTTGCGTATGGACATCAATTTGTCGCTCTATACACACCAATAGAAACGAAACCCCGCAGGGCGTTCCGTTCGGGAGCAGCGAACGGACCCCTACAAGGACTTGCCGGTAAAAACAATAAAGCTGAAGGAGAGGGCTGGATGGCTGATATCGATGCACGATTGCGCGAGGACGTTCACCTGCTGGGTGAGCTGTTGGGCAACACCATTCGTGATCAGCACGGCGCTGATTTCCTCGAGAAGATCGAGCGCATCCGCAAAAGCGCGAAGGCTGACCGGCATGCGTCGACCCAAGGCACCGAGCAACTGAGCTCCAGTCTTGAAGGCTTGGGCGAAGACGAGTTATTGCCGGTCGCGCGCGCGTTCAACCAATTCCTCAATCTGGCCAACATCGCCGAGCAATATCAGCTGATCCATCGTCGTGATGACAGCAAGCCGCAGCCGTTTGAGTCCCGCGTGCTGCCCGAACTATTGGAGCGCCTGAAGCAGGCCGGGCATACACCCGAGGCGCTGGCACAACAATTGACCACGCTGGAAATCGAACTGGTGCTGACCGCGCACCCGACCGAAGTTGCCCGGCGCACGCTGATCCAGAAGTATGACGCCATCGCTGCGCAACTGGCCGCGCTCGATCATCGCGACTTGAATCGCCACGAGCGTGAGCAGATCACCGAGCGCTTGCAGCGACTGATTGCCGAAGCGTGGCACACCGAAGAAATCCGCCGCGTCCGCCCCACGCCTGTCGACGAGGCGAAGTGGGGGTTTGCGGTCATCGAAAATTCCCTGTGGCAAGCGATCCCCAACTACCTGCGCAAGGCCGATCAGGCGCTGCACGCCGCAACCGGCCTGCACCTGCCGCTGGACGCGGCGCCGATTCGTTTCGCTTCCTGGATGGGCGGCGACCGCGACGGCAACCCCAACGTCACCGCTGCCGTCACACGCGAGGTGCTGCTGCTGGCGCGCTGGATGGCGGCCGACTTGTACCTGCGCGACGTCGATCAACTGGCCGCCGAGCTGTCGATGCAGCAGGCCAGCCCCGCGTTGATGGAAGCTGCGGGCGACAGCGCCGAGCCTTACCGCAGCGTCCTGAAACAACTGCGTGAGCGGCTTCGGGCCACGCGCAACTGGGCCCACGCCTCACTGAGTGTCACGCAGGTCGCGCCGGAAGACGTGTTGCACGAAAACCGCGAACTGCTTGAGCCGCTGCAACTGTGTTTCGACTCGCTGCATGAATGCGGCATGGGCGTCATCGCCGATGGCCCGTTGCTCGACTGTTTGCGTCGCGCGGTGACGTTCGGCCTGTTCCTGGTGAAGCTCGACGTGCGCCAGGATTCCACACGGCACAGTTCGGCCATGAGCGAGATCACCGAATACCTCGGGCTCGGCCGCTATGACGAGTGGGATGAGCCGACGCGCATCGACTTCCTACTGCGAGAGCTGGACAACAAACGACCGCTGCTGCCCGCGTATTTCAGCCCTGAAGCGGACACGGCCGAAGTGCTGGCGACCTGCCGCGAAGTGGCGGCTGCTCCGGCGGCATCGCTGGGCTCCTACGTGATTTCCATGGCCGGCGCAGCCTCGGATGTGCTCACCGTGCAACTGTTATTGAAGGAAGCCGGGCTGCAGCGCTCCATGCGCGTGGTGCCGCTCTTCGAAACCCTTGCCGACCTGGACAATGCCGGCCCGGTGATCGAGCAGCTGTTGAGCATTCCTGCCTACCGCCGAGGCCTGGAAGGTCCTCAGGAAGTCATGATCGGCTACTCGGATTCCGCGAAAGATGCCGGTACCACCGCTGCGGCCTGGGCGCAGTACCGGGCCCAGGAAAAACTGGTTGAGATCTGCCGCGCGCAAGAGGTTGAGCTGCTGCTGTTCCACGGTCGCGGCGGTACAGTCGGTCGCGGTGGCGGCCCGGCACACGCGGCGATTCTGTCGCAGCCGCCGGGTTCTGTGGCAGGGCGCTTCCGCACCACCGAGCAGGGCGAGATGATCCGCTTCAAGTTCGGCCTCCCGGACATCGCCGAACAGAACCTCAACCTGTATCTCGCTGCCGTGCTGGAAGCCACCTTGCAACCGCCGCCGATGCCGCAACCGGCCTGGCGTCAGGTGATGGACGAACTGGCGGCGGATGGCGTAAAGGCCTATCGCGCCGTGGTGCGGGAAGACCCTGAGTTCGTCGAATACTTCCGCCAGGCCACGCCGGAGCAGGAGCTGGGTCGCTTGCCACTCGGCAGCCGTCCGGCCAAGCGCCGCGAGGGCGGGGTCGAGAGCCTGCGCGCGATTCCGTGGATTTTCGCCTGGACCCAGACGCGCCTCATGCTGCCCGCCTGGCTGGGCTGGGAAAACGCGTTGAGCCAGGCGCTGGAACGCGGTCAGGGTGATCTGCTCGCCGAGATGCGTGAGCAATGGCCGTTTTTCCGCACTCGCATTGACATGCTGGAAATGGTGCTGGCCAAGGCCGACAGCGACATCGCCCAGCTCTACGACGAACGTCTGGTGGAGCCGAAACTGCTGCATTTGGGGGCGCATTTGCGCGGCCTATTGTCGCAGGCGTGTGACGTGGTGCTTGGCTTGACGGGCCAGTCGCGGCTGTTGGCCCACAGCCCTGAAACCCTGAAGTTCATCAGCCTGCGCAACACCTACCTCGACCCTCTTCATTTATTGCAGGCGGAGTTGCTCGCACGCTCCCGTCAGCAGGAGGCGAGTCTGGACAGTCCGCTGGTGCAGGCGCTGCTGGTGTCTGTTGCAGGCATCGCCGCCGGATTGCGCAACACCGGCTGACGGGCAGACAACCCGGCCGAATGAACACGACGCCTTTCATTCGGCCGCACCCCCATCGTCGTGAGTGGTGCGGCGTCATCCAGTTGCACGAGGTCTCACCCTTGTGCAGATCGATGCCAAGCTACTGGTTTTTCGCGGGTTACTGCGACTTTCGGCGTCTTGTGCGGCATGAATCGGCTGTGTATCTTGATCAGCCTTTGGCCGTTGGGTCAGTAAAATTTTGCGATTGGCCCCATTTAGGCGAATCCGACGATATCTCTATAAAAATTTGAGGAGCACAACAATGCGCGTGATTCTGCTGGGAGCTCCCGGGGCCGGCAAAGGTACTCAGGCAAAGTTCATCACTGAGAAATTCAACATTCCGCAGATTTCCACCGGCGACATGCTGCGCGCTGCAGTCAAGGCCGGGACTGAACTGGGCCTGAAAGCCAAAAGCGTCATGGACAGCGGCGGCCTGGTCTCCGATGACCTGATCATCGGCCTGATCAAGGATCGCCTGTCCGAACCTGACTGCCAGAACGGTTGCCTGTTCGACGGCTTCCCGCGCACCATTCCTCAGGCAGAAGCCCTGAAGAAGGCCGGCCTGGCCATCGATCACGTCATCGAGATCAAGGTCGATGACGAAGAGATCGTCAAGCGCATCTCCGGTCGCCGCGTTCACGAAGGATCCGGTCGCGTTTACCACACCCTGTACAACCCGCCGAAGGTTGACGGTGTCGACGACGTTACCGGCGAGCCACTGGTTCAGCGCAAGGACGACGTCGAAGCCACTGTTCGCCATCGCCTGTCGGTCTACCACTCTCAGACCAAGCCGCTGGTAGATTTCTACACCAAGCTGCAGGCGCAGGACGGCACACCGAAGTGCAGCCACATCGAAGGCGTGGGCACGGTCGAGCAGATCACCGCCAAGGTGCTTGAAGCCCTGAGCTGATTCGCGTCTCACGGCATTGAACAACGGCCCGCTTGCGGGTCGTTGTTGTTTATAATGCGGCACTTTTTTCACACAACGATGGAAACCCCGATGACCACCTTGCTGGCCTTGGACACCGCCACTGAAGCCTGCTCAGTCGCTTTGCTGCATGACGGCAAAGTGCTGACTCACTACGAGGTGATCCCGCGCCTGCACGCGCAAAAACTCCTGCCGATGATCAAGGACCTGCTGGCCGAGGCGGGCATCGGCCTGTCGGCGCTGGACGCCATTGCCTTCGGCCGGGGCCCGGGCGCGTTTACGGGCGTGCGCATCGCCATCGGGGTGGTGCAGGGGCTGGCGTTCGGTCTGGATCGCCCGGTGCTGCCGGTGTCCAATCTGGCGGCGCTGGCGCAACGGGCCTATCGTGAGCAGGGCGCCACTCAGGTCGCGGCCGCCATCGACGCGCGGATGGACGAAGTCTATTGGGGTTGCTACCGCGAGGTGGCGGGGGAGATGAAGCTGGCGGGTGAAGAGGCCGTCATGCCCCCCGAAATGGCTGCCTTGCCGAGCGCTGCAACGGGCGACTGGTTCGGGGCCGGCACCGGCTGGGGTTATGCCGAGCGCATTGCCGCAAGTGTCGGTGCACAGGACGCCACGCTGTTGCCTCACGCACAGGACCTGCTGACTCTCGGCACTTTCGCCTGGCACCGTGGCGAAGCCATCGTCGCCGACGACGCCCAGCCGGTTTACCTTCGCGATAAAGTGGCCACGCCCAAAGCGCGTTGAGGGATGGCCACCCAATCCAGAAACGGTCATGACTTCACTGCGCTACGCCCGAGATGCGACGCAGGTCACACTGCAGATGACCGTTCGGCGACAAAACTGCATAAACTTCCGTCTGCTTTAAACAATTCGCAATAAGTGTGGTCTAGTTATCGTTCGCATGTTTGCTTAACGGCTTACTGTGAGATTAAATTGCCACCATCAAACGCCGAGTAAGCATGATGCGAATCACCGGTCCTTCACCACGTACCTACCCGATCAAGCGTAAGCCACGCAAGGATTCCGCGGCGCTGGAAGGCACGTTCGAGGAAGTGAACGATGAGATCGAAGTGGTTCCGCAGGCAGCCCGTCGCCAGACAGGTACCACGGCAAACGTACCCGCGCGTCAGCAGGACATCATTTTTCCCCGTGCCATGAGCACTCGCGTTGCCCACGCGCTGAGCAGCTACCTGACGACTTCAACCTTCGTCGACTGGGACCTTGAAGTCTCCGGGCTCGACCTTCACGTTTGAACCTCGCCCACCCGCCTTACTACATCGGTTGCCCGTCCTGGAGCGAAAAAGCCTGGCGTGAGTCGCTGTACCCGCCGGACGCTCCGGACCTGGATTTGCTTGGGTTGTACGCGCAGGTCTTCAACGCCGTCGAAGGCAACACCACGTTCTACGCCCGTCCCAAACCCGAGATTGTCCAGCGTTGGGCGGACGCCCTGCCGGAGCATTTTCGCTTCAGCGCCAAAATTCCCCGTGACATCAGCCATGCCGGCGACCTGCGCGAGCACCTGGGCGCGGTGGAGGATTTCCTGCAACTGCTGGCACCACTGGGGTCGAGGCTTCAACCGCTGTGGCTGCAACTGTCGGCGAGCTTCGGTCCCCATCGGCTGAATGAGCTGGCCGCGTTCATTGATGCACTGGAAGGCCGGCCTTTGGCGGTGGAAGTGCGCAACATGGCGTTTTTTACCAAGGGCGAAGACGAGCGACAGCTCAACCGTCTGTTGCTCGACCGAGGCGTGGAGCGCCTCTGTCTGGATTCCCGGCCGCTGTTCAGTTCCGTCTCCACTGACCCAGCCGTGCTTCATGCGCAATCGAAGAAGCCCAAAGTCCCGCCGCGTCCGGCGGCGCTGACGTCTTTTCCGCAGGTTCGCTTCATTGGCGGGCCGGACGAAGAGACCAACCAAGGCTTCATCGTGCAGTGGGCGGAAAAAGTGGCCGGCTGGATCGAGGAGGGGCGCACGCCTTCTGTGTTCCTGCACACGCCTGATAACATCGCCTCGCCCCAACTGGCTCGTCGCTTTCATCATCAATTGATGACCCTGCTCCCGGGGCTGCCCGATCTGCCGCAGCTGGATCGCGGCCGGCAAGTGGAGCAACTCGGGCTGCTGTGAGGTCGAGATAGGATGGACTCATCCCTCCGTCAGACGAGAACCTTCCTGCATGCGCGGCTCGACCTTCTTTCTTTTACTGGTGTTGATCAGCGCGGCGGTCGCGGTGTCGATCTGGCGTGGCTGGCTGCCTGTCGCTGACCGCTGGAACCCGTGGGCCCCGCTGAACGTGCGGGACGAACCCAACCTCATCACGCCCTTCAAGCTCTGGCGATTGCAGGAGGATCCGGCGTTGTGTGAGGCCGCGCTGCAAACCTCGACCCTGCGTTACACGCACCAGGCCGACAGCGCCGCCGACGCCAAATGCCCGCTGACCAACACGCTGCGCATCCAGGGCGGCGACGTCGCGCTGAGCAGCAGTTTTCTGTCCAGTTGTCGCCTTGCCGTGGCCTATGCGCTGTTTGATATCCACCAGTTGCAGCCGGCAGCCCAGTCGGTGTTCGGGCAGAAGGTCACCCAGGTTGATCACCTTGGCAGCTTCGCCTGCCGCAACATCTACAACCGCAGCGAAGGCCGCCTGAGCCAGCACGCCACAGCCAACGCGCTGGACATCGCCGGGTTTCGTTTGGCAGACGGACGCAGGATTTCGGTGCTCAAGGACTGGAAAGAAGAGGGCGACGCGGGGCGTTTTCTGCGATTGGTGAGAGATGGCGCCTGCCAGCAGTTCAATACGGTGCTGAGCCCGGAATACAACGCCGCGCACCGAAACCACTTTCACCTGGACATGGGACGCTGGCGGGTGTGTCGCTGAGGTGTGACAAACGCGGGATCAGTCTCAGGCAGCGAGACGAAGGTTCTGCAGCACAATCGGACGCGCCCAGCCGTTATCGAAGGCCAGATGACGCTGCTGCTCGGTCATCTCTTCAGCGCTGAACGGCGTCGCAGGCTTGTCGGCCAGGTCCCATTCGAACTCGGCAATCGGCAGGAACAGCGGACGAGGCTGAGGGCCCGGGCCGGGTTCAACGCTGTCATCGTAGGGATTGAGCACGGTCGGGCGAACCCAGTTGTCATCGAATTCGAGGTTGCGTTGCAGCTCGATCATTTCCATCGCGGTGAACGGCTTGGCGGGTTTGTCGGCGAGGTCCCATTCGAACTCGGCGATTGGCAGGAACAACGGCTCCGGCGGCGCGATTTCCTTGTCCTGAACCGGGCACTCACGTTGTTCAACGATCTGGCCCAGTGCGGTGGCGCCGGCAATCGGTTCGCCGGTCAGGTGGTCCGTCGTGGCGACGGCGCTGTATTCCGGGGTGTCGCCAGCGTTGTCATCGACCTGCTGAGCCATCGCACGGGCAAACGCATCCTGCCAGAGCTGCGTAGTGCCGCCCAGGGTTTGGGTATTGCGTACGCTGTAGTCGCCTGCGTACGTCAAATAGCCTATCGAGGAGGTTTGCTGAATGTCTGACATAAGCGCTCAGTACAGCCCGTGGGTCTGGCAAAATGCCGGATACTTTTGTTATCGGCAGATCCTGCCAATCATTAAGATTATTTGAGCGCGTAGAGACAATGACTGAGCAGCACGCGGGCAGCCGCATTCGGGTCGACAGCCTGACCCCCGACGGGCAGGAAACCGCAGCGCAGTGGGCGCAGCGACTGGGTTTGCCGCTGGACGACGCCGACGCGGATTTCGCCCTGCAAGTGGCCGAGGACGGCCTGCAATTGCAGCAACTGGGTGACGACGCGCCCGGCCCGGTGCGCGTGGATTTCATCGAGGGCAAGGCGGCCCATCGGCGTCTGTTTGGCGGCGGCAGCGGGCAGATGATCGCCAAGGCCGTGGGCATTCAGCCGGGCGTGCGCCCGCGGGTGCTGGACGCCACGGCGGGGCTGGGCAAGGACGCGTTTGTGCTGGCGAGTCTGGGGTGCGAAGTTAGCCTGATCGAGCGGCAGCCGATCATCGCCGCGCTGCTTGAAGACGGCCTGGCGCGCGGGGTAAAGGACCTGGAAGTGGGCGGGATCATCGCGCAGATGCGTCTGTTGACCGGCAACTCCATCGAGCTGATTCGCCAATGGGAAGGCGAGCCGCCCCAGGTCATTTACCTTGATCCGATGTTCCCGCACCGGGAAAAAACCGCGTTGGTGAAGAAGGAAATGCGCCTGTTCCGGCCTCTGGTGGGCGACGACATGGACGCCCCAGCGTTGCTGGAAGCGGCACTGGCGCTGGCCAGCCATCGCGTTGTGGTCAAACGCCCGCGCAAGGCGCCAAGCATCGAAGGAGCCAAGCCGTCCTATGCGCTGGACGGCAAATCCAGCCGGTACGACATTTACCCGATCAAGGCGTTGAAAATCGCGCGGCCGTGAGCTTCATCCGATTAGATGAACCCGGCAATCATCGGCGCAGTCATCTGCTGTGCCGATGCCAGAACATCCACCGTATGAGTGGGCTCGTCGGAAACAAACCTGACCTGATCCGTAGCCGGAGATAACCGATGAGCGCTTCCACTTTGTCTGTAACCCCATTGCCGTTCGAGCCGCAGTTCGAGCAGATACCTGATGACGAGGCTCAGACGAGCAAAGAACTCGCCGAGGCCATGCACAGTATTCTGGAAACCACCTACAAGGATGGCGGCCATGCCATACGCAGCGTGCATGCCAAAGCCCATGGACTGCTGCATGGGCAGATCCACATTCTGGATAATCTGCCGCCGGAGTTGGCGCAGGGTGTCTTCGCCCACCCCGGCACGCTGGACGTGAAGATGCGCTTTTCAACCAATCCCGGGGATCTGCTCGACGACAAGGTGTCAACGCCACGCGGTCTGGCCATCAAGCTGGTCGGTGTGCAGGGCCCACGCCTGCCGGGCAGTGAAGGGCAGGTCACCCAGGACTTCGTGATGCAGAACGCCAGGGCGTTCACGGCCGCCACGCCGAAGGATTTTCTCAAGACCCTGAAGCTGCTGGCCAAGACCACCGACAAAGTGCCCAACATGAAGAAAGCGCTGTCGGCGTTGTTTCGTGGTCTGGAGTCGACGGTCGAAGCGATGGGTGGGGAGAGTGGCACGCTCAAATCACTGGGTGGGCATCCGATGACCCATGTACTGGGTGAAACTTTTAACACCGTGGTGCCGTTTCTCTATGGCCGCTATTACGCGAAGCTGAGCGTAGTGCCTGTTTCTCCCGAACTCACCGCGTTGACTGACCAGAAGGTCGACCTGAATGGCCATCCCGACGGCCTGCGGGAAGCGGTGCGCAGTCACTTCGTGAGCAAGGGCGGGGTGTGGGACGTACGTATCCAGCTCGCCACCGACCTTGAAAAAATGCCGATTGAAGACGCATCGGTGGAATGGTCCGAAGAGCTGAGCCCGTTCGTGACCGTGGCCCGTATCGAAGTGCCGACACAGGACAGCTGGTCAGAAGAACGCCAGCAGGAAATCGACGACGGCATGGCCTTCAGCCCTTGGCACGGCGTTGTCGAACACCGGCCACTCGGCGGAGTGATGCGGGTGCGCAAGCCGTCCTATGAACTGTCTTCAGGCTTCCGCGCCAGCCACAACGGCTGCCCGATGCACGAGCCTCGCTGACAAGCTGGTCGTCAAATTCTATGGTGTCTTCCACTCCGCATTCCCGGCTAAAGCCAGTCCCACGATGAGTACGCGGTCGATTAGTGGGACCGGCTTCAGCCGGGAAGGGGCCGCTGTGATCACCATCCGATTTGTGGTGTCACGTCCGACGCCTTCCCCGCTAAAGCCAGTCCCGCTATGAGTACGCGGTCGATTAGTAGGACCGGCTTCAGCCGGGAAGAGGCCGCTGTGATCACTATCGGATTTGTGGTGTGTCGTCCGACGCCTTCCCGGCTAAAGCCAGTCCCGCTATGAGTACGCGGTCGATTAGTGGGACCGGCTTCAGCCGGGAAGAGGCCCGTGTTAGCACCATCAGTTCTAGGTTGTGGCGTCTGACGCTTTCCCGGCTAAAGCCGGTCCCACAGTGAGCACTGACCATCAGCGTCTAAACCCGATATGCCTTCAAGAACAGCGCCACCACATCCCTGGCATGGTGGTCGGCAGCGTGCTCGTCCGGTATTTCCCCGGTGCCGATCAGAAGCCTGAAATGGTGCACGCCTTTGATCAAACTCAAAAAATGCCCTGCCGCATTAAGCGGCGATTCAAAATGCAGCCCGTTTTTACCGCTGAGCTTACTCAAAAACCGCGCAAGTTCGTGCAGGACCCGCTGCGGTCCTGCTTCGAAGAACACCTGAGTCAGCGATGATTCCTGAGGCCCCAAAGCGATGATCAAACGGTTCAGGTCGATGGACTCAGGGCTGTTGATCAGCGTTTGAAACCCTCTGGCAATACCCAGTAATACCTTTTCAACGTGCTCATCATCGGGCACGTCCACGAATAACTCGGGCACCTGCTCCTCGCAGCGAGCAACCACCGCGCAGGAAAACAATGTCTCCTTGTCGGTGAAGTGGCTGTAGACGGTGAGCTTGGAGACCCCGGCTTCAGCGGCAACGGCATCCATGCTGGTGTTGGCGTAACCGTTGCGAATGAACAGGTTCTTGGCCGCTTCGAGAATGGCCTGGCGCTTGGCCAGATCCTTAGGGCGGCCGGGTCCGGCGGGGGAGGTTGAGTCGGTCATGGGGTCGTCAGGCATCTTCGTTGAATTAGTGGACTGTTAAGTTCGGTAATTTTAAATATACTCGCCGGTACAATTATTCAAAGCTCTCCTGCCAAGGTGCCTCATCATGCTCCGCGACGCCCTGCTTCGTGCCCAGCTTCTTGCGCTGCCGGTCGGCTTGATCGCTGCACTTGCCGGTTGTCGTCAGGAGGCGCCGGTGACCGCCGCAGTGCGTCCTGCCATGGTGGTGCAACCGCATCCAGCTACCCAGTCCATTGACAGCTATCCGGGCGAAGTGCGTGCCCGTTTCGAGCCGGAACTCGCCTTCCGCATTCCCGGCAAGGTCAGTAAGCGCCTGGTCGAGGAGGGCGAGCGGGTCAAGGCCAACCAGCCGCTGGCCGAACTCGACGCCCAGGACGTGCGCCTGCAACAGGACGCCACCCGCGCGCAAGTTGCAGCCGCTGAAGCCAACCTGCAGACGGTCCGCTCCGAGCGCGACCGCTACAAAACGCTGATGGACCGGCAGATGGTCAGCAAGTCGCTGTACGACAACGCAGAAAACACCTACCGCGCCGCAGACGCCCGGCTTAGACAGCTCAAGGCTGAATCGACCGTCGCTGACAATCAGACCGGCTACGCCGTGCTTCGTGCGTCGCAGGAGGGTGTCATCGCCAGACGACTGGTGGAAGTCGGTCAAGTGGTAGCTGCCGGACAAACCGTCTTCACCCTGGCCGCCGACGGCGAGCGTGAAGTTTCAATCAGCCTCCCGGAGCAGAATTACGGCCGCTTCAAGATCGGCGACCCTGTTTCCGTCGAACTCTGGACCCAGCGCGAGCAGCGTTTCCCGGGGCGTATCCGCGAGCTGTCGCCGGCTGCCGATCCGCGTTCGCGCACCTTTGCCGCACGCATTGCCTTCGCCGGCGGGAAAGTCCCGGCAGAACTGGGCCTGAGCGCCCGGGTGTACATCCAGTCCGAACACGCCGTGCCGTTGTCCGTGCCGCTGTCGGCGCTGACAGCCGAAAACGGCGTGACCTACGTCTGGCGTCTGCAAAGCGACTCCACCCTGAAACGCACGCCGGTGCAGGTCGGCGCTTACGGGCAGGAAACCGTGCCGGTGCTCAGCGGCTTGCAGGCCAGCGACTGGGTCGTCGCAGCGGGCGTGCACGTGCTGCACGAAGGCGAGCAGGTGCGCCCGGTCGACCGTAGTAATCGGGCGGTCAAGCTGGCGGCGAAGGAGTAGCGGGATGCGTTTCAATCTGTCCGAATGGGCGCTGCGTAATCGGCAGATGGTCCTGTATCTCATGATTCTGCTGGCCGCAGTCGGCGCGCTTTCCTACACCAAACTGGGGCAGAGTGAGGATCCGCCCTTCACCTTCAAAGCCATGGTCATTCGCACCCTCTGGCCGGGCGCGAGTGCCGGAGAGGTGTCGCGGCAAGTCACCGACCGCATCGAGAAGAAGCTGATGGAAACCGGCGATTACGAGCGCATTGTCTCGTTCTCGCGCCCCGGTGAATCCCAGGTCACGTTTGTCGCGAGGGACTCGCTGGTCTCCGCCCGACTGCCGGAACTCTGGTATCAGATCCGCAAGAAGATCAGCGACATCCGTCAGAACCTTCCGACCGGTGTGCAGGGCCCGTTCTTCAACGACGAATTCGGCACCACATTCGGCAATATTTATGCGCTCACGGGGGAGGGTTTCGACTACGCGGTGCTCAAGGATTACGCCGACCGCATCCAGATCCAGCTGCAGAGGGTCAAGGACGTCGGCAAGGTCGAGCTGCTCGGTCTGCAGGACGAGAAGATCTGGATCGAACTCTCCAACGTCAAACTCGCCACCCTCGGCCTGCCGATGCAATCGGTGCAGCAGGCACTGGAAGCCCAGAACGCGGTGGTGGCGGCGAGCTTTTTCGAGACGCCCAGCGAGCGCGTTCAACTGCGTGTAACCGGGCGTTTTCAGACCGTCGACGAGATCCGCAGCTTCCCGATCCGCGTGGGTGACCGCACATTCCGCATCAGTGATCTGGCCGATGTGCGCCGTGGCTTCAACGACCCGCCCGCGCCGCAGATGCGCTTCATGGGTCAGGATGCCATCGGGCTCGCCGTCGCCATGAAAGACGGCGGTGACATTCTGGTGCTGGGCCGTGCACTGGAGGGCGAGTTCGCCCGTTTGCAGAACAACCTTCCGGCCGGCATGCAGCTGCGCAAAGTCTCGGACCAGCCTGCGGCGGTGAAAACCAGCGTCGGCGAATTCGTTCAGGTGCTCGCCGAGGCGTTGGGCATCGTGCTGCTGGTGAGCTTTTTCTCTCTCGGCGTGCGCACCGGAATGGTGGTGGCGCTGACGATTCCACTGGTGCTGGCGATGACCTTCGCCTGCATGTATTACCTCGGCATCGGCCTGCACAAGATTTCCCTCGGCGCGTTGGTGCTGGCGTTGGGCTTGTTGGTGGACGACGCAATCATCGCCGTGGAAATGATGGCCATCAAAATGGAGCTAGGTTACGACCGGCTAAAGGCCGCCAGCTTCGCCTGGACCAGCACGGCGTTCCCGATGCTTACCGGCACGCTGATCACCGCAGCAGGTTTCCTGCCCATCGCCACCGCGCAGTCGAGTACCGGGGAGTACACCCGCTCGATCTTTCAGGTGGTGACCATCGCGCTGATCGCCTCATGGATTGCCGCCGTGGTGTTCGTGCCGTATCTGGGCGCACGGCTGTTGCCGGATCTGGCGAAGATCCATGCGGCCAAACATGGCGCCGGGGCACACGCTCCTGACCCTTACGGCACGCCGTTCTACCGACGTGTTCGCGGGCTGGTGGGTTGGTGCGTGCGGCGCCGCAAGACGGTTATCGTGCTGACGATTGCGCTGTTCGTCCTGTCGATTTTCATGTTCCGCTTTGTGCCGCAGCAGTTTTTCCCGGCGTCCGGTCGACTGGAGCTGATGGTTGACCTGAAGCTCGCCGAAGGTGCCTCGCTCAGCAGCACCGCCGAGCAGGTCATACGGCTGGAAGCGATGATCAAGGAACACGCCGGCGTTGAGAATTACGTGGCCTATGTCGGCACCGGTTCGCCAAGGTTTTACCTGCCGCTGGATCAGCAACTGCCCGCGGCAAGCTTTGCCCAGTTCGTCGTGCTGGCGAAAACCATTGAAGACCGCGAAGCACTGCGCACCTGGCTGATCCAGACCCTCGATGAGCAGTTTCCGATGCTGCGACCTCGCGTCACCCGCCTGGAAAACGGCCCGCCCGTGGGCTATCCGGTGCAGTTCCGCGTCACCGGCGAGCACATCGACGAGGTGCGTGCGCTGGCCCGCAAGGTGGCGGCGAAGGTCAGGGAAAATCCCCATGTGGTCAACGTGCATCTGGACTGGGAAGAGCCAAGCAAAGTCGTTTATCTCAACGTCGATCAGGACCGGGCCAGGGCGCTGGGCGTGACCACGGCGGACCTGTCGCGTTTTCTGCAAAGTCAGCTGACCGGGTCGAGCGTAAGCCAGTACCGCGAGGACGACGAGTTGATCGAAATCCTGCTGCGCGGTACGGAGCAGGAACGCCATGAGCTGGGCAGCCTAGCCAGCTTGTCAGTGCCCACCAACAATGGCGGCAACGTCGCCTTGTCCCAGGTGGCGACGCTGGAATACGGTTTTGAGGAGGGCATCATCTGGCACCGCAACCGCTTGCCGAACGTGACGGTGCGCGCCGATATTTACGGCAAGGAGCAACCGGCGACGCTGGTGAAACAGATTCTGCCGACGCTGGAAGACGTGCGCGCGCAGTTGCCCGACGGGTACTTGCTGGAAGTGGGCGGCACGGTGGAGGACTCGGCCCGCGGGCAGAACTCGGTGAACGCTGGGGTGCCGCTGTTCATCGTGGTGGTGCTGACCTTGCTGATGATCCAGCTGCGCAGTTTCTCCCGTACGTTCATGGTGTTTCTCACGGCGCCGCTGGGGCTGATCGGTGTGACGCTGTTTCTGCTGCTGTTCAATCAGCCGTTCGGCTTCGTGGCGATGCTGGGCACCATCGCGCTGTCGGGGATGATCATGCGTAACTCGGTGATTCTGGTTGACCAGATCGAGCAGGACATCGCGGCGGGTCTGGGTCGCTGGCAGGCGATCATCGAGGCGACGGTGCGGCGCTTCAGGCCCATCGTGCTCACCGCGCTGGCGGCGGTGCTGGCGATGATCCCGCTGTCACGCAGCGTGTTTTTCGGCCCCATGGCCGTCGCCATCATGGGCGGCCTGATTGTCGCCACCGCGCTCACCCTGCTGTTTCTGCCGGCGCTGTATGCGGCGTGGTTCAGGGTGAACAAGGATGAGCGGGTCGAGGGTTAATGGCTTGACCCGCTACGGCGTGCGTTACAGCGCGCCGAACACCTTCTTCGCCAGACCGGTCGCCGCCGCTGCCGGGTTGGCGCGGATGCTTTCTTCCTGTTTGGCGATCATCTCGAACAGGCCGTTCAACGCCTTCTCGGTGACGTAGCCTTCGATGTTCGAGCTCTTCGCGTCCAGCACGCCCAGCGTCGCGGCCTGACCGGCGAAGGCGTTGTATTTCTGCGCCAGGCCGACTTTGTCAGTGGCCTGTTTGACGATGGGCAGGAACTTGGCGCGGATCTGTTCGCGGCTGGAAGTGCTCAGGTACTGAGTGGCCGAGTCCTTGCCGCCGCTGAGGATAGCCTTGGCATCCGACACACTCATCTTTTTCACGGCATCGACCAGCAATGTCTGCGCCTGGGGCATCGCCGCTTCCGCCGCCTGGTTCATGCTGGTTTCCAATTGATCGACCTGCGCGCCCATGCCGAACTGCTTCATCTTCTTGGCGACTTTGCCCAGGTTGCCGGGCAGCTCGATGCGCACGTCCTTGTTATTGCTGAACCCACCCGGTACGCCCAGTTGCTTGACGGCGACTTGCGCGCCTTGGGTCAGGGCATCTTTCAGCCCGCCGGTGGCGTCCGATTGCGACAGATCATTGAGCGACAGCGCGAAGGCACTGGCCGACAGCAGCAGGCCGGCACACACGCCGGTGAACGAGAGAGTACGACGCAACATGGGTAATGTCCTTTTCAGAGGTCTGTGATCCACGCCTGATTAACGGGCGGGGCTCAAACGAATTTTGACGGGCGGTTTTTCGTCCAGCGTCAGGTCTACCGTGTAGCGCTCGGTGCTGATCATCAGCAGCTTGCCGTCCACCTCGATGCGCGCGCTGACCGAGTAAGTGCGCCCCGGCTGGACCTGTTTCTGATCGTAGGTCAGGTGAAACGGCAGCGGCACCTGGCCTTTGATCGGACCGTTCTGGCTGGCGAGGATCTGCGCGGGTGCGTCCGCCAGCGATACGTCCTGGAGCGTGACCTTCAGCGTAGCCGTCGGTGGAAGCGCCATGCGCTGCAGGTAAAACACCTCGCCGTCCACCGAGCCCGGCAGGTTGTCCGGCGCATGGGCGCAAGCGGCCAGCAGGGTGGTCATGAGGGTGAGCAGGATGTGTTTCATGTGATTGTCCTTGTCAGGTGAAACGTTAGGTAGGGCGTGCGTCGTCGTTTAGGCGATCGGCGCGGCCCCGACGACTTCATCACTGCGGTGCAACGCCACCTGGCGAATCGACAGCCTGATTTCCGCTGGCAATACGCGCTTGGCGGCGCCTTCCGCCAGATCCCCCAACATATCGTGATAGCTCAATTTGCCGGCGGCGTCGGTGCGCAGGACACCCTGATCCAGCAGGGTCTGAATGAAATGCCGAAACAGGCTCTTGTCGAAAAACTCCGGCGCATTCAGGCCGTGCAGGATCGACAGCCGCTGGGCCATCGTCGTGCACAACTCTTCAAGCTCTTCGGCGGTGAGTGTGTGCTGACCGCTGTTGAGCAGCAGGGAAATCGCCATGTAGAAACGCTGCAGGGTCTGGGCAATCGCCCGCGACAACACCGTCAGCAGCACAAAGGCCCGCGAGCTTGGCGCCGGGCGCAGGTACACGCCGTTCTCGAATCGCAGCAGCCCCTGTTCAACAAACGCTGCCAGCCACTGATCGATGACCTCATCCAGATCGTCCAGCGACCAGCGGATGAACAGCTCCGATTGCAGGTACGGATACAGCGCCCGCGTATACCGCAGAATTTGCTCGCGGCTCATGCGCGACGAGCTCTGGAAGAAGCACGCCAGCAACGAGGGCAGCGCGAAAATGTGCAGCACGTTGTTGCGGTAGTAAGTCATCAGGACGGCATTTTGCTCGTCCAGGTACAGAATCTTGCCCAGCGCATCGCTGAGTTCCGAGAGCAGATTCATGCCCTTGACGTGCTCGATCAGCGCGCGGCCATCGCCGTCGGGCAGCGTCGTATGGGGCGAGTAAGGAACGGTGCGCAACAGCGTCAGGTACAGATCCAGCACCCGCGCCAGGGCTTGATCGTCCAGAGCGTGTTTCGCCGTCGACAGCAACGCCAGCGCCACCAGATTTACAGGGTTGATCGCTGCGGCTTCGTTCAGGTGGCGGGCGACGCGCTCGCCCAGACGGTGGGTGGTCTCGTGGAGCCAGTCCGGTTTGAACACCGGGCCCAGTTCCTGAGTGCGCCAGTCCGGCTGCTCGTGGTCGAGAAACTCGGTCAGCTTGATCGGCTCACCGAAGTTGACCGAGACCTGGCCGAAGCGCTGCTTCAGCGCGCCGATGACTTTGAAGATGTCGAAGATCGACTCTTTCTTTTTCGCCGCACCGCGCAGCTCACCCAGGTAAGTCCGGCCTTCCAGCACGCGTTCGTAGCCGATGTACACCGGCACAAACACGATGGGCATGCGCGAATTGCGCAGGAAACTGCGCAAGGTGATCGCCAGCATCCCGGTTTTGGGCTGCAACATGCGCCCGGTGCGCGAACGTCCGCCTTCGACGAAGTACTCGACCGGGAAACCTTTGGTGAACAGGGTGTGCAGGTATTCGTTGAACACCGCGGTGTACAGCGGATTGCCCTTGAACGTGCGGCGCATGAAAAACGCGCCTCCGCGCCGCAACAGGCCGCCGATGACCGGCATATTGAGGTTGATGCCAGCGGCGATGTGCGGGGGAGTCAGGCCGTTGCGAAACAACAGGTACGACAACAGCAGGTAGTCGATGTGACTGCGGTGGCACGGCACATAAATGATCTCGTTGCCCTGGGCGACGTTCTGCACGCCCTCCAGGTGACTGACCTTGATGCCGTCGTAAATCTTGTTCCAGAACCAGCTCAGCACCACTTCCAGGAAACGGATGGCGGTGTATGTGTAGTCCGAGGCGATCTCGTTGCCGTAATGCAGGGCTTTTTCCCGGGCCTTGGCTTCGGTGATTTTCTCCCGGGCGGCCTCGTCGAGAATGGCCTGCCTGACCAGCGGATCCGCCACCAGCCCTTTGACCAGATGGCGACGGTGCGAAAGGTCCGGGCCGATCACCGACGTTTTCAGGTTGCGGAAATGCACACGCAGCAGGCGTTGAGCCATGCGCACCGTTCGCTCGTACCCCTTGTTCTGATCGACCAGCTCACGCAGATGAACCGGCGCCGAGAACTGCACGCGGGTCTTGCGGCCCAGGATCAGAATGGTCACCAGACGACGCAGACGCCCGGTCACCGCCCAGCTGTCGGCAAACAGCAGTTTCCACGGGCTGTCTTCCTTGTCCGGGGACTGACCCCAGAACACGCTGACCGGAATGATTTGCGCGTCTTCCGTAGCGTTTTGCGTGACCGCGCTGACCAGACGTTCAAGGGTCGGCGGTGCGCCGCGTTTGTCGTGGCGCCCCAGCCAGTCAGGCTCGGGGGTCAGGTAGAAAAACGCAGCCGGCTCGGTCAGGTTGCCAACGGCCACGGACAACACCGGGCGCGGCAGACCGGCCTTGCGGCATTCGGTGTCGAGGACCGCGAGATCGCTCATCGAAGGGTTTTGCAGCGCATAGAACACCGGGCGGCTGCGGTCGAGATTGAGGGTGAAGGACGACTGGTTGATGGTTTCCGAGCGCACCCACAGGTAAAGCAGGCGGCGCACGGTGCCGAATACAAGACGGCGAAACGGGGAACGGGTCATAGAGTTCTGCTGAGAGGGGCGACGCCCGCGAGGCCGCCAGTTTGCCGCATCTGGTGGGGATGGGCAAAGCGGCGCGGGCGCCCGACGGGATGACGTCTCAGGACGTATGCCAGGTGATTTCTTCTTCACCATCAACGCTGATGCGAATCCATTGATCGGCTTCGGCGTCGCTCTCTTCCTCGACCCACGTCCCCGGCGCGCAACGCACTTCAACGTTCAACGCGGCGAAGGCGGCGCGGGCGCAGGCGATATCGTCTTCCCACGGGGTTTTGTCGCTGTCCAGGCACAGGCTGTTCCACTTGCCGACGGCTTTGGGAATCCAGGTCACCGGCACGTCGCCCGCCTGGCATTTCCAGGTCTGGCCCTTTTGCTTCCATTCGGTGCAAGGGCCGATGGCCGCGGTCAGCCAGGCAGTGATCGCCTTGTGATCAACGTCAGCGTCTTTCAGGTAAATCTCGATATCGGGTTGGCGCATGGATGCCTCTTGGTTGTTCTGGAAAATCCACTCGCGGATTCAGTCTGTTCGGGTGTTTCGAGCCGTCAGCTCAGGACGAAATAATCGTAGCGCATGGACACCGTGACCTCGAACGGCTCGGCCTGCCCGATCACGTTCGCACGACGTTCGGCACTGGCGCGCCAGCCGTGGGGTGTCATGGCCAGCAGATTGGCACGGGCCTGGCCGTCCACCAGCGTCAGCGTAAAGCGCAGGGTTTCGCTGTGCTGCAGGCTCATGCCTTCGGGCACCAGCGCCAGGTGCTTGTCATCGCTGTAGTCGCGGACTTCGTCGTACAGGCGCTGACGCAATTCCATCAGGTGGTCATTGGTCGGTCCTACACGCATCAGGCCGCCGCCCGGCGACAGCAGACGCTTGGCCTCGGCCCAGTCCAGCGGGCTGAACACGCTGGCGATGAACTGCATGCTCGCATCCGGCAGTGGCACGCGCGCCATGCTGGCAATCAACCAAGTGATGTTCGGATCACGCTTGCAGGCGCGCTTCACCGCTTCGCGGGAGATGTCCAGCGCGTAGCCGTCTGCGTCGGGCAGACCCTGGGCAATCTGGGCGGTGTAATAGCCCTCGCCGCACCCGATATCGAGCCAGTACGCGGGAGCACGCTCGGCAGCCAGTTCGGCGAGACGCTTGGCGACTGGGGCGTAATGCCCGGCGTTGAGGAAGTCGCGCCGCGCCTCGACCATTGCCTGATTGTCGCCAGGGTCGCGGCTGTTCTTGTGCTGCACGGGCAGCAGATTCAGATACCCCTGACGGGCGCGGTCGAAGCGGTGGCCGGCCGGGCACACGACGCCGTTATCCGCTGAATCCAGCGGTGCGGAGCAGATCGGGCAGGTCAGCATCAGGCGAGCAACTTGACCAGGGTCTGGTAGTAGATCTCGGTCAGCACGTCGAGATCGCTGGCGAGAATGCGTTCGTTGACCTGATGGATCGTCGCATTGACCGGCCCCAGTTCGACCACCTGGGTGCCGAGGGTGGCGATGAAGCGACCGTCCGACGTACCGCCGCTGGTCGACGCACGGGTGTCGCGGCCGGTGACGTGTTTGATGCTCGCCGACACCGCGTCCAGCAATGCGCCCGGTTCGGTGAGGAACGGCAGGCCGGACAGCGCCCATTCCACGTGCCAGTCCAGGTCGTGTTTGTCGAGAATATCGGCCACGCGTTGCTTGAGGCCTTCGACGGTGGATTCGGTGGAGAAACGGAAATTGAACACAGCCACCAGATCCCCGGGGATCACGTTGGTGGCGCCGGTGCCGGAATTCAGGTTGGAAATCTGGAAGCTGGTCGGCGGGAAGAAATCATTGCCGTAGTCCCAGTGCTCGGTGGCCAGTTCAGCCAGCGCAGGTGCTGCCAGATGAATAGGGTTCTTCGCCAGATGCGGGTAGGCAACGTGGCCCTGAATGCCTTTGACGGTGAGGGTTGCGCCCAGTGAGCCGCGACGGCCGTTCTTGACGACATCGCCTACCAGCGTTGTGCTCGACGGTTCGCCAACGATGCACCAGTCCAGACGTTCATTACGCGCCGCCAGACGCTCGACCACCGCTTTGGTGCCGTGATGGGCCGGGCCTTCTTCATCGCTGGTGATCAGGTAGGCGATCTTGCCCTTGTGGTCCGGGTGATCGGCGACGAAACGCTCGGTGGCGACAATCATGGACGCCAGGCTGCCTTTCATGTCCGCCGCGCCACGGCCGCAGAGCATGCCGTCTTCGTCGATCAGCGCGCTGAACGGATCATTCTGCCAGGCCTGAACCGGGCCGGTCGGCACCACATCGGTGTGACCGGCGAAGCACAAAACGGGACCGTCCTGACTGCCATGGGTGGCCCAGAAGTTGTCCACGTCCTGAATGCGCATCGGCTCCAGGGCAAAACCGGCATCGCTCAGGCGTTTCATCATCACGGCCTGGCAGTCGGCGTCCAGTGGCGTGACGGATGGGCGACGGATCAGGTCGCAGGCGAGTTGCAGCGTGGGCGAGAGGTCGGCTGGGGCTGTCATGAAAGGTCCGAGATATTGAGTGAAGGCAAGGCATAAACCGGCGAATAGCTTAAAGCAAAACGGCGACCCGAAGGCCGCCGTTTAGTACAGCGCCCCATTGTTTCAGGCGGTAGCGGGTTCGTCTGCCGGTTTTGGTTTCGGCAGTGACGACAGAAACGCCATGACCAGCGCCGCCAGATACGGCAGCGATTGCACCAGCAGCATGATGACCCAGAAGCGCATGTCGTTGCTCGGCAGACCCTGCACCAGACAGATGCCCAACGCGGCGCCCCACAGCATCAGCATGATGAACAGCTCTTCGCGCGCCTCGGAAATCGCCACCAGCAAGCCATGGCTTTCGGCGTTTTTCGGGGTGCGGAAGAACGGAATGCTGGTGGTGAAGAACCCGTACAGCACCGCTTTGGCGATGGTGTGGGACAACGCCAGTCCCGCAAGCGCCGCATAGAACGCGTCCGTGAGGTTCACGCCCACGGCGCGACGGTACAGAAAGATGATCTTGCCGACCTTGAAGAAGAACAGCGCCAGCGGCGGAATCGCGAAAATCAGCAGCGGCGGGTCAACACGGTTGGGCACGATGATCATCGCCGACGACCAGAGCAACGCGCCGACCGTGAAGAAGATGTTCATGCCATCGGCCACCCACGGCAGCCAGCCGGCGAGGAAGTGATAACGCTGGCCGCGGGTGAGTTCAGTGTCCTTGCCACGCAGCAGGCTGGCGGCGTGACGCTTGATGATCTGAATCGCGCCATAGGCCCAGCGGAAGCGCTGCTTCTTGAAGTCGATGAAGGTGTCGGGCATCAGGCCCTTGCCGAAGCTGTTGTGGGCGTACGCGGCTGAATAGCCTTTTTCGAACACGCGCAGGCCCAGCTCGGCGTCTTCGCAGATGCACCAGTCCGCCCAGCCCAGTTCTTCCAGAACCGAGCGACGGGTCATGGTCATGGTGCCGTGCTGAATAATCGCGTCGCGGTCATTGCGGGTGACCATGCCGATGTAGAAGAAGCCTTTGTATTCCGAGTAGCAGAGCTTCTTGAACGCACTTTCGTGCTGATCCCGGTAGTCCTGCGGTGATTGCACCACAGCGATTTTCGGATCGGCGAAATGCGGGACCATGTGCTTGAGCCAGTTGCGGTCGACGCAGTAATCCGAGTCGATTACCGCAATCACTTCGGCGTCCGGCGCAGTATGCGGGATGAGGTAATTCAGGGCGCCGCCCTTGAACCCGGCCAGCGGTGCGACGTGGAAAAACTTGAAGCGCGGACCGAGCATTTCGCAGTGGGCCTTGACCGGTTCCCACACGGCGGGGTCCTTGGTGTTGTTGTCGATCAGCAACACTTCGAAATCCGGGTAATCCAGCGCGGCCAGTGCGTTGAGGGTCTGTTTGACCATCTCCGGCGGCTCGTTGTAGCAGGGCACGTGAATTGACACTTTTGGTCTGTAGGCCGAATCCCCTTCAACGGGCAGGAATTCGCGGCGGCGCTTGTGCGTCCACACCGCTTCGGCCAGTTCGTGGGCCTCGGTCAGCAGCACAATGAACACGCCGAACGCGCCCAGCGCCAGTAAAAATCCTACGAGCAGACTGAACCAGGTGCTGTATTGCTGGCTGTAGTCGTATCCGATCCAGACCAGAACCGAGCCGCAGAGGAAGGCGATAAAGGTCAGGAATGTGCGGCCACGCTGACGCAGCGCCGAACCGTCAATCAGCAGCAAGGCGAGGGCCAGCATCGCTAACACTGCAGAGCCGATTGCCAGCACGCGCCACTGCGGGATCGCCACGACCGGTCCTTCGAAATTGAATTTCTGCTGGCGGGCGGCGTTGTACACGCCCCAATAGGCACCAACCGAGCCTTCGTCGCTGGCTTTCCACGGCTGATCGAAGGCCTCGATCACGAAGTAGTTGAAGCCTTGACGGTTGAGCTTGTTGACCAGCGTGCGCAGGTAAACCGCCTGATCCGCCTGGGTGGCGTCCGCACCGCCGCGCATGTGGCCATTGCTCGGCCAGCCGACCTCAGAGAGCAGCAGCGGTTTTTTCGGGAACATGCGTTTCAGTTCGCGGGCGCGGTCGAGCACGTACTGCCCGGCTTTATCCATCGGGATGTATTCCCAGTACGGCAGGATGTGCGCGGCGATCAGGTCAACGTGTTTGGCCAGTTCCGGGTACTTCTCCCAGATATGCCACTGCTCGGACGTGGTCACCGGGACTTTGACGGCGGCGCGTACGCGGTCGAGGGCGGCCATCAAGTCTTTGGGTTTGATTTCTTCGCGGTACAGCGCTTCGTTGCCGACCACCACGCGAACCACACTGCGCGTGGTGTTCGCCAGCTCGATCGCCGTGGTGATTTCGCGCTCGTTGCGCTCCAGGTCCGGGCTGATCCAGATACCGAGGGTCACCCGCAGGCCGAACTCCTCCGCCAGCTTGGGGATGTCCTTGAGCGTGCCGTCCACCGAGTAGATACGGATGTTGTCCGTCTGCTTGCTCATCAGCTCCAGGTCCTGACGCATTTCTTCGTCGGACGGGTAGAGATCTTTTTGTGGATTCTGGCCCAGCCGGAAAGGCGAATAGGAAAAGCCGGAGATCTGCTCAGGCCAGTTGGGCGCGGTGACGGGGCGGTTGATCAGCGCCCAGAAGCCGGTAAACAGCGCAGCAATCGCCACGACGACAACGAGGTTGAGTCCAAATTTACGCGATGACATAGATGCTTCAGGTTCCAAGAGGGGAACGGGGAGGAGTGACAGGGTACAGCGGGCCAGAACTTTGGCAACCGACACGTGTTGAAGTTCTGTTCGGCCATGCCTGTAGGGCTTGGCGTGTTCGTGGGTGGCTTGTGGGGAACGGGGCGACTTTCAGACCAAACGACTGCCACTCAGCGCTTTGCGAATCGCCTTCAGGGCCTATAATGCGCGCCGGTTTTTTGGGGTATTGGTCATGAGCACAGAAGATCCGCGTTTCGCTGGCGTCGCCCGCCTGTACGGCATCGAGGGCCTGGAACGCCTGCGCGCGGCCCACGTGGCAGTGGTCGGCATCGGCGGTGTGGGTTCCTGGGCGGCGGAAGCGATGGCGCGCTGTGGCGTGGGCGAGATTTCCCTGTTTGATCTGGACGACGTGTGCGTCAGCAACAGCAACCGCCAGTTGCACGCTTTGACCAGCACCGTTGGCCGCGCCAAGGTCGACGTCATGGCCGACCGTCTGCGTGAGATCAATCCTGATTGCGTCGTCCATGCCGTCGCCGACTTCGTCACCCGCGAAACCATGGCCGAATACATCACGCCGGACATGGACTGCGTGCTCGATTGCATCGACAGCGTCAACGCCAAGGCCGCGCTGATCGCCTGGTGCAAACGCCGCAAGATCCAGATCATCACCACCGGCGGCGCAGGCGGGCAGATCGACCCGACCCTCATTCAGGTCTGCGACCTCAACCGCACGTTCAACGATCCGCTGGCGTCAAAGGTGCGCTCGACCCTGCGCCGCGACTACGGCTTTTCCCGCACGGTCACCCGCCATTACAGCGTGCCGTGCGTGTTTTCCACCGAGCAACTGCGCTACCCCAAGCCGGACGGCAGCATTTGTCTCCAGAAAAGCTTCGTCGGCGATGGCGTAAAGCTGGACTGCGCGGGTGGTTTCGGCGCGGTGATGATGGTCACGGCCACATTCGGGATGGTCGCCGCGACCAAGGCCGTGGACAAAATCGTCGCCGGCGTACGACGCCCGTCAGAGCGGGCCAAGCCGCAGCCAACGGCTTGAAGGTCGAGGCGTGGGAGCAATCTCGCTGACGCCTTCTTCGTGAACCGCCGCCGGTAGTCCTGCAAATGAATGACCTGTGGGAGCGAGCTTGCTCGCGAAGAGGCCGGTACATCCGCTAAATATCCAGTGGTTGAAAGATCCTTTCGTGAGCAAGCTCACTCCCACAGGTTTTGTGTACGCCGAAGATTCTAAAGTGTTGCTCGGGACCCATTGTGGGAGCGAGCTTGCTCGCGAAGAGGCCGGTACATCCACTAAATATCCAGTGGTTGAAAGAACGCTTTCGCGAGCAAGCTCGCTCCCACAGGTCCCATGTTTGCCGGGCAACAGCGCGGCGCCTGGACGAAGGGGAATTTCTACCGTGCGAGCTGCCGCATCTTCTGAAGCACCGCATTCAGCCCGTTGCTGCGGGATGCCGACAGCTGACGGCTCAAGCCCAGCTGCGTGAACCACTCAACCAGATCCACCTGCTGCAGTGCTTGCAACGACAGGCCGTTGACCCGGGCCAGCAGCAACGCCACCAGACCCCGAATCAAACGCGCGTCACTGGCGGCGCGGAACTGCCAGTGAGCGTCGATCACGTCGCCCACCAGCCAGACCTTGCTCTCGCAGCCGTCCACCAGATGCTCGTCGGTCTTTTCATCGTCGCTCATGGGGGGAAGGCGGTCGCCCCATTGCATCAGCAATCGTGCGCGCTGCTCCCAGCTCAGTGACCCGTTGAAGGTTTCCAGCGCCGTGCGGGCATCGGTCGGCAGGCTCATCGCAACAACTCCAGCGCTTGATCCAGTGCAGTGAAAAACCGCTCCAGGTCCTCGGAATCGTTGTACAGCCCCAGCGACACGCGGATAGCGCCGGAGAGGCCCAAACCACTGATCAACGGGATGGCGCAGTGGTGACCGGCGCGAACGGCAACGCCTTGTTCGGTCAGCAGGTGCGCAAGATCGGCGTTATGCACGCCCTCGACCACGAAACTCACCAGCGCCACATGGGGGTCGCCCAGCACCTGCACGCCGTCGCGCAGCATCAACCCGGCGCGCAACCGCTCATGCAGGCGCGCTTCGTATTCGGCGACGGCTGACTGATTGAGACCGTTGAGGTAATCCAGGGTGGCGCCGAGGCCGATCACCGCGCTGATGGGCGGCGTGCCCGCTTCAAATCCCAGCGGCGCGGGGCGAAAAGTTGCCGTCTGATAACCGGTCTGCAGGACCATCTCGCCGCCGAACTGCCAATGCTGCAACTGCGCCAATGCGTCATGTCGCCCGAACAGCACGCCCACGCCATCCGGGCCATAGAGCTTATGGCTGGAAAACACATAGAAGTCGCAGCCAATGTCCTGCACATCGTGTCGGCCATGGACGACACCTTGGGCGCCATCAATCACCGTCAGCGCGCCATGGGCCTGGGCCAGCGCGACCAGTTGCCGAACCGGCTGCCAGGTGCCGAGCACGTTGGACAACTGGCTGACCGCCAGCAAACGGGTGCGGGGAGTAATCAGCTCGGCGGCGGCCTCGACATCAATCACGCCGGCCTCGGTGATGGGCAGCACCACCAGCTTCAGATTGCGACGCAGGGCCAGTTGCTGCCAAGGCAACAGATTGGCGTGATGCTCCAGCGCGCTGATGACAATCTCGTCGCCGGCCTGAAACACGCGCTCCAGGCCATAAGCGAGCAAGTTGAAGGCGGACGTGGCGCCGTGGGTGAAAACGATCTGCCCGGACGCTCCGGCATTCAGCCATTCGCCGGCCTTGCGCCGCGTGTCCTCGAAGGCCTGAGTCGCCATGGCGCCCGGCAGGTGCTGGGCGCGATGCACATTCGCTGCGCCGTTGGCGTAGTAATGCACCGTCGCGTCGATCAGGGCATGGGGCTTTTGTGCGGTGGCGGCGCTGTCCAGGTAGGTCTGGCCTTGCCGTTGCAGGGCGTCGATGGCCGGAAAGTCAGCGCGCCAGGGAGAAATGAGGGGCATATCAGTCACGCTCGTTGAGGCGGGTTCGGTACCCCGAGGGATACCGAACCCGCACGCAGCATCGATCAGTTGTGAGCGTGCAGCGCTTCGTTCAGCTCGATGGCCGACTTGTGGGATTTGCATTCCACGGCGCCGGTCTGCGAGTTGCGACGGAACAGCAGGTCCGGTTGACCGGCCAGCTCACGGGCCTTGACGACCTTGACCAACTCGTTCTTGTCGTCCAGCAGCGCCACTTTGGTGCCGGCGGTAACGTACAGACCGGCTTCAACGGTGTTGCGATCGCCCAACGGAATGCCGATGCCGGCGTTCGCGCCGATCAGGCAGCCTTCGCCGACCTTGATCACCATGTTGCCGCCGCCCGACAGCGTGCCCATGGTCGAGCAACCGCCGCCCAGGTCCGAACCCTTGCCGACGAACACGCCAGCCGACACGCGACCTTCGATCATGCCCGGGCCTTCGGTGCCGCCGTTGAAGTTGACGAAACCTTCGTGCATCACGGTGGTGCCTTCGCCAATGTAGGCGCCCAGACGCACGCGCGCGGTGTCAGCGATGCGCACACCCGCCGGCACGACGTAGTCGGTCATTTTCGGGAATTTGTCCACCGAGAAGACTTCTAGAAAATGGCCTTTCAGGCGGGCTTCCAGCTGACGCTCGGCCAGTTCGCCCAGGTCGATGGCGCCCTGGCTGGTCCATGCGACGTTCGGCAGCAGCGGGAACACGCCGGCCAGGCTCAAACCGTGGGGCTTGACCAGACGATGGGACAGCAGATGCAGCTTGAGGTAAGCCTCGGGAGTGGAGGTCAGGGCGGTGTCTTCGGCCAGCAGCGTGGCAACCAGCGGGTTGTGGCTCTCGGCCAGTCGGGTCAGCAGCGCGGCCTGGGCGTCGTCGACGCCTTTGAGGGCATTGGCCAGACGCGAGGACAGATCAGTGTTGAATGCGATGGCCTGATTGCCACCGGTGTAGCCCAGGATCGGCGCGATGGCGGCGACGATTTCAGCCGACGGGTTGAGCAGTGGCAGGGCGTAGAAAACTTCCAGCCAGGTGCCTTGACGGTTTTGTGTGCCAACGCCAAAGGCCAGGCTGAACAGAGAAGTGGACATGCAGATACCTCGTTATTTAGGGCTATCTCAATCAGGCGATAGCCGCAGCGTACAGTTCGGGTTTGAAGCCAATCAGGGTTTTGTCGCCAAGATCCAGCACCGGGCGCTTGATCATCGAGGGCTGAGCGAGCATCAGCTCAATGGCCTTTTCCTGATCGAGTTCGGCTTTCTGCGCCTCGTCCAGTTTGCGAAAGGTCGTGCCGGCGCGGTTGAGTACCGTCTGCCAGCCATGCTCGTTGCACCAACGGGTCAGGTGGTCGCGATCGATGCCTTGGGTCTTGTAGTCGTGGAAATCGTAATTCACCGATTTTTCATCGAGCCAGGTGCGCGCCTTTTTCATCGTGTCGCACGCCTTGATCCCAAACAGGTGCATCGTGTGGGTTTCCTTGGCCATGGGCCTGCTCCTTTCGGGACGGTTGAAAAAAACGGTGGAGGATTATGCCACGTACACGCCGGGTAAGCGCGGCGCGCCGACGCTTTGTCCATTTGAGACAGGTTTACGGGCGATGAACGCTGGCGACGCCGGCCGACCACGACTGATGTATCAACACCCCATGACCATCGCAGCCGCGAAGATGGGCACTTTGCCGGACGCATCGGGTCTGTTGCCGATGTCAGTCATGTGTCACACGCTTGGGGAAACACGCAATGCAAACAGCCTATACCGTCCTTATCTTGTTGACGCTGGTAGGTGTCTCGCGATTGCTGGCCCGGGTGATTCCGCTGCCGTTGCCGCTGGTGCAGATCGCCGCGGGCGCCTTGCTGGCCTGGCCGACCCTGGGCCTGCACGTGGCGCTCGACCCTGAGCTGTTCCTGTTTCTGTTCCTGCCGCCGCTGTTGTTTTCCGATGGCTGGCGGATGCCCAAGCGCGACCTCTGGCGCTATCGCGGCGCGATTCTGACCCTCGCGGTCGGGCTGGTGATTTTTACGGTGATCGGCGCCGGTTACTTCATCCACTGGCTGCTGCCTTCCATTCCCTTGCCCGTCGCCTTTGCGTTGGCGGCAGTGCTGTCACCGACGGACGCCGTGGCGGTCTCGGCCATCGCCCAGGACCGGCTGCCCGCGCCGATCATGCGCATGCTCCAGGGCGAAGCATTGATGAATGACGCGACCGGCCTGGTCACTTTCAAGTTCGCGCTGGCAGCCGCCATTACCGGGGTGTTTTCCCTGACCGATGCCAGCCTGAATTTTGTGCTGGTCGCCTGCGGCGGTCTGGCCGTTGGCGTTGCGCTGAGTTGGGTGGTGGGGCGTCTGCGCAGCTGGATGATCACCCGGGGCTGGGATGATCCAGCAACCCACGTCGTCTTCATGTTGCTCCTGCCGTTCGCCGCTTACGTGCTGGCCGAGCGCCTTGAGCTGTCCGGTATCCTCTCGGCGGTGGCGGCGGGGATGATGCAAAGCTGGGTCGATCTGCTGCCGCGCCAGACCAGCACCCGATTGCTCAATCGCAGCGTGTGGACCCTGTTGGAATTTGCGTTCAACGGCCTGATCTTTCTGCTGCTGGGCTTGCAGTTGCCGGACATCATCACCGCCGTCACCCACCACGAAGCCACGCTGTGGCCGACCCTGTTGTGGCGGTGCCTTGATGTGCTGGCGATTTTCGTCGTGCTGGCGGTGTTGCGTTACATCTGGGTGCAGAGTGTCTGGCGGCTGATGATCCAGATCCGGCGGTGGCGCGGCAGGGGCGACGGCACACTGGATCTGTCGACCCGTTCGTCATTGCTGCTGACCGTGGGCGGAGTGCGCGGTGCTGTCACGCTCGCGGGTACGTTGTCGGTGCCGATGCTGATCAGCGCCGGCGTCGAATTTCCCGAGCGGGACTTGCTGATTTTCATTGCCGCCGGGGTGATTCTGCTGTCGCTGGTGTCGGCGAGCATTGGCTTGCCGCTGCTCCTGCGTGGGCAGGTCAGTGAACCGGACATGCGCATGAAGCGCGAAGTGCGGGACGCCTGGAAGCGCACGGCTCAGGCGGCCATTCAGACACTGGAGAACGAGGCGATCCCGGCAGCGACGGATTCGCCCGACGCCGCGCAGGCGGTGCTCGCCATGGAAGTGAAGGCGCGGATCATGTCCGAATACCGCCAGCGTCTGGATATCTTCAATGACACCGCCGAGGCTCAGGCCCTGGCGTTCCAGATGGATCAACTGGAGAAACGCATGCGCCTTAACGCCCTGCGTGCTCAGCGCCTGAAGCTGTACGACCTGCACCGCCATCACCAGATCGGCGATGACGTGCTGCGGCTGGTGCTGGCAGAACTCGATTTGAACGAAGCCAATCTGGGGCTGGCGCACTGAAGCTGCAGGCTGGCCTCAGTGCGCCAGGTATCACCGGCTCGTCACGAAATCCCGGATGCGCTGCGCGGCTTCGATGCACTCGGCCAGCGGTGCAACCAGTGCCATGCGCACGCGACCGGCACCGGGATTGAAGCCGTCGACCTCGCGGGACAGGTAGGAGCCTGGCACCACCGTCACGTGCTGGGTGACGAACAGATCCCGGCAGAACGCCGCGTCATCAGTCCCGACGCTGGGCCACAGATAGAAACCGCCGTCCGGGTGTTGCACGTCCATGACCGGGCTGAGGATTTCCAGCACGGCGTCAAACTTTTCCCGGTACAGCGTGCGGTTGGCGCGCACGTGTTCTTCATCGCTCCAGGCCGCGATGCTCGCCAGTTGCGTCTGCACCGGCATCGCGCAGCCGTGGTAGGTGCGGTAGAGCAGAAACGCCTTGAGAATCTCGGCATCGCCGGCGACGAAACCCGAGCGCAGGCCCGGCAGGTTCGAGCGCTTGGACAGGCTGTGAAAGACCACGCAGCGCTTGAAATCCAGACGACCCAGTTCGGCGCAGGCGCTGAGCAGGCCGGGCGGCGGGGTCGCTTCGTCGAAATACAACTCGCTATAGCACTCGTCCGCGGCGATCACGAAATCGTGCTTGTCGGCCAGGACGATGAGCTTCTTCAGGGTTTCCACCGGGATCAGCGCACCCGTCGGGTTGCCCGGCGAGCACAGGAACAGAATCTGGCAGCGGTCCCAGACGTCAGCGCTGACCGCGTCGAAATCCGGGTTGAAACCGTGCTCGGGAAGGCACGGCAGATAGTGCGGGGTGGCACCGGCCAGAAACGCCGCGCCTTCATAGATTTGGTAAAACGGGTTGGGACTGACCACCAGACCGTTGTCAGCGCGGTTGACGACCGTCTGGGTGAAGGCGAACAGCGCCTCACGGGTGCCGTTGACGGGCAGCAAGTGTTTCGCTGCATCCAGCCAGCCGGCAGGCACGCTGAAACGGCGCTCGCACCATGTGGCGATGGCTTCACGCAACGCAGGAATCCCGGCCGTGGTCGGGTAGACCGCCATCTGGTCAAGGTTGTCTGCCAGCGCCTTGGCGACGAACTCCGGCGATTTGTGCTTGGGTTCGCCGATCGACAGGGCGATCGGACGTTTGTTCGGATTCGGCGTAACGGCACCGAGCAACGCACGAAGTTTCTCGAAAGGGTAGGGCTGAAGCTGCTGCAGGGCGTTATTCATGTCGAATCGTTCTCAAGGCTGGGCGCCCGCACTCGTGTTCACGATGTGGCAGGGCGCCGTTGAATCAAGTCGTTAAGTCGTGCCGTCCTGGCGGATTCAAATGCTGATGCGCAACTCGCTGCCGGGCTCGGGATTGACGCTGAGCTGCTCGACGATTTCATCCTGCAGGCGCCGGCACAGTTGTGGGTCGGACAGCGGCTGGTGGTTTTCATCAGTCAGGAAGAAAACGTCTTCCACGCGCTCGCCCAACGTAGCGATCTTGGCGTTCTGCAACGACAGATCGAACTCCAGGAAGATCTTGCCCAGTCGCGCCAGCAACCCGGGTCGATCCGGCGCACTGAGTTCCAGCACCGTGACCGGCCGTTGCGCGTCGTTGGAAATCGTCACCACGGGCGCGAAGGCAAAGTGCTTGAGCTGACGCGGTACGCGGCGCTTGATGATGGTCGGGTAATCGTCGGGGTTGCGCAGCGCCTCGGTCAGGCCTTCGCGAATGGCCTTGATGCGCTCCGGATTGTCACCGATCGAACCGCCTTCGCTGTCGAGCACAATGTAGGTGTCGAGGGTGAACTGGCTGGTGGACGTGATGACCCGGGCGTCGTGGATGTTCAGGTTCAGCTGGTCCATCGCCGCCACAGTCACGGCGAAGAAATCGTGCTGGTCGGGCGCATAAATGAAGATCTGCGTGCCGCCTTCGAACTCGCGCTGGGTGGTTTCCTTGATCAGCACCAACGGGCCGCCATCGGCTGGCTGCTGCAAAATCGCGTCGCTGTGCCAGGCCACGTCGCCGGCGGTGTGACGCAGGAAATAGTCATCACCCAGTTGCGACCACAGTTGCTCGACGTCGTCGGGATCGGTGCCGCTGCGCACCAGAATATCCAGGGCGGCACTTTGCGTGCGACGGATCTGCTCCTCGCGGTCGACCGGGTTCTCCAGCCCACGCTTGAGCGCGCGCTTGGTCTCGGTGTACAGCTGGCGCAACAGGCTGGCCCGCCACGAGTTCCACAGCGTCGGATTGGTCGCGTTGATGTCGGCGATGGTCAGCACATAGAGGTAATCCAAGTGCACTTCATCGCCAACGAACTGGGCGAAGTCGTGAATCACCTGCGGATCGGACAAGTCCTTGCGCTGGGCGGTGGTCGACATCACCAGATGGTTCTGCACCAGCCAGACAATCAGCTGGGTGTCCCAATTGGGCAGGTGATGACGAATGCCAAACGCTTCGGCATCCACCGCGCCCAGTTCCGAGTGATCGCCGCCGCGGCCCTTGCCGATGTCGTGGTAAAGCCCGGCCAGATAAATGAGCTCCGGCTTGGGCAGTTTGGCCATGAGCTTGCTGGCCAGCGGGAATTTCTCTGACACCTGCGTGTATTGCAGCTTACGCAGGTGCTTGATCAGGTTCAGCGTGTGGGCATCGACCGTGTAGATGTGGAACAGGTCGTGCTGCATCTGCCCGACGATATGGCCGAACTCCGGCAGGTACAGGCCGAGAATGCCGTAGCGGTTCATCCGCCGCAGATTGCGATGGATGCCGATCTCGCATTTGAACAGCTCGATGAACAGGCTGGTGTTGCGGATATCGTTGCGGAAATCGTCGTTGATCAGGTAGCGGTGTTCCCGCAGCAGCCGGATGGTGTCGGCCCGCACGCCTTTTATTTCCGGGCGCTGCGCCATCAGCACGAAGATCTCGATCATCGCGAAGGGCGTACGCTTGAAAACGTTTGGATGGGTCGCTTCGATGTAACCGTCATGCAGCTGGAAGCGCGAGTTGATGGTCTCGGTGACCGTGCCTTCGTCGTCCGCCAGGATGACTTCTTCGAAGTGCTGAATGATCAGGTCGCTGAGCTGCGCGATGCTCATGACCACCCGGTAGTACTTCTGCATGAAGCGTTCAATGGCCAGCTTGGCGTCGCTGTCTTCGTAGCCCAGCAGGCGCGCGATACTGGTCTGGTAATCGAACAGCAGACGGTCTTCGGAACGCCCGGCGAGCATGTGCAGCGCGTAACGGACCTTCCAGAGAAACTCCTGGGAGGACGCCAGCAGCGCGTTTTCGCTCTCCAGCAGAAAGCCCTCGTCGGCCAGTGCGTGCAGATTCAGCGTGCCGTACTGGCGACGGGCAACCCAGAGAATGGTCTGAATATCGCGCAGCCCACCGGGCGAGCCTTTGACGTTGGGCTCGAGGTTGTATTCGGTGTCGAAATACTTGTGATGGCGGTTCTTCTGCTCGGCGCGTTTGGCCAGGAAGAACTCTTTGCTCGGCCACATTTCGCGGGTGCTGGTGACGGCGAGCATGCGCTGACGCAGTCGCTCGGGACCGGCAATCGTGCGGCTCTCCATCAAATTCGTGATGACGGTCAGATCGGCGCGGGCCTCGGTGGCGCATTCGTCCACCGAGCGCACGCTCTGACCGACTTCCAGGCCGATGTCCCACAGCAGCGTCAGAAAGCGCTCGATGGAATCGCGGAAAACTTCATGGTCGGCGCTGTCCAGCAGGATCAGCAGATCGATGTCGGAGTAGGGGTGCAGTTCGCCGCGACCGTAGCCGCCGACCGCCAGCAAGGCGATGTCGGCGTCTTCGCTCCAGTCGAACTGATCCCAGGCCTGCTGCAGGATGTTATCGACAAACCAGGCACGGTCTTCGATCAGCCGGCGAATTTCCCGGCCGGACTTGAAGCGTCCGTCCAGCACTTCGCGCGCCTGACGGATGGCTTTCTTGAAGGCGGGTATGGGGCTGGCCTTCAGTGCCAGCTCGGCCTGAAACTGGCCGCGATCGAACAAATCTGGGTCCACCTGCGGCATCGAACTGCTTTCCTTCTATCTATACCGACCGTGCTAAACCGACCGTGCTGGCTGTACCGGCTTTGATCGCGGGTGACTTCGCGATCAGGCCGAGGTGCGGGCGATGGTGTCATCGCTGCGCAGGGTGAAGATCTCATAACCGGTCGCGGTCACCAGAATGGTGTGCTCCCACTGCGCCGACAGCTTGCGGTCCTTGGTGATGGCTGTCCAGCCGTCGCCCAGCAGGCGCGTGTCGGCCTTGCCCTGGTTGATCATCGGCTCGATGGTGAAGGTCATGCCTTCTTTCAGCTCCATACCGTGCCCGGCCTTGCCGTAGTGCAGCACTTGTGGCTCTTCATGGAAGACCTTGCCGATGCCGTGGCCGCAGTATTCGCGGACGACCGAGAAGCCGTTCTTCTCTGCATGCTTCTGGATCACTTCGCCGATATCGCCCAAATGCGCGCCGGGCTTGACCACTTCGATGCCTTTATAAAGGCATTCCTGGGTGACGCGGGACAGACGCTCGGCCCATTCGGGCACCTGGCCTACGTGGAACATCTTGCTGGTGTCGCCGTGGTAGCCGTCCTTGATGACGGTCACGTCGATGTTCAGCACGTCACCATTCTTCAGCGGCTTCTCGTTCGGGATGCCGTGGCAGACCACGTGGTTGATCGAGGTGCAGATCGATTTAGGGAAACCCTTGTAATTCAGCGGCGCCGGAATGGCCTTCTGCTCGTTGACGATGTAGTCGTGGCAGATGCGGTCCAGTTCATCGGTGGTCACGCCAGGCTTTACATAGTCACCGATCATTTCCAGCACGTCCGCAGCCAGGCGGCCGGCAATGCGCATCTTTTCGATGTCTTCGGGGGTTTTCAGTGTCACGGTCATTAAACAGGCTCTCTCGGCGCGGCGGGGCCACGGCTTGATACGGAAAAAACGCGATTCTACCAGACCGTCGTCAGGCGGGTTATCATCCCGTCCCCGATCGTGGCGGGCAGGGTGCCTGACCGCTTGCGCGAGGAGGACAAAAGCGTCGGAAAAACAGGCTCTTATTTCGAGTTCCGTTATCCAGTCTTTTGTGATATAAAATGCGCCGCTTTACGGGGTCTGCCCCGAAAGCTCTAACCCACACACGTGTCGACACGATGACCTGGGTGCCTTCGGCTCAAGCCGCTGGTTGGTCATTGGGATACGTGGAGGCCTAACCCGACTTATCAAGGAACTATCATGTCCCAAGTCAACATGCGCGATATGCTGAAGGCCGGTGTGCACTTCGGTCACCAGACCCGTTACTGGAACCCGAAAATGGGTAAATACATTTTCGGCGCGCGCAACAAGATCCACATCATCAACCTTGAAAAAACCCTGCCTATGTTCAACGAAGCTCTGACTTTCGTTGAGCGCCTGGCTCAGGGCAAAAACAAGATCCTGTTCGTCGGCACCAAGCGTTCCGCTGGCAAGATCGTCGCTGAAGAAGCAGCACGTTGCGGTTCGCCGTACGTCGATCACCGCTGGTTGGGCGGCATGCTGACCAACTTCAAGACCATCCGCGCTTCCATCAAGCGTTTGCGTGATCTTGAAATCCAGGCAGAAGACGGCACTTTCACCAAGCTGACCAAGAAAGAGGCGCTGATGCGCACTCGCGATCTGGAAAAGCTGGATCGTAGCCTGGGTGGTATCAAGGACATGGGCGGTCTGCCAGACGCTCTGTTCGTTATCGACGTTGATCACGAGCGCATCGCGATCACCGAAGCCAACAAGCTGGGTATCCCGGTCATCGGCGTTGTCGACACCAACAGCAGCCCTGAAGGCGTTGACTACATCATCCCGGGCAACGACGACGCAATCCGCGCCATCCAGTTGTACATGGGTTCGATGGCTGACGCTGTGATCCGTGGTCGCAACAACAATGCTGGCGGCACCGACGTTTACGCTGAAGAAGCTCCAGCGGCAACTGTTGAAGGCTGAGTAACAAACGCCTGGCGTTGACTCAGTACGCAAAAAGGGGGCTTGGCCCCCTTTTTGCCACCTCGAAAACCATCTGACGTTGCCATCGATCTTATTGTCATGTGCAGCAGTCACCATGGATTTTCAAGAATTTGAACGCCCGTCTTGCGGGTGGAATGGTTGAAGACCTATCCAAGAGGATTTTGAAATGGCAGAGATTACTGCAGCGTTGGTCAAAGAACTGCGCGAGCGTACCGGCGAAGGCATGATGGATTGCAAAAAGGCCTTGACCAAGGCTGGCGGCGACATCGAAAAAGCCATCGACGATATGCGTGCTTCGGGCGCAATCAAGGCAGCCAAGAAAGCAGGCAACGTTGCTGCTGAAGGCGCCATCTCCATCAAGGACGACGGCAAAGCTGCTGTCCTGATCGAAGTCAACTCCCAGACCGACTTCCTGGCTCTGCAGGACGACTTCAAGGCATTCGTCGCCAAGAGCGTCGAGAAAGCCTTCGCTGACAAGCTGACCACCGTTGAACCTCTGGTTGAAGCGATGGAAGCTGATCGTCTGGTGCTGGTCGGCAAGGTTGGCGAGAACGTCAACATCCGTCGTCTGGCGCGCATCGAAGGCGACGTGCTGGGTTCGTACCTGCACGGCAACAAGATCGGCGTGGTTGTCGTCCTCAAGGGCGGCGATGCAGAGCTGGCGAAAGACATCGCCATGCACGTAGCAGCGACCAACCCTGAGTTCCTGCTGCCGTCGGACGTTTCGCCAGAAGCGATCGAGCGCGAGAAGAATGTCTTCATGCAGTTGAACGAAGACAAGCTGAAAGGCAAGCCTGCTGAAATCGCCGAGAAGATGGTTGGCGGTCGTATCAGCAAGTTCCTGGCTGAAGCCAGCCTGGTTGAGCAAGCGTTCGTCAAGAACCCGGAAATCAAGGTCGGTGAACTGGCCAAGAAAGCCGGCGCTGAAATCGTTTCCTTCACCTACTTCAAAGTAGGCGAAGGCATCGAGAAGCCAGTCGACAACTTCGCTGAAGAAGTCGCTGCTCAAGTAGCTGCAAGCAAGCAATAAGACGGTTTTCCAACTGTCGCCCCGAAGAGGCTGCCCGCTAACGCGCGCAGCCTCTTTGTCAAAGCGGTACGCGGAATTGTTATTGCTGCACTGAATTTGTTTTTGCAGGGGGCTGGGCCTACGAGGCTGCATTTCCCTGAAGCAGTGACCTAGAGTTAGCGCAGGCCGAAAACGGCCCGCAACTCGAACGATTTTTTTCAAACGCCGCAGGAGAGATTCGCAATGGCTCAGCAGGGCAGTGGCTATCAAGCTCGCTATAAACGCATTCTACTCAAGCTCAGCGGCGAGGCCCTGATGGGGTCGGAAGAGTTCGGCATCGACCCCAAGGTGCTGGATCGCATGGCGCTGGAAGTCGGTCAGCTGGTCGGCATCGGTGTTCAGGTCGGTCTGGTCATCGGCGGCGGTAACCTGTTCCGCGGCGCAGCGCTGAGCGCGGCCGGCATGGACCGGGTCACGGGTGACCACATGGGCATGCTGGCCACCGTGATGAATGCGCTGGCCATGCGTGACGCGCTGGAGCGGGCCAACATCTCGGCCATCGTGATGTCAGCCATTTCCATGGTGGGTGTGACCGATCACTACGACCGTCGCAAGGCCATGCGTCACCTGAATGCCAAGGAAGTCGTGATCTTCGCGGCCGGTACCGGCAATCCGTTCTTCACCACGGATTCGGCAGCGTGCCTGCGCGCAATCGAGATCGACGCCGATGTCGTGCTGAAAGCAACCAAGGTCGATGGTGTGTACACTGCCGATCCATTCAAGGACCCGCATGCCGAGAAGTTCGATCGTCTGACCTATGACGAAGTGCTGGATCGCAAGCTGGGTGTAATGGATCTGACAGCCATCTGTCTGTGTCGTGACCACAAGATGCCACTGCGTGTCTTCAATATGAACAAGCCCGGCGCCCTGCTGAACATTGTGCATGGCGGCGCGGAAGGTACTTTGATCGAGGAAGGCGAACAATGATCAACGAAATCAAGAAAGACGCTCAAGAGCGGATGAAAAAATCCCTTGAGTCCCTGGCCCATGCATTCGGCCAGATCCGTACCGGCAAGGCGCACCCGAGCATTCTCGGCAGTGTCATGGTGCCGTACTACGGCTCCGACACCCCGCTGAGCGGCGTCGCCAACGTCACCGTGAAGGATTCCCGTACGCTGCAGGTCGTGGCGTTCGAGCGCAACATGCTTTCTGCGGTCGACAAGGCCATTCAGAGTGCTGGCCTGAACCTCAACCCGACCAACCTGGGCGAGATGCTGTTGATCTCCATGCCTGCCTTGACGGAAGAGACCCGCAAGGGCTTCACCAAGCAGGCTCGCAGCGCTGCCGAAGACGCCCGCGTTGCCGTGCGCAACATCCGCCGTGACGCTTTGGGTGAACTGAAGAAGCTGGTCAAGGACAAGGAAATCAGCGAAGACGAAGAGCGCCGCGCCGCTGCCGACATCCAGAAGCTGACGGACAAGGCTGAGGCGGACATCGACGCCGCGACCAAGTCCAAAGAAGCGGACCTGATGGCCGTATAAGGGCCGGGAAGCTTTCATGGATAAGACAAAGCTGGCTGCGCCGGCATCGGTGCCGCGTCATGTCGCGATCATCATGGATGGGAACAACCGCTGGGCCAAGAAGCGCCTGCTGCCCGGTGTAGCAGGCCACAAGGCCGGGGTCGACGCTGTTCGTGCGGTGATTGAAGTCTGCGCCGAGGCCAAGGTCGAGGTGCTGACCTTGTTCGCGTTTTCCAGCGAGAACTGGCAACGCCCGGCGGATGAAGTCGGCGCGCTGATGGAATTGTTTTTCACGGCGCTGCGTCGCGAGACCAAGCGCCTGAACGAGAACGGCATCAGCCTGCGCATCATCGGCGACCGTTCGCGGTTTCATCCCGAGCTGCAGGCCGCCATCCGCGAAGCCGAGCAGCGCACGGCTGAAAACAGCCGCTTCGTTCTGCAGATCGCCGCCAACTACGGCGGTCAGTGGGATATCGCTCAGGCTGCCCAGCGGCTGGCCCGCGAAGTTCAGGCAGGCCATCTGCGGCCGGACGACATCACGCCGGAACTGCTGCAGACCTGCCTGTCCACTGGCGACCTGCCGTTGCCCGACCTGTGTATCCGCACGGGCGGCGAGCACCGCATCAGCAATTTCCTGCTCTGGCAGCTGGCCTATGCCGAGCTGTATTTCTCCGACCTGTTCTGGCCGGACTTCAAACACGATGCCATGCGCACTGCGCTGGCCGATTTCGCTTCTCGCCAACGCCGCTTCGGGAAAACCAGCGAGCAGGTAGAAGCTGGAGCCCGCGCTTAATGCTCAAACAACGAATCATCACTGCGCTGATCCTTGCGCCGCTGGCCCTGTGCGGCTTCTTCCTGCTGGCAGGCGGCAGCTTCGCGTTGTTCATCGGCGCGGTCGTCGTGCTCGGCGCCTGGGAATGGGCGCGACTTTCCGGCTTCGAAGCGCAATCGGCCCGCGTTCTGTACGCTGTGGTGGTCGCTGCGCTGTTGTTTCTGTTGTATCTGCTGCCGGACCTCGCGCCCTGGTTACTGGTGGCGGCGCTGATCTGGTGGCTGGTGGCAACCTGGCTGGTGCTCACCTATCCCGAGTCCAGCGAGCACTGGTCCAGTGCCCTCTGCAAACTGCTGATCGGTTTGCTGATACTGCTGCCGGCCTGGCAGGGTCTGGTATTGATCAAGCAAATGCCGTTGGGCAACTGGCTGATCCTGTCGGTGATGATTCTGGTATGGGGCGCCGACATTGGCGCCTACTTCTCCGGCAAGGCATTCGGCAAGCGCAAGCTGGCGCCGAAAGTCAGCCCGGGTAAAAGCTGGGAAGGCCTTTATGGTGGTCTGGCGGCGTGTCTGGTGATCACTGCGGTGGTGGGTGTCTACCGCGGCTGGTCGCTGGGTGAAATCATCTTCGCGTTGGTATGTGCGGCGATTGTCGTGCTGATCTCGGTCGTCGGTGATCTCACCGAGAGCATGTTCAAGCGCAAATCCGGGGTCAAGGACAGCAGCAACCTGCTCCCGGGCCATGGTGGTGTGCTGGATCGCATCGACAGCCTGACTGCCGCCATTCCGGTGTTCGCCTTGCTGCTCTGGGCTGCTAAAGACTGGGGCGTGATGTGAGTACGCCTCAGCTCATTACCGTGCTGGGCGCGACGGGCTCGGTGGGTTTGAGCACGCTCGATGTCATCGCGCGGCATCCGTCGCGTTATCAAGTGTTTGCCCTGACGGGTTACACGCGCCTGGCCGAGCTGTTGGCGTTGTGCGTTCGTCATACCCCGCAGTTTGCCGTTGTGCCGACGACGGCGGCCGCCCGCCAGTTGCAGGACGACTTGCGCGCGGCCGGTCTCGATACTCGCGTGCTGGTAGGGGAGGGCGGGCTCTGTGAAGTGTCTGCGCACCCTCTGGTGGATACCGTGCTGGCCGCCATTGTCGGCGCCGCCGGTTTGCGCCCGACCCTGGCCGCTGTTGAGGCGGGCAAGAAAGTCCTGCTGGCCAACAAGGAAGCGCTGGTCATGTCCGGCGCCCTTTTCATGCAGGCTGTTCGCCGCAGCGGCACGGTACTGCTGCCGCTCGACAGCGAGCACAACGCGATCTTCCAGTGCCTGCCCCGTGATTACGAAAGCGGTCTCGAGAAGGTCGGCGTCAGACGCATTCTGCTGACGGCATCTGGTGGCCCGTTCCGTCAGACACCGCTCGCCGAGCTGGAGCACGTCTCCCCGGATCAGGCCTGTGCCCATCCGAACTGGTCCATGGGCCGCAAGATATCCGTCGATTCCGCCAGCATGATGAACAAGGGCCTCGAGCTGATCGAAGCCTGCTGGCTGTTCGATACGACGCCTGCGCGGATCGAGGTGGTGATTCACCCTCAGAGCGTGATCCATTCAATGGTCGATTACGTCGACGGCTCGGTGCTGGCGCAGTTGGGTAATCCCGACATGCGCACGCCGATTGCCCACGCGCTGGCCTGGCCCGAGCGCATCGACTCGGGCGTCGCGCCGCTGGATCTGTTCAGCATCGCGCGACTGGACTTCGAAGCACCGGACGAAGTGCGCTTCCCATGCCTGCGTCTGGCGCGGCAAGCTGCCGAGGCGGGTGACAGTGCGCCTGCGGTTCTGAACGCGGCCAATGAAGTCGCGGTCGCTGCGTTTCTGGACAAGCGCATTCGCTACCCGGAAATCGCGAGTATGATCGACGAAGTTCTGAACCTTGAGCCTGTCGTCGCCGTGTCCGAGCTGGAGACAGTGTTCAAGATCGACGCACGTGCCCGCGCGTTGTCCGAGCAGTGGCTCGGTCGCAATGGTCGCTAGGCGGTCGGTTCAGGCAGTCGTGTTTTTGATGATTTGCATGCAATGTGGGCTTCAACGCACCGCTAGATCGGTACCCGGAGAGCAGCGATGAGCGCGCTATATATGATTGTCGGCACCCTGGTTGCGCTGGGCGTGCTGGTGACGTTTCACGAGTTCGGTCACTTCTGGGTGGCGCGTCGCTGTGGCGTCAAGGTCCTGCGTTTCTCGGTGGGCTTCGGCATGCCGCTGCTGCGCTGGAGTGATCGCAAGGGCACCGAATATGTCGTGGCGGCGATTCCCCTCGGCGGCTACGTGAAAATGCTCGACGAACGGGAGGGCGACGTTCCCCCCGAGCTGGCTGACCAGTCCTTTAACCGCAAGTCGGTTTATCAGCGCATCGCCATTGTGATTGCCGGCCCGGTCGCCAACTTTTTGCTGGCGATTGTATTTTTCTGGGTACTCGCCATGCTGGGCAGCCAGCAGGTTCGGCCTGTCGTGGGCGGTGTGGAGCCAGGCAGTATTGCGGAGAAGGCCGGGCTCAGTTCCGGTCAGGAAATCGTCTCGGTTGATGGCGAGGCCGTTACCGGATGGGCGGGTGTGAACCTGCAACTGGTGCGTCGCCTGGGCGAGAGCGGCAGCATCGCGTTGAAGGTTCGCGAGCAGGGTTCTGACGTGGAAACCCCGCGTTCGCTAGTGCTCAACGACTGGCTCAGGGGCGCAGCCGAGCCGGACCCGATTCGTTCGCTGGGTATTCGCCCGTGGCGTCCGGCCTTGCCGCCGGTCTTAGCAGAACTCGACCCGAAAGGCCCCGCACAAACCGCCGGGCTGAAAACCGGCGACCGCCTGCTGGCTCTTAATAAAGAGCCTGTCGACGAATGGCAGAAGGTCGTTGACTGGGTTCGTGTCCATCCCGATACGCGAATTTCAGTCAGCGTGGAGCGTGACGGCGCACAGCTGGAGGTGCCCGTTGATCTGGTGACACGTGGCGAAGGCACTGCGGCGACCGGGTATCTCGGTGCCGGCGTGAAAGGCGTGGATTGGCCGCCGGAGATGTTGCGCGAGGTCAGCTATGGCCCTGTAGCCGCCGTCGCAGAAGGCGCGCGGCGTACCTGGACCATGAGCGTGCTGACCCTCGATTCGCTGAAGAAAATGTTGTTCGGCGAGCTCTCGGTAAAAAACTTGAGCGGACCGATAACCATTGCTAAAGTGGCGGGCGCTTCGGCCCAGTCAGGCGTAGGTGACTTCCTGAATTTCCTCGCTTATCTGAGCATAAGCCTGGGCGTTCTCAATTTGCTGCCCATACCCGTGCTGGATGGGGGGCACTTGCTGTTTTATCTGATCGAGTGGGCGCGTGGTCGACCACTGTCAGAGAAGGTGCAGGGCTGGGGGGTTCAGATCGGTATCAGTCTGGTGGTTGGAGTGATGTTGCTCGCACTGGTCAACGATCTGGGACGACTGTAAAAGCTACGCCGAATTGTGAATCTGCCGCATTTTGCGGCAGTTTGTTTATTGCCAGTTGGAATAAGAAAGGACTTCATGAAACGTCTGCTGCTAACTGCGGTTCTTGCCGTACTGATGATCGCCGAAGTTCACGCCGAGTCCTTCACTATCTCCGATATCCGGGTCAACGGTCTGCAGCGGGTTTCCGCCGGCAGCGTGTTTGGCGCGCTGCCGTTGAACGTGGGTGAACAGGCCGATGATGGGCGTCTTGTCGACGCAACTCGCGCGCTGTTCAAAACCGGATTTTTCCAGGACATCCAGCTGGGCCGCGACGGCAACGTCCTGGTCATCACAGTTGTCGAGCGTCCGTCGGTCTCGAGTATCGAGATCGAAGGCAACAAAGCGATCACCACTGAGGACCTGATGAAGGGTCTGAAGCAGTCGGGTCTGGCCGAAGGCGAAATCTTCCAGCGCGCTACGCTGGAAGGCGTCCGCAACGAGCTGCAACGTCAGTACGTTGCCCAGGGCCGCTACTCTGCAGAAGTCGCCACCGAAGTCGTGCCGCAGCCGCGTAACCGTGTGGGTCTGAAGATCAACATCAACGAGGGCGCAGTTGCCGCCATCCAGCACATCAACGTGGTGGGTAACTCGGTCTTCCCTGAAGACGATCTGGTCGATCTGTTCGAACTGAAAACCACCAACTGGCTTTCCTTCTTCAAGAACGACGACAAGTACGCCCGTGAGAAACTCTCCGGCGACCTGGAACGTCTGCGTTCGTACTACCTCGACCGCGGCTATATCAACATGGATATCGCCTCGACCCAGGTATCCATCACGCCCGACAAGAAAAGCGTGTACATCACCGTCAACATCCATGAAGGCGAGAAGTACAGCGTCAAGTCGGTCAAGCTGAGCGGTGACCTCAAGGTCCCTGAAGATCAGGTTAAATCGCTGCTGCTGGTCAAGCCGGGCCAGGTGTTCTCCCGCAAGGTGATGACCACGACCTCCGAGCTGATCACCCGCCGTCTGGGCAACGAGGGTTACACCTTCGCCAACGTCAACGGTGTGCCGACGCCTAACGATGAAGACCACACCGTCGATATCACTTTCGTCGTCGACCCGGGCAAGCGTGCTTACGTCAACCGCATCAACTTCCGTGGCAACACCAAGACAGCGGACGAAGTGCTGCGTCGCGAAATGCGCCAGATGGAAGGCGGCTGGGCATCCACGTACCTGATCGACCAGTCCAAGACCCGTCTTGACCGTCTGGGCTTCTTCAAGGAAGTGAACGTTGAAACCCCGGCGGTGCCTGGCACCGACGATCAGGTTGACGTGAACTACGCCGTTGAAGAGCAGGCGTCCGGTTCGATTACCGCCAGTGTCGGCTTTGCGCAGAGCGCCGGTCTGATCCTTGGCGGTTCCATCAGCCAGAACAACTTCCTGGGTACGGGTAACAAGGTCACCATTGGTTTGACCAAAAGCGAATACCAGACCCGCTACAACTTCAGCTACGTCGATCCGTACTTCACGCCGGACGGTGTAAGCCTTGGTTACAGCGCGTTCTACCGCAAGACGGACTACAGCGACCTCGACGTCGACGTCGCCAGCTACTCGGTCGACAGCTTGGGTGGCGGTATCAATATGGGCTACCCGATCAGCGAGACCTCTCGCCTGAACTTCGGCCTGTCGGTACAGAAAGATGAAATCAGCACCGGTAAGTACACCGTCGATGAGATCTTTGATTTCCTTGAGAAGGAAGGAGACAGCTTCACCAACTTCAAGGCATCGGTCGGCTGGTCGGAATCCACGCTGAACAAAGGCACATTGCCGACCCGCGGCAGCTCCCAGAGCCTGACCCTGGAAACCACTATTCCGGGCAGCGACCTGTCGTTCTACAAGCTGGATTATCGCGGTCAGCTGTTTCACCCGATCACCAACAACTACACCCTGCGTCTGCATTCGGAGCTGGGTTATGGTGATGGCTATGGCTCGACATCCGGTCTGCCGTTCTATGAGAACTACTACGCGGGTGGTTTCAACTCGGTTCGTGGTTTCAAGGACAGCACGCTCGGTCCGCGCAGTACACCAAGTCGTGGCCCTGCGAACGGCGGTAAGCCAGGAACCATCGCTGACCCGGATCAGGATCCGCTGCCGTTCGGTGGTAACGTCCTGATCACTGGCGGTGCGGAAATCCTGTTCCCGCTGCCGTTCATCAAGGACCAGCGTTCTCTGCGGACTTCGTTGTTCTGGGACGTGGGTAACACCTTCAACACCAACTGCGGTTCGCAGAAAACTACGCTCGACGGGCAAAAAGTCCAATGCAACGGCCCTGATCTGTCCGGCCTTGCGAGCTCCGTCGGTGTCGGCGTGACATGGGTCACTGCGTTGGGTCCGTTGAGTTTTGCCCTGGCGATGCCGGTCAAGAAACCGGACGACAGCACCGAAACCCAGGTCTTCCAATTCTCTCTCGGTCAGACCTTCTAAGGGTCTGATCACTGCTAACGACAACGGATTCTGTAGGAGTTACATCGTGCGTAAGTTGACCCAATTGGCATTGCTGGCAACGGTTCTGATCGCAGGCCCGGCATTTGCTGACATGAAAATCGCAGTACTGAACTACCAGATGGCCCTGCTCGAATCCGACGCAGCCAAGCGGTACGCAGTGGATGCAGAGAAAAAATTCGGTCCTCAGCTGACCAAACTTAAGGCTCTGGAAAGCAGCGCCAAAGGCATTCAGGATCGTCTGGTTGCCGGTGGCGACAAGATGGCCCAGCCTGAGCGCGAGCGTCTGGAACTGGACTTCAAGCAAAAGGCCCGTGACTTCCAGTTTCAGTCCAAAGAGCTGAACGAAGCCAAGGCGGTTGCTGACCGCGACATGCTTAAGCAACTCAAGCCGAAGCTGGACCAGGCGGTAGAAGAAGTTATCAAGAAAGGCGGCTTTGACTTGGTGTTCGAGCGCGGTGCCGTGATTGACGTCAAGCCGCAATACGACGTCACTCGCCAGGTTATCGAGCGCATGAATCAGCTGAAGTAAGTTAATGACCGCGACCATCACACTCGGCCAATTGGCCGAGTTCCTCGGTGCCACCCTGCGTGGCCCGGCGGACAAGCAAATCACGGGACTGGCAACCTTGCAGGAAGCCGGTCCCGATCAGGTCAGCTTTCTGGCTAATCCCCAGTACCGAAAATTCCTCGCGACCACCCAGGCCGCTGCCGTGCTGCTCAAGCCGGCGGACGCTGAAGGGTATGCTGCCGATGCATTGCTGGTGCCGGATCCGTACCTGGCTTACGCCCGCATTTCCCATCTGTTCGATCCCAAGCCCAAGGCTGCCGTCGGTGTGCACCCGACTGCCCTGGTGGCGGCGGACGCGTTCGTCGACCCGGCAGCCAGCGTTGGCGCCTATGCGGTCATCGAAAGCGGCGCACGGATTGCGGCCGGCGTGACCATTGGCGCCCATTGCTTCATCGGCGCTCGCAGCGTGATTGGCGAGGGCGGCTGGCTTGCCCCGCGCGTCACCCTGTATCACGACGTCCGTATCGGGCAGCGTGTGGTGATCCAGTCCGGTGCGGTGCTGGGTGGCGAAGGTTTTGGTTTTGCCAATGAGAAAGGCGTCTGGCAGAAGATCGCGCAGATTGGCGGTGTGACCATCGGTGACGACGTCGAGATTGGCGTGAACACCGCCATCGACCGCGGCGCCATGGATGACACTCGCATCGGCAATGGCGTAAAGCTGGATAACCAGATTCAGATCGCTCACAACGTCCAGATCGGCGACCACACGGCCATGGCCGCGTGCGTCGGCATCTCGGGCAGCGCGAAGATCGGCAAGCATTGCATGCTTGCAGGCGGTGTCGGGCTGGTGGGCCATATCGAGATCTGCGACGGGGTTTTCGTCACCGGCATGACCATGGTCACCCGGTCGATCACCGAGCCTGGATCGTATTCTTCGGGGACGGCGATGCAGCCAGCGGCGGAGTGGCGCAAGAGCGCGGCACGCATGCGTCATCTCGATGACATGGCGCGACGTCTGCAGCACCTGGAAAAGATTGTCGAGGCAGTGACCTCAGGCGGTAAAGCTTCATCTGATGGCTGATACTTTTTTCTTATCAAGCGTGCACAGCCGATAAACTGCCTCCTTGATTTGCTAGAGGAGTGACGCGCGTTAGTCGCGCCCTCCCACTCTTTACTACAGGCTTCCCTTCGAAATGATGGACATCAACGAAATCCGTGAATATCTGCCGCACCGTTACCCGTTCCTGCTTGTGGACCGTGTGGTGGAGCTGGATGTCGAGACCAAGAGCATTCGTGCCTACAAGAATGTCAGCATCAACGAGCCTTTCTTCAACGGTCACTTCCCTCAGCACCCCATCATGCCGGGCGTGCTGATCATTGAGGCCATGGCTCAAGCGGCCGGCATCCTGGGCTTCAAGATGCTCGATGTGAAGCCTGCCGACGGCACCCTGTATTACTTCGTCGGCTCCGACAAGCTGCGTTTTCGCCAGCCCGTGCTGCCGGGGGATCAGCTGATCCTCGAAGCGAAATTCCTGAGCTGCAAGCGTCAGATCTGGAAGTTCGAATGCCAGGCATCGGTCGATGGCAAGCCGGTCTGCTCGGCTGAAATCATCTGTGCGGAACGCAAACTATGAGTTTGATTGACTCTCGCGCAATCATCGATCCGACGGCCGTGCTGGCCGACAATGTGGAGGTCGGCCCGTGGTCGATCGTCGGACCTGGTGTGGAAATCGGCGAGGGTACAGTGATCGGACCGCATGTGATCCTGCGCGGCCCGACCAAAATCGGCAAACACAACCACATCTACCAGTTTTCCTCGGTAGGTGAGGACACGCCTGATTTGAAATACAAAGGTGAAGCGACACGTCTGGTGATCGGTGACCACAACGTCATCCGTGAAGGCGTGACCATCCACCGTGGCACCATACAAGACCGCGCCGAAACCACCCTCGGTGATCACAACCTGATCATGGCCTACGCGCACATCGGTCATGACAGCGTCATCGGCAATCACTGCATTCTGGTCAATAACACTGCATTGGCTGGCCATGTGCACGTGGATGACTGGGCCATTCTGTCCGGGTTCACCCTGGTGCATCAGTACTGCCATATCGGCGCCCACAGTTTTTCCGGCATGGGCACGGCCATCGGCAAGGACGTTCCGGCGTTCGTCACCGTGTTCGGCAACCCGGCCGAAGCCCGCAGCATGAACTTCGAAGGCATGCGCCGTCGCGGCTTCTCCGAGGAAGCGATCCATGCGCTGCGCCGCGCCTACAAGACCGTCTACCGTCAGGGCCTGACCGTGGAGCAGGCGATCGTCGAGCTGAGCGAACCTGCTGCGCAGTTCCCTGAAGTCGAGCTGTTCCTCAAGTCCATTCAGTCCTCGACTCGCGGCATCACCCGCTGACCATGGCTCGCTTGCGTATTGCGCTGGTGGCCGGAGAGGCCTCCGGCGACATTCTCGGCTCCGGCTTGATGCGTGCGATCAAGGCACGGCATCCGGACGCCGAATTCATCGGTGTCGGCGGACCGCTCATGGAAGCTCAGGGCATGACGTCGTATTTTCCGATGGAGCGCCTGTCGGTCATGGGCCTCGTGGAAGTGCTGGGCCGTCTGAAGGAGCTGCTCGCCCGTCGCAAGGTGCTGATTCAGACCCTCATCGACGAAAAGCCCGACGTGTTCATCGGCATTGATGCGCCGGATTTCACCCTCAATATCGAGCTCAAACTGCGTCAGGCCGGCATCAAGACCGTTCATTACGTCAGCCCGTCCGTATGGGCGTGGCGGCAGAAGCGTGTTCTGAAGATCCGCGAAGGCTGCGACCTGATGCTGACGTTGCTGCCGTTCGAAGCCCGTTTCTACGAAGAGCAAGGCGTGCCGGTGCGCTTTGTCGGGCACCCGTTGGCCGACACCATTCCGCTGCAGGCGGATCAACGGGCGGCGCGCGCCGAACTTGGCCTGGGCGAAGGCCCGGTGGTTGCGTTGATGCCGGGCAGTCGCGGTGGTGAAGTCGGGCGTCTCGGTGCCCTGTTTTTCGACGCAGCCGAGCGCCTTCTGGCCGCGCGTCCCGACATCTGTTTCGTGCTGCCGTGTGCCAGCCCTCAGCGCCGTGAACAGATTGCGCAACTGCTGCAAGGCCGCGATCTTCCACTGACTCTGCTCGACGGCCGGTCCCACGTAGCGTTGGCAGCCTGCAATGCCGTGCTGATCGCTTCCGGGACCGCGACCCTCGAAGCGCTGCTGTACAAACGACCGATGGTGGTTGCCTATCGTCTGGCGCCACTGACCTACTGGATACTCAAGCGGATGGTGAAAAGCCCGTACGTGTCGCTGCCGAACCTGCTGGCCCAGCGCTTGCTGGTTCCGGAGCTTCTGCAGGACGCGGCGACCGCCGAGGCCCTGGCGCAGACGCTGTTGCCGTTGCTGGACAACGGCGACGTACAGGCGGCCGGCTTCGACGCGATTCACCGAACCTTGCGTCGCGATGCTTCCAATCAGGCCGCCGAAGCGGTGCTGAACCTGATTGGCGCAACGCCTTCACAATGAGCAGGCAATCAATGCAAATGGGTCTGGACTTCAATCTTGTCGAGGATCTGGTCGCCGGTGTCGACGAAGTCGGCCGGGGCCCGCTGTGCGGCGCCGTGGTCACTGCGGCGGTCATTCTTGACCCCAAGCGCCCCATTCTGGGCTTGAACGATTCGAAGAAACTCACCGAAGCCAAGCGCGAAAGACTGTTCGACGAGATCTGCGAGAAAGCGCTGTGCTGGCACATCGCGCGGGCTGAAGTCGAAGAGATCGACGAGCTGAACATTCTTCACGCCACCATGCTGGCGATGAAGCGCGCGGTGGAAGGCTTGATCATCACGCCGAAACTGGCGCTGATCGACGGCAACCGCTGCCCGCAGTTGTCGGTGCCCAGCGCGCCGGTCATTCAGGGTGACGCCCATGTGCCGGCTATTGCCGCAGCCTCGATTCTGGCCAAGGTCAGTCGCGACCGGGAAATGGCGCGCATGGAACTGCTCTATCCGGGCTACGGCATTGGCGGCCACAAGGGTTATCCCACGGCCGTGCACCTTGAGGCCCTTGCGCGTTTGGGTCCGACGCCCATTCACCGGCGCTCCTTCGGCCCGGTCCGTCAGGCCTGGGCGGCACGGGACATGATGATCTCCACCGGCTTCATGTCGCTGCCACTCAGTTGATCGCGGGCTGATGTTTTTCTGAATGGCCGGTACAATCCGGCCTTCGTTTTTTGTGCACCATAGGATCAACCATGCCGGCTTCTTTCGTTCACCTACGCCTGCACACCGAATACTCCCTCGTTGATGGTCTGGTCCGTGTAAAACCTTTGGTCAAGGCGCTCACGGCCATGAACATGCCTGCCGTGGCGGTGACCGACCAACACAACATGTGTTCGCTGGTGAAGTTCTATAAAGCCGCCATGGGGGCGGGGATCAAGCCGATCTGCGGCGCCGACATCTGGCTGGCCGGGCGCGACCGCGATGCGCCCCTCAGTCGTCTGAGCCTGCTGGTGATGAACCCCAAAGGCTACCTGAACCTCACCGAACTGATTTCCCGTGGTTTTATGCACGGCCAGCGCAATGGCCTGGTCGTCATCGAGCGCGAGTGGGTGGCCGAGGCCAGCGAAGGGCTGATTGCCCTCTCAGCGGCGAAGGAAGGCGAGATCGGTATGGCCCTGCTCGGTGGCAATCCGGCCGAAGCCGACGAGTTGCTGAAAGAGTGGCTAACAGTTTTCCCGGAGCGCTTCTACATCGAAGTCCAGCGCACCAACCGCATCAATGACGAAGAACATGTGCACGCCGCCGTCGCCCTTGCCGAGCGCCACGGCGTGCCGCTGGTTGCCAGCAACGACGTGCGCTTTATCAAGCAGGAAGATTTCGAAGCCCACGAAACCCGCGTCTGCATCGGCGAAGGCCGGGCGTTGGACGACCCGCGCCGCTCGCACAACTACAGCGATCAGCAGTACCTGAAGAGCGCGGAGGAGATGGCCGAGCTGTTCAGCGATCTGCCGGACGCGCTCGCCAACACCGTCGAGATCGCCAAGCGCTGCAACATCGATGTCCAGCTGGGCAAGCACTTTTTGCCCAACTTCCCTATCCCCGATGGCATGACCATCGATGAGTATTTCCGCAAGGTGTCCTTCGAGGGCCTGGAAGAACGTCTCGCGGTGCTGTGGCCGAAGGAGACCACGCCGGACTATGAGGCCAAGCGACAGGTCTACGTCGACCGCCTGAATTTCGAGCTGGATATCATCATCCAGATGGGCTTCCCCGGTTACTTCCTGATCGTTATGGACTTCATTCAGTGGGCCAAGAATAACGGCGTGCCGGTGGGTCCGGGCCGGGGGTCGGGTGCCGGTTCGCTGGTGGCCTACGTGCAGAAGATCACCGACCTCGACCCGCTGGAATACGACCTGCTGTTCGAACGTTTCCTCAACCCCGAGCGGGTCTCCATGCCCGACTTCGACGTCGACTTCTGCATGGACGGTCGCGATCGGGTCATCGAGTACGTGGCCGAGAAATACGGCCGCAACGCGGTCAGCCAGATCATCACCTTCGGTTCCATGGCCGCGAAGGCGGTGGTCCGAGACGTGGCGCGGGTGCAGGGCAAGTCCTACGGATTGGCCGATCGTCTGTCGAAGATGATTCCCTTCGAAGTCGGCATGACCCTGGAAAAAGCCTACGAGCAGGAAGAGATCCTGCGCGACTTCCTCAAGGTGGACGAAGAAGCGGCAGAAATCTGGGAGATGGCGCGCAAGCTCGAAGGCGTTGTGCGTAACGTCGGCAAGCACGCCGGTGGTGTGGTTATCGCGCCGACCAAGCTGACTGACTTCTCGGCGATCTACTGCGATGAAGAGGGCGGCGGTCTGGTCACCCAGTTCGACAAGGACGACGTCGAGTCGGCCGGTCTGGTGAAGTTCGACTTCCTGGGTCTGCGCACCCTGACCATCATCGACTGGGCACTGAAGACGATTAACCGCGACCGTGCGAAGGTCGACGAAGAGCCCCTCGACATCGCGTTCATCCCGCTGGACGACATGCCGACCTACGAGCTGCTGCAGCGCGCCGAAACCACGGCCGTCTTCCAGCTTGAATCCCGCGGCATGAAAGAGCTGATCAAAAAGCTCAAGCCCGACTGCCTGGAAGACTTGATCGCACTGGTGGCACTGTTCCGTCCCGGTCCGTTGCAATCGGGCATGGTCGATGACTTCATCAACCGCAAGCACGGCCGTGCGGAGCTGTCGTACCCCCACGTCGATTACCAGTACGAAGGCCTCAAACCGGTGCTCGCGCCGACATACGGCATCATCCTGTACCAGGAACAGGTGATGCAGATTGCTCAGGTCATGGCCGGGTACACCCTCGGCGGCGCGGACATGCTGCGTCGTGCGATGGGCAAGAAGAAGCCCGAGGAGATGGCCAAGCAGCGCGGCGGTTTCATTGAGGGTTGCAAGACCAACAATATTGACCCGGACCTGGCCGGTAACATTTTCGACCTGGTGGAAAAATTCGCCGGTTACGGCTTCAACAAGTCGCACTCGGCGGCCTACGGACTGGTTTCGTACCAGACCGCCTGGCTCAAGCGTCACTACCCGGCGCCTTTCATGGCAGCGGTGCTTTCAGCGGATATGCACAACACCGACAAGGTCGTGACCTTGATCGAAGAAGTGCGGATCATGAAGCTGCGCCTTGATGCGCCGGACGTGAACAACTCTGAATTCAAGTTCACCGTGAACGACGACGGCCGCATCGTCTATGGCCTCGGCGCGATCAAGGGCGTCGGCGAAGGCCCGGTGGAAGCCATCACTGAAGCGCGTCAGGAAGGCCCGTTCGCCGACCTGTTCGATTTCTGCGCCCGCATCGACCTCAAGCGCGTCAACAAGCGCACCCTCGACGGCCTGATTCGCAGCGGGGCGCTGGACCGTCTGGGGCCGTTTTTCTACGACGAGCCGAAACAGTATCAAGCCAACATCGACCGCAACCGCGGCGTCCTGCTGGCCGCACTTGAAGAAGCCATTCAGGCGGCCGAGCAAACCGCGCGCAGTCACGACAGCGGCCATGCCGATCTCTTCGGCGGCCTGTTCGTCGAAGCCGACGCCGACGTGTACGCGAACCATCGCAGCGCCAAAGAGGTCACGCTCAAGGAGCGGCTGCGTGGGGAGAAAGAAACCCTGGGCCTGTACCTGACCGGGCACCCGATCGATGAATACGAAGGCGAGATCCGCCGTTTCGCCCGCCAGCGCATCGTCGATCTGAAGCCCTCGCGGGAAACCCAGACCATCGCCGGCCTGATCATCGCGCTGCGGGTGATGAAGAACAAAAAGGGCGACAAGATGGGCTTTATCACCCTGGACGACCGTTCGGGGCGTATCGAAGCGTCGCTGTTTGCCGACTCGTTCCAGGCTGCCCAGTCGCTGCTGCAGACCGACGCGATGGTGGTGGTGGAAGGGGAGGTCAGCACCGATGATTTCTCCGGCGGCCTGCGTTTACGGGCCAAACGAGTGATGAGCCTGGAAGAGGCGCGCACCGGGCTGGCAGAGAGTTTGCGCCTGAACGTGCGTGCCGAAGCGCTCAAGGGCGACCGGCTGCGCTGGCTGGGCGAGCTGTGCAAGAAGCATCGCGGCGCGTGCCCGATCACCCTCGACTACACCGGGCAGGAAGCCAGGGCACTGCTGCAGTTCGGCGAAGCGTGGCGGATCGATCCCGCAGACAGCCTGATTCAGGCGCTGCGTGACCAGTTCGGACGAGAGAACGTCTTCCTGCAGTATCGCTGACACCGATCAGCTCAACATTTGCGACTCGACACTTTAAACTCGACCGAAAGGCGCCCGCTCCATTAAGGTAGGGCGCTTATCGGATCAACCGGCCGGCCTCTTGGCCGTCGACCCAAGACGGATGCCTATGAACCCGAATTTTCTGGATTTCGAACAGCCGATTGCTGACCTGCAAGCCAAGATTGAAGAGCTGCGTCTGGTAGGCAATGACAACTCGCTGAACATCGGCGACGAAATCTCTCGACTGCAAGAGAAGAGCAATACGCTCACCGAAAGCATTTTCGGCAACCTGACCAGTTGGCAGATCGCGCGCATGGCGCGTCATCCGCGTCGTCCGTACACGCTGGACTACATTCAACACATCTTTACCGAGTTCGACGAGCTGCATGGCGATCGCCACTTCTCCGACGACGCCGCTATCGTCGGCGGCATTGCCTGTCTGAACGACCAGCCGGTGATGGTGATCGGTCATCAGAAAGGCCGCGAAGTGCGCGAGAAGGTTCGCCGCAACTTCGGCATGCCGCGTCCCGAAGGCTACCGCAAGGCCTGCCGCCTGATGGAAATGGCCGAGCGCTTCAAAATGCCGATCCTGACCTTCATCGACACGCCGGGCGCCTATCCAGGCATCGACGCCGAAGAGCGTAACCAGAGCGAAGCCATCGCCTGGAACCTGCGCGTCATGGCGCGCCTGAAGACCCCGATCATTGCCACCGTGATTGGCGAAGGCGGTTCGGGCGGCGCACTGGCCATTGGCGTATGCGATCAACTGAACATGCTGCAGTACTCGACCTATGCAGTGATCTCGCCGGAAGGCTGTGCTTCCATCCTGTGGAAAACCGCCGAGAAGGCGCCGGATGCGGCCGAAGCGATGGGCATCACTGCCGAGCGTTTGAAAGGTTTGGGCATCGTTGACAAGGTAATCAACGAGCCGTTGGGCGGCGCGCACCGTGATCCGGCCGCTGCCGCTGCATTGATCCGCGAAGAACTGAGCAGCCAATTGAGCATGCTCCAGAAGTTCGATAACGACGCGCTGCTGGCCCGCCGTTACGACCGTCTGATGAGCTATGGCCTTTAACCGGACCGTTCTGCACGAAGAGTGTCACCGAACCCGGTGACGCTCACCGGTCCGGCGAGCTTTAAGCAGGGTTAACCAGCATGAGCAAACCGGACAGCATCACACTCGCACTCTCCAGACGTCTGCTGTCGCGCCTTGAACCCTGGCGCGCTGCCGTCGCCTGGCGCGTCGCATTCTCCGGCGGGCTCGATTCCACTGTCCTGCTTCACTTGCTGGCCGAACTGGCCAGGATTCACGCGCTTCCTCCGCTGACCGCTGTTCACGTCAACCATGGCCTTCAAGCTGTGGCGGCCTCGTGGCCGGTGCATTGCCGGCAGATGTGTCAGATTCTCGGGGTGCCGATGGAGGTCATCGACGTCCAGGTGCGGCCCGGTGCCAGCCTCGAACAAGCCGCGCGTGACGCTCGTTACGCCGCGTTCAACTCAACCCTCGGGCCCGGCGAGGTGCTGCTTACCGCCCAGCACCGTGACGATCAGGCCGAGACGCTGCTGTTCCGTCTGCTGCGTGGCGCCGGGGTGCGCGGGCTGGCCGCGATGCCGGCGCAGCGTCCTTTGGGCGCAGGACCGTTATTTCGGCCGCTGCTGGATGAATCTCGCGCCACGCTCGAGGCTTATGCCAGGGAACAGGGGTTGAGCTGGATCGAGGACCCGAGCAACAAAGACAGCCGCTTTTCGCGCAACTACCTGCGCAGTCATGTACTGCCGCTGGTGACAACCCGCTGGCCGCAAGCGATCGCGAGCATGGCCCGCAGCGCCGCGCATCTGGCCGAAGCCCAGCAGTTGCTGGACGAGCTGGCGATGCAGGACCTCTCACTCGCTGACACGCCATGCCCCTGGCCGTGGCTAGACATGCCCTCCCTTGAACTGGCGCCGCTCGAAGCGCTGTCACCCGCCCGGCAACGCAACGCACTGCGCCACTGGCTGGCGCCGCTCACTCGATTGCCGGACACCGATCACTGGGTGGGCTGGGACTCGTTGCGCGACGCCGGGCCGGACGGTCGCCCCATCTGGCGACTGGCCGATGGTCAGATGCACCGAGCCGAAGGGCGTATCTGGTGGCTGTCGGGGATCTGGCTGAAAAACGTCGCCGGCTCGCAACACTGGTCCATGGCGTCGCAACCTCTCGCGCTGCCGGGCAACGGCATGCTGCAGATCCTTGGCGCTGCGCCTGCGGGTGGCTTGCATGTGCACTACCGCCAGGGCGGCGAAACTTTCGATGTGCCGGACAGAGGCCGACGCGACCTGAAAAGGCTGCTCAACGAGAAGGGCGTGCCGGTTTTTCTGCGCGGCCGATTGCCGCTGTTGTACCGCGGCGAGCAATTATTGGCCGTGGCAAACCTTCCGGGACTGGACGCCAGCCCCCGTGGCGACTGGCGATTGCACTGGTTGCCACCGACGAATGACCAAAGTTTGAGCTGAAAGGGCCTTTCCGGTAGACTACGCTCCCTTCTTGATACAGCTTATGTCGATCCTTCCGGAACGACGCAAGTTGCCGATTACCAGCCAGTTTTTACTGGACGATTCTCAAAAATGTGGCAAACCACGGACAGACCTTTTCAAGGCCGGTCGCTGACTTGGGCGCGACAGATTCGAAGATCCACAGTGAAACACGCAGGTTGTCGGGGGCTTCGGCCTTCCTTCGCTTTCCCCGGCGGCTCTGACCGCTTTAACGCAGACTTCTAGGGTTTTTCATGACGCGCTACATCTTCGTCACGGGCGGTGTTGTTTCTTCATTGGGGAAAGGCATCGCCTCGGCTTCATTGGCGGCCATCCTGGAGGCGAGGGGACTTAAGGTCACCATGCTCAAGCTGGACCCCTACATCAACGTCGATCCCGGCACCATGAGCCCGTTCCAGCACGGTGAGGTGTTCGTCACCCACGACGGCGCCGAGACTGACCTGGACCTGGGTCACTACGAGCGTTTCATTCGCACCACCATGACCCAGAACAACAACTTCACCACCGGCCGTGTGTACGAACACGTCCTGCGCAAAGAGCGCCGTGGTGATTATCTGGGCGCGACCATTCAGGTGATCCCGCACATCACCGACGAAATCAAGCGTCGCATCATCAAGGGCGCCGGCGATGCCGACGTCGCCATGGTCGAAATCGGCGGCACCGTGGGCGACATCGAGTCTCAACCGTTCCTTGAAGCGATCCGTCAGCTGCGTTTCGAAGTGGGCGCCAAGCGCGCCATGCTCATGCACCTGACGCTGGTTCCGTACATCGCCACCGCGGGCGAAACCAAGACCAAGCCGACTCAGCATTCGGTCAAGGAACTGCGTTCGATCGGCCTGCAGCCAGACGTACTGGTCTGCCGTTCCGACCACCCGATCGACATTTCTTCGCGCCGCAAGATCGCGCAGTTCACCAACGTTGAAGAGCGCGCGGTCATCGCCCTCGAAGACGCCGACACCATCTACAAGATCCCGGGCATCCTGCATTCCCAGGGTCTTGACGATTTCGTCGTCGAGCGCTTCGGCCTGCAGTGCGGCAGCGCCGACCTGTCCGAGTGGGAAAAGGTCGTCGACGCCAAGCTCAACCCGGAACACGAAGTCACCATCGCGATGGTCGGCAAGTACATGGAGCTGCTGGACGCCTACAAGTCGCTGATCGAAGCGATGAGTCACGCCGGCATCAGCAACCGTACCAAGGTTAATCTGCGTTACATCGACTCCGAGGACATCGAGAATCAGGGCACCGGCCTGCTCGAAGGCGTCGACGCGATTCTCGTCCCGGGCGGCTTCGGTCTGCGCGGCGTCGAGGGCAAAATCACGGCCGTGCAGTTTGCTCGCGAAAACAAGGTACCGTACCTGGGCATCTGCCTGGGCATGCAGGTGGCCGTCATCGAATTCGCACGTAACGTGCTGGGCTGGAAAGACGCCAACTCCACCGAGTTTGATCGCGCCAGCCAGCATCCGGTCGTCGGTCTCATCACCGAATGGGAAGACGCCACCGGTGCTGTCGAAACCCGTACCGAAACCTCGGACCTGGGCGGCACCATGCGTCTGGGCGCGCAGGAATGCCTGCTGGAACCGGGCTCTCTGGTGCACGATTGCTACGCCAACGACGTCATCGTCGAGCGCCATCGCCACCGTTATGAGGTGAACAACAAGCTGCTGCCGCAACTGGTCGAGGCCGGTCTGAAAATCTCCGGTCGTTCCGGTGATGGCGCGCTGGTTGAAGTGGTCGAGTCCCCTGACCATCCATGGTTCGTGGCCTGCCAGTTCCACCCCGAGTTCACCTCTACGCCGCGCGATGGCCACCCGTTGTTCAGTGGCTTCGTCAAGGCAGCGCTTGCTCAACACCAGAAGAACGGCTGATAGGGATTTATCACATGGCACAGAAAATCATCCGCGTCGGCTCGATCAATATCGCCAACGACAAGCCTATGGTTCTGTTCGGCGGCATGAACGTCCTCGAGTCGCGCGACATGGCGATGCAGGTCTGTGAGGAGTACGTGCGAGTGACCGAGAAGCTCGGCATTCCGTACGTGTTCAAGGCCAGCTTCGACAAGGCCAACCGTTCCTCGGTGACTTCATACCGCGGCCCGGGCCTTGAAGAAGGCATGCGGATTTTCCAGGACATCAAGCAAGCCTTTGGCGTGCCCATCATCACCGACGTGCACGAGCCTGAGCAGGCCGCTGCGGTGGCGGAAGTCTGCGACATCATTCAGTTGCCGGCTTTCCTGTCCCGTCAGACCGATCTCGTTGTGGCCATGGCCAAGACCGGCGCCGTGATCAACATCAAGAAAGCCCAGTTCCTCGCGCCCCACGAGATGAAACACATCCTGGCCAAGTGCGTCGAAGCGGGCAACGATCAGTTGATCCTGTGCGAGCGTGGTTCGAGCTTCGGCTACAACAACCTGGTTGTCGACATGCTCGGTTTCGGCATCATGAAATCGTTCGAATACCCGGTGTTCTTCGACGTGACCCACGCCCTGCAGATGCCGGGCGGTCGCTCCGATTCTGCCGGTGGTCGTCGCGCCCAAGTGACCGATCTGGCCAAGGCCGGCATGAGCCAGGGCCTGGCCGGTCTGTTCCTCGAAGCCCATCCGGATCCGGACAACGCCAAGTGCGACGGTCCCTGCGCCCTGCGCCTGGACAAGCTGGAACCGTTCCTGGCCCAGCTCAAGGCGCTCGACGAACTCGTTAAAAGCTTCCCGACGATCGAAACGGCGTAAAACCCGCTTCTCCGGCGCCGAGCCCTCCGGTAGAGTGCCGTTCGTTGTTTTCCCGACCAAAGGGTCGGGAAAATTGTCGTTTCAGGGCCTGCCCGTTGTCCTAGAGCCCTGAGACGCCGAATCGTTTTCCCAGCTGCGTCGTTTTCGTCAATCTTGGAGTGTTAACAACAATGGCAAAAATCGTCGACATCAAAGGTCGTGAAGTTCTCGACTCCCGTGGCAATCCCACCGTGGAAGCAGACGTGCTCCTCGACAACGGCATCATCGGCAGCGCTTGCGCGCCATCCGGTGCTTCCACCGGCTCGCGTGAAGCGCTCGAGCTGCGTGATGGCGACAAGAGCCGTTACATGGGCAAGGGCGTTCTGAAGGCTGTGGCCAACATCAATGGCCCGATCCGCGACCTGCTGCTGGGCAAAGACCCGGTTGACCAGAAAGCCCTGGATCACGCGATGATTCAGCTGGACGGCACCGAGAACAAAGCCAGCCTGGGCGCCAACGCGATCCTCGCCGTGTCCCTGGCCGCTGCCAAGGCCGCCGCTCAGGACCAGGACCTGCCGTTGTACGCGCACATCGCCAACCTGAACGGCACCCCGGGTGTTTACTCGATGCCGGTCCCGATGATGAACATCATCAACGGTGGCGAGCACGCTGATAACAACATCGATATCCAGGAATTCATGATTCAGCCGGTGGGCGCCAAGACCTTCTCCGAAGGCCTGCGCTGGGGCACCGAGATTTTCCACCACCTCAAAGCGGTGTTGAAAGCACGCGGCCTGAACACTGCCGTGGGTGACGAAGGTGGCTTCGCGCCGAACCTGAACTCCAACGGCGACGCGCTGGACGCCATCGCCGAAGCCGTTGCCAACGCGGGCTACAAGCTGGGCACCGACGTGACCCTGGCGCTGGACTGCGCAGCCAGCGAGTTCTACAAGAACGGCAAATACGTGCTGAGCGAAGAAGGCGAGTACGACTCTGCCGGTTTCGCCGACTACCTGGCTGATCTGGTCAGCAAGCACCCGATCATCTCCATCGAAGACGGTCTGGACGAGTCGGACTGGGATGGCTGGAAAGTCCTCACCGACAAGATCGGCGACAAGATCCAGCTGGTGGGCGACGACCTGTTCGTGACCAACACCAAGATCCTCAAAGAAGGCATCGACAAGAAGATCGGTAACTCGATTCTGATCAAGTTCAACCAGATCGGCACCCTGACCGAAACGCTGGAAGCCATCCAGATGGCCAAGGCCGCGGGTTACACCGCCGTGATCTCGCACCGTTCCGGTGAAACTGAAGACTCCACCATTGCCGACTTGGCCGTGGGCACAGCGGCTGGCCAGATCAAGACCGGTTCGTTGAGCCGTTCCGACCGCATCGCCAAGTACAACCAGCTGCTGCGTATCGAAGAGCAACTGGGCGCCAAAGCGGTTTACCGTGGTCGCGGCGAGTTTCGCGGCTGATCGCAAAGATGGTAAAAAGGCAGCAGGCGTTGTAGGAGAAGTCACTGAAGCGTGACCTCTCTTATCGTCCTGATCCATGAGCCCGGTGACCACCGGGCTTATGGGCATTTGAAATGGTCGGTTTTGCTGTCTTTATTCGCCGGGTAACAGATATTCACAATGCGCAGTCCTAACTGGTTGTTCCTCGTTCTGCTTTTGATGCTCGCTGGCTTGCAGTATCGCCTATGGGTAGGTAATGGCAGTCTCGCGCAGGTGGCCAGTCTGACTCAGCAAATCGCCGATCAACACGCCGAAAACGATGCTCTGCTGGAGCGTAACCGAGTCCTCGACGCGGAAGTGCTGGAGCTGAAAAAAGGCCTCGAAACCGTTGAAGAGCGTGCCCGTCATGAATTGGGCATGGTCAAGGACGGCGAAACCCTTTATCAGTTGGCACAGTGACGTTGGTGTAATGACTCAATCCCTTCCTGCCTTCTGGGCAGTGATTCCCGCAGCGGGCGTTGGCGCGCGCATGGCGGCAGACCGTCCCAAGCAGTACTTGCAACTGGGCGGCCTCACGATTCTTGAACACAGCCTGCTTTGCTTTCTCGATCACCCCCGGCTCAAGGGCCTGGTGGTCAGTCTGGCTGTGGATGACCCTTATTGGCCTACGTTGCCTTGCGCGCTGGACTCCCGTATCCAGCAGGTCGCGGGCGGCAAAGAGCGTGCGGACTCGGTGCTCAATGCGCTGCTTCACCTGCACTCCAACGGCGCCGATGACAACGATTGGGTGCTGGTGCATGACGCCGCGCGCCCGAATCTGGCGCGTTCGGACCTCGATAATCTGCTCGGCGAGCTGGCGGATGATCCGGTCGGCGGCTTGCTGGCGGTGCCGGCGAAAGACACCCTCAAGCGCGCCGATGCCAATGGCCGCGTGACCGAAACCGTGGATCGCAGCCTGATCTGGCAGGCCTATACGCCGCAGATGTTTCGTCTGGGTGCACTGCACCGGGCGCTGGCGGACAGCCTGGTGTCGAATGTGGCGATCACCGATGAAGCCTCGGCGATCGAATGGGCCGGGCAATCGCCGCGTCTGATTGAAGGGCGCGCCGATAACATCAAGGTCACCCGCCCGGAAGACCTGGAGTGGCTGCGCCAGCGACGTGTCGAATTCAACGGCTGATCGGCTCAAACGCTGTATTCCTCCCGCGACGCCAAGCCCGCCTTCAGATAATCCACCAGCTTTCTCACCTTGGGCGACAGATGCCGCTGCTGCGGGTACAGCGCCCAGACGGCGGTGTTCGGCGGCTGATGGGCATCCAGCAAGGACACCAGCGCGCCACGCTTGAGATGCTCCAGCACGTAGTAATCCGGCAACTGACACAGCCCGACCCCGCGCAGTGCCGCATCCAGCACCGCCTGCCCACTGTTGCAGCGCCAGTTGCCCTGCACCCGCTGGGAAAATTCCCGTCCGTTTTGCTGCAACTGCCAGCTGTCCGAGCTGCCGATCAGGCAATTGTGTCGCGCCAGTTCCGACACGCTGTGGGGCCGGCCGTACCGTTCGAGATAAGCGGGGGAGGCGCACAGGTACATCCTGCGTGGCGCCAGTCGTGCGGCGACCAGTCGTGATTCCTGCAAGCGGCCCAGACGGATCGCCAGGTCCAGGCCTTCATGCACAAGGTCCAGCGTGTTGTTGGTCAGCTCGATGTCCACGCGCAGTCGCGGGTTTTCCTCCATGAAACGTGTCACCAGCGGGGCGATGAACCTTTCGCCGTACGCCACGGCACAGGTCATCCGTAGCAGCCCCTTCGGCTCGCTGGTCAGGTCGGTGACCGCACGCAGCGCTTCCTCGCGTCCGTCCTGCAAGCGCTGGCAGTGATGCAGAAACGTCTGACCCGCTTCGGTCAGAGCGACTTTTCGGGTGCTGCGATAGAGCAAGCGTGTCTGCAAGCGCTCTTCCAGTCGCGCGATCTGGCGGCTGATGTGCGACGACGACACCCCAAGCCGCTCCGCCGCAGCGGTGAACTGCCCGCACTCGGCCACGGCGACGAACTCGTCCAGACCTTCCCAGCGATTGACCTGCATCGATTGTCCCTGCACAGCATTAATGTTTTGCTTTCAGGCGGATTATTCATCAGCCAGCACTGCATTACACTCCGGGCTCGTATTTATTTAGCTGGAGATCATGATGATCAAGTCACGTGCTGCCGTTGCCTTCGCGCCCAATGAACCACTGCAGATCGTCGAAGTGGACGTTGAGGCCCCGAAAGCCGGCGAAGTGTTGATTCGTACCGTCGCATCCGGCGTTTGCCACACCGATGCCTACACCTTGTCCGGTGCGGATTCCGAAGGCGTCTTCCCGTGCATTCTTGGTCACGAAGGCGGGGGCGTCGTCGAGGCTATCGGTGAGGGCGTGACTTCCCTCGCCGTAGGCGACCACGTGATTCCGCTGTACACCGCCGAATGCCGCGAGTGCAAATTCTGCAAGTCCGGCAAAACCAACCTCTGCCAGAAAGTTCGCGCCACCCAGGGCAAAGGCCTGATGCCCGACGGCACCACCCGTTTCAGCTACAACGGCCAGCCGATCTACCACTACATGGGCTGCTCGACGTTCTCTGAATACACAGTGGTCCCGGAAATCTCTCTGGCGAAAATCCCCAAGGAAGCGCCGCTGGAGAAGGTCTGCCTGCTGGGTTGTGGCGTCACCACCGGCATCGGCGCGGTCCTGAACACGGCCAAGGTCGAGGAGGGCGCCACTGTGGCGGTCTTCGGTCTCGGCGGTATCGGCCTGGCGGCGATCATTGGCGCAAAAATGGCCAAGGCCTCGCGCATCATCGCGGTCGACATCAACCCGTCCAAATTCGACGTGGCCCGTGAATTGGGGGCGACCGAGTTCGTCAATCCCAAGGATCACGACAAGCCGATTCAGGAAGTGATTGTCGAAATGACCGACGGCGGCGTGGATTACAGCTTCGAGTGCGTAGGTAATGTGAACTTGATGCGTGCGGCGCTGGAATCGTGCCACAAGGGCTGGGGCGAATCGGTGATCATCGGCGTTGCCGGCGCGGGTCAGGAAATCTCCACGCGTCCGTTCCAGCTCGTCACCGGTCGCGTCTGGCGCGGTTCGGCCTTCGGCGGCGTCAAAGGCCGCACCGAACTGCCAAGCTACGTCGAAAAAGCGCAGACCGGCGAGATCCCGCTGGACACCTTCATCACCCACACCATGGGCCTGGACCGGATCAACGAAGCTTTTGACCTGATGCATGAAGGCAAAAGCATCCGTACCGTCATTCATTTCTGAGGAGCAGCGGCAAGCTCCCAGGCTGTAAGCCGCAAGAGCGTCGTGTCATGACCTCTTGCCGCTCAAGGCTTGGAGCTTGCCGCCCGGAGAAGCCCATGAGTCTGGAAAATATCTCGTGCCAGAAAAGCTTCGGCGGCTGGCACAAGCGTTACAAACATCATTCCGACGTGCTCGGCTGCGACATGGTGTTCGCGGTGTATCTGCCTCCGCAGGCGGAGCAGGGCGGCAAGCTGCCGGTGGTCTATTGGCTGTCGGGGCTGACGTGCACCGATGAGAACTTCATGCAGAAGGCCGGTGCGCTGCGCGTGGCGGCGGAACTGGGGCTTATCATCGTGGCGCCGGACACCAGCCCCCGTGGCGCCGACGTGCCGGATGATCCCGACAAGGCCTACGACTTCGGCCTGGGCGCCGGCTTTTATCTGAACGCCACCGAGCAACCGTGGGCGCGGCACTATCGCATGTACGATTACGTGATCAGCGAGCTGCCCGCGTTGATCGAGGCGCACTTTCCGGCCTCGGACAAGCGCAGCATCAGCGGGCACTCCATGGGCGGCCACGGCGCGCTGGTCGGTGCATTGCGCAATCCGGGCCGCTATAAATCGGTGTCGGCGTTTTCGCCCATCTGCAACCCGATGGATTGCCCGTGGGGGCAGAAAGCCTTTTCGCGCTACCTGGGCGAAGACCGTTCCCGCTGGCGTGAATGGGACGCCAGCGTGCTGATCGCCGAGGCCACCGAGCGCTTGCCACTGCTGGTGGACCAGGGCGATCGCGACGACTTCCTCGGCAATCAGCTCAAGCCGGAATCGTTGGTTCAGGCGGCGAAGGCGGCCGGTCATCCTCTGGAATTGCGCATGCAGCCGGGGTATGACCACAGCTACTACTTCATTGCCAGCTTCATCGAAGACCACTTGCGCCACCACGCCCGAGCCCTGGCCGGCTGACGTCCTCGCGCTCAATTGCAGCGTCACGGGCAATTGAGCGCGGGCCGACCCTAATGTCGGTCAAAGTAGGTAGAATCACGCCCTGACTTTTTCAGGGCGTTTTTTTATGCGTATTGGCCACGGCTACGATGTGCACCGTTTCGCTGAAGGCGATTTCATTACCTTGGGCGGCGTGCGGATTGCGCACACGTCGGGTTTGCTCGCGCACTCCGATGGCGATGTAGTGCTGCATGCGCTGAGCGATGCCCTGTTGGGTGCTGCCGCGCTGGGCGACATCGGCAAGCACTTCCCGGATACCGATCCGCAATTCAAGGGCGCCGACAGCCGGGTTCTGCTTCGTCATGTGCTCAAGCAAGTCCAGGCAAAGGGCTGGAAGGTCGGCAACGTCGACGCGACGATCGTTGCGCAGGCGCCGAAGATGGCCCCGCACATCGAAAGCATGCGCGCCTTGATTGCCGAAGACCTGCAAGTCGACATCGACCAGGTCAACGTCAAGGCGACCACCACTGAAAAGCTGGGCTTCACCGGCCGCGAAGAAGGCATCGCCGTGCACGCTGTCGCGTTGTTGATCAGCGCATGACCGAGCTCGAACTTCTGGGCCCGAGAGCCTACGGCGACGCGTTGGGTACTGCTGTGCTGAAGGCCACTGCCGAAGACTTTCAGGTTGATGAAGTCCTCGATATCCCGCTGTCCGGGGATGGCGAGCACCTGTGGTTGTGGGTTGAAAAACGCGGCCTGAATACCGAGGAAGCGGCCCGGCGTCTGGCCAAGGCGGCCGGCGTGCCGTTGCGAACCGTCGCCTACGCCGGTTTGAAAGATCGCCAGGCGTTGACCCGTCAGTGGTTCAGCATTCAGCTGCCGGGCAAGGCCGATCCGGATATGTCAGTGGCTGAAAACGATTCCCTGAAGATCCTCGACAGCAAACGCCACAAGCGCAAGCTGCAACGGGGCGCCCACGCGGCCAATGGCTTTACGTTGCGTCTGACGCAATTGCAGGCCGACAAGGCCGGGCTCGACGCACGTCTTGAGTCGATCAGGCAACACGGCATCCCCAACTATTTCGGTGCCCAACGCTTTGGCTACGAGGGCGGGAATCTGGGTGAGGCCCGTCACTACGCTGAGCGTCAGGCGCTGCCCGAGCAGCGCAATGTGCGCTCTCGACTGTTATCCACTGCGCGCAGTTACCTGTTCAATCAGGTCTTGGCCGCTCGAGTCGCCGATGGCAGCTGGCAACGTGCGCAGGTGGGCGATCTGCTGGCCTTCACCGACAGCCGCAGTTTCTTCCCTGCTGGCGAAGCCGAATGCAGCGACCCACGGCTGGCGATCCTCGATCTGCACCCGACCGGGCCGCAGTGGGGCGAGGGCGATTCCCCGGCTTCAGGCGCCACCGCCGAGCTTGAAAACAGTATCGCCGCGCGGGAGGCGTCGCTCTGTAACTGGTTGATAAAAGCGGGAATGGAGCACGAACGGCGCATCCTGCGACTGCCCATCGGGCGGTTGACGTGGCATTATCCCGAGCCTGACATTCTGCAACTGGAATTCGTCCTGCCGGCCGGATGCTTCGCCACCGCATTGGTGCGTGAACTCGTCGATCTCGCGCCGGCAGGGCAGACGGACAGCTCATGCGTATTCTGATTTCAAATGATGACGGGGTTATGGCCCCCGGGTTGGCTGCGCTGCATGGCGCGCTGGCCGGGTACGCCGAGTGCGTGGTGATTGCGCCCGATCAAGACAAGAGCGGCGCGAGCAGTTCGCTGACGCTGGACCGGCCGTTGCACCCGCATACCCTGGACAACGGCTTCATCAGCCTTAACGGCACCCCCACCGATTGCGTCCACCTTGGACTCAACGGCTTGCTGCCGGATGAGCCGGACATGGTCGTTTCGGGGATCAACCTCGGCGCCAATCTGGGTGACGATGTGCTCTATTCAGGCACCGTCGCCGCTGCCCTGGAAGGTCGTTTTCTGCGACGCCCGTCATTTGCCTTTTCATTTTTGTCACGTCAGGTCGATAACCTGGCAACCGCCGCGCATTACGCGCGGCTTCTGGTCGAAGCCCACGAACGCCTCGACCTTCCACCCCGTACCGTATTGAATGTGAATATCCCTAACCTGCCGCTGGCACACGTGCGCGGAATCCAGCTGACCCGTCTTGGCCATCGCACCCGTGCGGCGGCGCCTGTGCGCGTGGTCGATCCGCGCGGAAAAGCCGGTTACTGGATTGCTGCCGCCGGAGATGCCGAAGACGGCGGGCCGGGCACCGATTTCCACGCCGTGATGCAGGGTTATGTGTCGATCACCCCGTTGCAGCTGGATCGTACTTATCAGGACGGTTTCAACAGCCTGAACGCATGGCTGGAGGGAATGGCCTGATGTCGCGTGAGCAAGATGATCTGTTACGACGTGGCGTGGGAATGACCTCCCAGCGTACCCGCGAGCGTCTGATTCAACGGTTATGCGAAGAAGGCATCGCCAACACCCAGGTGCTGGACGTCATTCGCAAGACCCCTCGACACCTGTTCGTCGACGAGGCCCTGGCGCACCGCGCGTACGAAGACACCGCGCTGCCGATCGGCAACAACCAGACGATCTCCCAGCCTTACATGGTGGCGCGCATGAGCGAACTGCTATTGGCGGCGGGCCCGCTGGACAAGGTGCTGGAGATCGGTACCGGCTCGGGCTACCAGACCGCCGTGCTGGCGCAACTGGTGGAGCGTGTGTTCTCCGTTGAGCGGATCAAGGTGCTGCAGGATCGCGCCAAGGAACGCCTCGTCGAGCTGAACCTGCGCAACATGGTGTTTCGTTGGGGCGATGGCTGGGAAGGCTGGCCGGCGCTCGCGCCTTACAACGGGATCATTGTCACCGCGGTTGCCACCGACGTGCCTCAGGCCTTGCTGGACCAACTGGCACCCGGCGGTCGTCTGGTGATTCCGGTGGGGTCGGGTGAGGTGCAGCAACTGATGCTGATCATTCGTGAGGAAAACGGTTTCTCTCGCCATGTGCTGGGCGCCGTTCGTTTCGTCCCGTTGCTCAACGGACCATTGGCTTAATCGCTATTTTGCGACGGCAATGAATTCCACAAGACGCAGCCGGTCTACAGGCTGGCGTTTTGCAACGATGCTTCGGCCAACTGCCGCAGCGCCGTCTCACACCAAGTTTTTCATGGCTGCCTGGTCTTTTCACGACGCAGGGCAGTTTCTTCTTCAGTCACCGGTAAAGGGAGTGGCGGGTGAGTCTCACAGTCATTCGGCAGCGTAGTTCTTCAACAAGTTTTCAGCGTCTGGTGATTGGAGTTGCCCTGAGTATCCTTCTGGTCGGCTGCTCCAGCACGCCATCGGGCGGCGTGCGGGTTGTCGACCGAAACGGCAAGTCGACGGTGCCGACACGTCAACCGGTCACCACAGGTCAGTACGTCGTGAAGCGCGGCGACACGCTGTTTTCCATTGCATTCCGTTACGGCTGGGACTGGAAAGCGCTGGCCGCACGCAACAATATTCCGGAGCCATTCACCATTCATGTGGGTCAGACGATCCGTTTCGACGGGCGCGCCAGCTCGCCGTCCACGGCCGTGGCTTCTGGCTCGGCCAGCGTTCCGCAGACCACCACGAGCAGTTCGACATCGCCTTCCGGGTCGCTGAAAACCACCGTGATTTCGAGGCCCGTAGGCGCTGTCGCCGCCACGACGCCACCGCCGACCAGCAACTCGACGACCACGCCGGTCAACACAACCGTGGTCACCGGCGCCCGTTCTCCGAGCGGCTGGACATGGCCAACAAGCGGCGTTTTGATCAGCAAGTTCTCTTCAAACGGTAGTTTGAATAAAGGAATTGATATCGCTGGTGATTTGGGACAGCCTGTTTTGGCCGCGTCTGATGGGACCGTGGTATACGCCGGGAGTGGATTAAGGGGCTACGGCGAGTTGGTCATCATCAAACACAGCGATACCTACGTCAGTGCATACGGACATAACCGTCGGCTCTTGGTTCGGGAGGGGCAACAGGTCAAGGCAGGGCAAAGTATTGCCGAGATGGGCTCAACAGGGACTGACCGGGTGAAACTGCATTTCGAGATTCGCCGCCAGGGTAAGCCTGTAGATCCACTGGAATTCTTGCCACGTCGCTGATCGGTTGTCAGCCTGTTCCTGCGTAGAGGGGACAGGCTCAAGTGCTGCCATGGAAGAAGGCGTCACTGGAGCTTGAGGTCGAACTCACCAAAGGACTATAACAATGGCTCTCAGCAAAGAAGTGCCGGAGTTTGACATAGACGACGAGGTCCTCCTGATGGAGCCCGTAATCGTCCTGGATTCTGCAACGGATGAGAAGCCAGCTACACCTTCTGTTCGTGCAAAACCGAAAAACTCTGCAGCGCTCAAACAGCATAAGTACATTGACTACACGCGGGCACTGGATGCGACGCAGCTGTACCTCAATGAAATCGGTTTTTCCCCCCTGCTCTCCCCGGAAGAAGAAGTGCACTTTGCGCGACTGTCGCAAAGCGGCGATCCGGCTGGGCGCAAACGCATGATTGAGAGCAATCTGCGGCTGGTCGTGAAAATCGCCAGGCGCTATGTCAATCGTGGTCTGTCATTGCTGGACCTGATCGAAGAGGGCAATCTGGGCCTCATTCGAGCGGTCGAAAAATTCGATCCGGAGCGCGGATTCCGGTTCTCTACCTACGCCACCTGGTGGATCCGTCAGACCATCGAGCGCGCGATCATGAACCAGACGCGCACGATCCGCCTGCCGATTCATGTGGTCAAAGAGCTCAACGTCTACCTGCGCGCCGCGCGGGAGCTGACGCAGAAGCTGGACCACGAACCCTCTCCCGAAGAAATCGCCAACCTGCTGGAAAAGCCGGTCGGTGAGGTCAAGCGCATGCTGGGCCTCAACGAGCGCGTGTCTTCGGTGGATGTGTCTCTAGGGCCTGACTCCGACAAAACGCTGCTCGACACGCTCACGGACGATCGTCCTACCGACCCGTGCGAGCTGCTCCAGGACGATGATTTGTCCCAGAGCATCGATCAATGGCTGTCCGAGCTGACCGACAAACAGCGGGAAGTCGTTGTTCGTCGTTTCGGCCTTCGTGGGCATGAAAGCAGCACGCTGGAAGATGTCGGACTGGAAATCGGCCTCACCCGTGAGCGTGTACGCCAGATTCAAGTGGAAGGGTTGAAACGCCTTCGCGAGATTCTCGAGAAGAATGGTTTATCCAGCGAGTCACTCTTTCAATAAGCGTAGAGAGTTGGCGTAAGTTACATTGAGCAACACGAAAGCCCCGACGAGTCGGGGCTTTTTTTATGTCGGTTGAACGTGGTTTTGATGGATGCCCCATGACAGCGATTTGATGGGTCGACGTTCTTTTGCACAATCAGGTAAGTGATGCTTACTCAGGCTGTAAGCCGTTTCTTACGCGTTATGTGAGTCATCGTCTCTTCTTTGGCGGATCATGTCTCCGTCAGCTGAAAGCCAATCGTTATGTCGTTGATTTGATTGATCATTTCAAGAGAGTGTCAGCCGGCGTCTGAATTTTCCTGAAAACTCTCGGGCCTTGCCCTGACCGTTTAAATCACTAAGATCAGTCCTGTACCGACGGATTGGTACAGGCGGTCAAGGACGACTGCTCAAGGACATCGCAGGATGCGATTCATCAGGATGATGAAAAAGGATTGAAGGGATTATGGAAAAAATGTGGGCGGGTCAAACCGCCCCTTTTTTCGTCTGCAGAAAAGTGAGGCCGTGGAGGCCCAACGCAAAAAGGCCCCGAAGGGCCTTTTTTATCAGCAAGCGCTTAGCGCTCCAGATCGGCGATCTTGCCGGTCTTGCCGTCCCAGTCCTTGGCATCCGGCAGCGCGTCTTTGCGTTCCGTGATGTTGGGCCAGACGTCAGCCAGCTCTGCGTTCAGCTGAATGAAATTCTCCATGCCGGCCGGAATCTCGTCTTCCGAGAAGATCGCATTCGCCGGGCATTCAGGCTCGCACAGGGCGCAGTCGATGCACTCGTCCGGGTGAATCACCAGGAAGTTCGGGCCTTCGTAAAAGCAGTCCACCGGACAGACTTCTACGCAGTCGGTGTACTTGCACTTGATGCAGTTGTCGGTGACGACGAAGGTCATTTCTAATTCTCTCCTCAGGCGGCGGCAGCAAGGCCGTTCAGTCCGGCTTGCCAGGTACGGGACGTCCCCCGGCCGTAAAACTCAGCTTCTCGAGCAACGCGGCAGGCAAGGTGTCCTGCGCGGCGATGTCCGACCTTGGTTCGCTGCGTTCAAACGCGGCCAGGTGCGCTGTAAAGCCAGGCTAAAAGCTCACAGCGTCCCGAACCGCGCGGGATTCTAACAGCTTGTTACGAATGACGTTAGATGCGTGTCTTCATCGAATACAACAACTCAAGCGCCTGTCGCGGCGTCAGGTCGTCGATCTTCAGGTTCGACAACTCGTCCAGAACAGGGTGCGGCAAACTTGCGAACATATCGCTCTGCATCGGCAGCGGCGGTTTGCCCGGCTTGGCCTTGGGCTGTTCGTGGGGCAGGCTGGTGGTCTCCAGCCGCAACAGATGCTCCTTGGCCCGCGTGATGACGCGCCCCGGCACACCCGCCAGTTGCGCCACGGCAAGGCCATAACTCTGACTCGCCGGGCCCGGCAGCACGCGGTGCAGGAACACTATGCGCTCGTTGTGCTCGGTGGCATTCAGATGCACGTTAGCCACCAGCGGCTCGCTCTCCGGCAACACGGTCAGCTCGAAGTAATGCGTCGCGAACAGCGTGTACGCGCGCAGCTGGGCGAGGCATTCCGCCGCAGCCCACGCCAGGGAAAGCCCGTCGAAAGTGCTGGTGCCGCGTCCGACTTCATCCATCAGCACCAGGCTTTTGTCGGTGGCGTTGTGCAGAATGTTCGCTGTCTCGCTCATCTCCACCATGAAAGTGGAGCGTCCGCCGGCCAGGTCATCACTTGAACCGATACGCGTGAAGATACGGTCGACCAGCGAAAGCTCACAGCTTGCTGCCGGAACGAAGCTGCCGATATGGGCCAGCAGCACGATCAAAGCGGTCTGCCGCATGTAAGTGGATTTACCGCCCATGTTAGGACCGGTGATCACCAGCATGCGCGTGTTGTCGTTCAGGTCCAGGTCGTTGGCCACGAACGGCGACGACAAGACCTGCTCCACCACCGGGTGACGACCTTGCTCGATGCGCATGCACGGCTCGTCGGTGAAGCGCGGACGGTTGAGGTCCAGGTTGAGCGCGCGCTCGGCCAGGTTGCTCAGCACATCCAGCTCCGCCAGCGCGGCGGCGGTGTCCTGCAGCGGCGCCAGGTGACTGATCAGGTCTTCCAGCAGCGTCTCATAGAGCATCTTTTCCCGAGCCAGCGCGCGGCTCTTGGCCGACAACGCCTTGTCTTCGAATTCCTTGAGCTCCGGGGTGATAAAGCGCTCGGCGCCTTTAAGCGTCTGGCGGCGGATGTAATCGGCCGGTGCCTGTTCGGCCTGCTTGCTCGGCAGTTCGATGAAGTAGCCGTGCACGCGGTTGTAGCCGACCTTGAGATTGGCCAGCCCGGTGCGCGCCTTCTCCCGGGTTTCCAGATCGATGAGGAACTGCCCGGCGTTCTCGCTCAGGGACAGCAACTCGTCGAGCTCGGCGTCGTAACCGGTTTTCAGTACGCCGCCGTCGCGAATCACCGCAGGCGGGTTGTCGATGATCGCGCGTTGCAGCAGGTCGGCGAGCTCCGGGTAGGTGCTCGCGGTTTTTGCCAGTTGCTGGATGTGCGGCGCCTCAAGCTCGGCCAGTGCCAGCTGCAATTCGGGGAGGGCGCCGAGGGCATCACGCAGCCGCGCCAGGTCTCGCGGGCGGGCGTTGCGCAGGCCGATCCGCGCGAGAATGCGCTCGATGTCGCCGATCTCTTTCAGTTGCGGCTGCAGGTTCTCGAAGCGATAGCGTTCAAGGAAGCAGCCGATCGACTCTTGGCGGGCCTGAAGGATGTGCAGATCGCGCAGGGGACGGTTCAGCCATCGGGTCAGCAGGCGCGTGGCCATGGCGGTCTGGCAGCGATCCATCACCGACTGCAGCGTGTTGTCGCGCCCGCCCGCCAGGTTGGTGTCGAGTTCCAGGTTGCGGCGGCTGGCGCCGTCCAGAATGACCGTGTCGTCAAGGCGCTCATGGCGCAGGCTGCGTAAGTGAGGCAACGCCGTGCGTTGGGTTTCCTTGGCGTAACCCAGCAGGCAGCCGGCCGCGCCGATCGCCAGGGTCAGGTTCTCGCAGCCGAAGCCTTTCAGATCCTGAGTGGAGAACTGCTGACACAGGCTTTTATGCGCCGAATCGCGCTCGAAATCCCACGGCGCGCGACGACGGGTGCCACGGCGTTTTTCCGCTGGCAGCCCTTGGGGCCAGTCATCGGGAATCAGCAGCTCCACCGGATTGATGCGCTCAAGCTCGGCCAGCAGGTTTTCCCAACCCTTGATTTCCAGCACGGTGAAATTGCCGCTGGTGATGTCCAGCACGGCAAGCCCGAACAGGCGTTCGTCACCGAGCACGGCGGCGATCAGGTTGTCCCGACGCTCGTCCAGCAAGGCTTCGTCGCTGACGGTCCCCGGCGTGATGATGCGCACCACCTGACGATCAACCGGTCCTTTGCTGGTCGCCGGATCGCCGATCTGTTCGCAGATGACCACCGACTCGCCCAGTTTCACCAGCTTGGCCAGATAGCCTTCCGCCGCGTGATAGGGGATGCCGCACATGGGAATGCTTTGCCCCGCTGACTGGCCGCGCGCGGTCAACGTGATGTCGAGCAGCTTGGCCGCCTTCTTGGCGTCTTCGTAGAAGATCTCGTAGAAGTCACCCATGCGATAGAACATCAGCTGGTCGGGGTGCTGATTTTTCAGCCGCCAGTATTGCTGCATCATCGGGGTATGGCTGGAGAGGTCCGTATTCAAAGGGCTGAGCTCAATCTGTCTTTTTGACAATGGTTAACTGTCTAATACTACGGGAAATGTGCCGATCCGTCGCGCCACATCGCTCCCTTAGTCCGTAACAGACCTGGAACCCACTCCCTGTTGACGCTGGTAGGGTGGCTCGTTGATATTGCTCATGTAAGGAGGGTCGCTGCTGTGGCGGCTGGGTGAGGCTGGGGAAGGGAAGTTGAAAAAACTGGATGTCATAAGGAAAAAGTACCGGCTCCGCGCAGTAAAGGCGAACTGGCTGAACGAATTGAAGCGTCAGACTAGAACTTACGCTTCAACAAGCAAAGGGTCATCCCACAAAACGGGCGATCGGAGAGAGAAGATAATCGCGCCGCCTATCATTTCCATCTACGATTTCAACGCAACTAAGTCGGACGCTTTTGTACAAACTATGGCGTTCCTGGACAATATCAAGAAGAGATTTAAGCTCGCTAATTGTTATATAGATTTTAGCGGTACTGTCTCGGTGACCGCTGCTGCAATTGTTGTTGTTTACGCGGCGATTGAGCAGGCAGGTGTCGGTCGGCTTGGTAAGGCAGATATCATCTGGTCTAAGTCTTTTAGAATTAACGTGCTGCTCCGGCAGAGCAATGTTCCGAAGTTAATCCGCGGTTACAAGGTTTCGTATGACTTGACCAGCGTCAATCACATGCCGGTGGTCTCAAGTGTCGGTAATACGATGATGGATGAAATCGTGGATTTCATTCAGAATCGTATTTATGAAAATATGAGTGATGAGACCGAGCATGCCTACGGTGATGCGGTGTCTGAAACTATAAATAACGTAGGTTTCCATGCTTATCCCGAACGAGATGTCTCTCAGCGGAAGTGGTGGCTGATGTGTCACACACAAGGTAAAAAGCTTTATTTGGCTATTTACGACACCGGCGTGGGAATCCCTAGGACCGTCATCGAACGACGCTGGTTCATGGATTCATTCAAGTTCAGCTATCCGCAGGCTTTTAGAGATCTGATTGCTGAGAATCCGGGGAAGGAGAAGACCCTGCTCACATCAATCATCCCTTCGCGCATTAAGGACTCTGAACTGATAGGCATGTCGATGCGTGGCGACGTCTCTCGAACGAGGGAAGAAAAACATGGTCAAGGTAGCAAGAGTATCCTAGCATTGGTGGAGGAAACAGCCGAGGGCTTGCTGTGGGTATTTAGTAATGGTGGTGTGTACAGGTTCGATCAGGCAGTAAAAAAGCCGGAAATGTATGACTTACCGATGTCATTTCCCGGAACGCTAGTTCAGTGGAATATTGAGTTGCCATGATATGTTTATAATTAACGTAGTTAAAGATTTCAGCAAAAGGCCTTATGGTCGCTATCCGTTAAATGACGGCTTAGGCTGTGGGGAACTTTTCCGTCAAAACTTACTAGCACCTGCTCTCCGCAAACATGAGCATGTTCATGTTGATTTAGATGGGTATAATCGCTACGGACGTTCATTCTTGGATGAGGCTTTTGGGGGGTTAATACGCGAAGAGAAATTCACGTGGGCAGATCTTAAAAAAAGACTCACATACAGCCATTCTAAGGTTCGGACAATTGAGTTGCTCATTGAAGAGAGGCTCGAAGCAGCTAGGAAGGCATGTGAATGAATTTCGAAAACTTTCCCGCGCAGGTTACAGCTCTAGTAATCGGGTGGTCATTCACTGTTTATCTGCAGCAACGATCAAATCGCCGGGCTGAGTCGCTGAAACGTAAGGATAAAATTGTTGACAAGTTAGAAGAGCTGTCTGGCTGGCTTGAATCGGAAATTGAGAAAGAGATATTTAGCGCGCCCAGAGCTGAGTCCACATATTCAGGCATGCTTTCGCAAATTGAAATTAAGATTTCTCAGCTCAATAATCATGTTGGTAGACCCGTTTTCAATGTGGAGTCCCTTTCTACTTTGAGGGAGGTAGAGATATTCGAGTCCGCTAAGGAGAACATCGATACACCTTATTCAGTGAGGGAATCGGTCGCGGATATTGTAGAAGAAATCGAGTCGTGCTGTGATGGGGAGTATTTCGCTCGGCGAGGTATTGTGGGTCGGTTAAGATCGGGATGTTTGGTGCTCAATGATTATGTAAGGCAGCTGAGAGGATTCCTCATTTTCGTTGCCTGTGTTCTCATTGTCATGGCTATATATCAGTTCTATTATAAATACATGGCAAGACCTATTGGGACATGTGTTTACGGCAGTGTATGTCAGTCCGCGCCAGGGATGATAACTCCCGAAATCCACCGCCAACTTGATTCCCCCCGCGGGGATAGACCTAGCACCTTGGTGGGCCCCCCACAGAAATCCTGAGCGTCCTACGAAGGGGCCTGCTTATTCGGCATTTTAGGCGGGTCTGCGACGTCTATTTCCCTCAGGCGGAGGTACCTGGCAGTCATCTTGGCATCAGTGTGTCCACCCAGTTTTTGAGCATTGTTGCCTTGCTTGTCGGTGTCGGTCAGTGACTTGGCCCGAAGATCGTGGAGGGTGGTGCCGGTCACTCCCGCCTTCTTGCAGTCGGCCCGGAAAGCGTCCTTCACGGTCGCGTAAGCCACAGGTTTGCCCGCGCTGCGGGCAGTGAACAACGTCAGCCCGCGAACTCTCCGTGGCAGGGCCTTGATGCGCACAATCAGAGCTTCAAGGTCGGGTGTCATACGCACGACCAGCCGTGCTTTGGTCTTCTGCTGAGTGAAGGCGATCCCTTCGGCCGAGATGTCTGCCAGACGAATACCCAGTACGTCGCTGATCCGCTGACCGGTCAGGTAGCACATCTCGTAAATACACCGCATGTTGTCGCTTGCTACGGCGCAGATCGCGTTGAACTCACCGTCGGTGAGATATCGATCTCGCTTTTTCTCCGGGTGGCGTTTTATGCCGATGCACGGGTTGGAGTCGACAAGACCCTTTTCCAGCGCGTAAGCAAACACCATTCGCAGAAACGAGATGATGCGGTTGTTCATGTTCGGCGTGGCGGCTCCGTGCATCTTGATCGCCGCGACGTGGCGGGGCAGCACATCGCGTGGTTCGAATTCCGCCAGCTGATCTTTAAGCCGCTCAGCTGCAGAGCGGTACTGCTCGATCGTGTTGGCCGCCAGCTTGGGCTTCATGTACGCAAGTGCGTCATCGATCAGCTCAGCCATCCCGCCTTTTCCAGCACGGCCCTGCTCCCGCGCGTACGCCATCAAGGCGGCCTGATAGTCCGTGTCCAGGCGCTTCCATTTCCCCTTGCGCACCAGGTAGTAAGCCCCGTGCTTGAAATACATGCACGCCGGCAGGTGCCGGTCTTTTTTGCGCGGGCGCATATCCCTTCCTCAAGCAAGCCGCAACTGCGGTCCTTTCTTCGATTGAATCCCACCGAGGCGCGATATCACAACATCGCGCAGCACCTTTGGGTGCCCATCCCCGCCGACTGCGTATCCGTACCGCTCGGCCTCCAGCCACTTGATCTGGGCGCTCGGCTTAAGATAGCCCGTCAGATCGGCCACTTCTTGTGCTGTCAGAAACATGGCTACCTCCGTCCGGGGTCTATGCGGGGTTCATTGCCTGTTTCGCGTTTGCGATGGCTGTGCGGGCAGAAGAGCGAGCGCGGTCGAGATCAATCAACGCGTCCGCCATTCCATGTTTCTGATCGGCTTGAAGGTAGGCCTCGCTGGTGGTCAGTTCGGTGCGCCTTTCGTTTGCACGCTCAAGATTTTCCAGCGCCGCTAATAGCTCGTCGCGCTGCTGCGTCAGAACCATCCGATTACGCTGGAGATCGAAGTTGTTCAGGTCGCCGGATTCCAGGGCCTTGGTACTGATGTTCTTACAGGCCGCGATGCAGGCCGAGACGCGTCGCGCAGCATCCTCGGCGCCTTTGGTCGTAGGCTGACCAAAATTGACAACTGTCGCCTCGAAGCGCCCGGCGAGCGCCGCGTTAACTTCGGCCTTCGCGGTACTCTCGTCGGTACCTTTGGAGCGATGCAAAGCCTCATAGCGGCGCAGGGTTGCTGCCGCCTCGATCAGATCGGTCAGCAGAGCTTCGTTTGCTTCCTTGGCGCCGCGCTGGCGACCGACAGCGTACGAGGCGTCCTGAAACTGGATTGCTTCGTCACCCAAAGCACCAATTCGCTCAAGGTGCTGCGCGTGGATGCGCTCAATAAGTGTTTGGTCTTGGTGGTGGATCGGGTTTTCTTTGGACATGCGTATCTCCTGCCCGCCGTACACCGGCAGGCATGTGGATAGATGGGGAAGGGGTTACTTGTCAGATGTGCGTTTGCGGGCAGCCAGGACCAGTGCTTTCGAAGCCTTGGCGACACCACCGACAACGTCTTCGGGAAGGATCGCAGTGTTGCAGTGCGGGCAGAGCGGCGCGGTCTTCGTGCTACGCCAGGGTTCGTCCATCACCTTGGCTGCCCTGCTGCGCGCTTGGAACTGCTCAGCCTCGGCCAGTTCGGTCTCGCGTCGCTTGATGCGTCCAGCCGCTGCACTGAACATGCTGACCAACCCTTCAAACGCATCAAAGGCCTCAACTTCTGTTTCGCAGTCGCTGCACCAGATTCGTCGCTCGTGGTGGTCGTAGACCAGCTTTTGGTGTTTGCATGAGGAAGTCGGACGGCGAGTGAGTCCCCGAGAGACGCGTAAATCCTCAATCTGGACCACGTTCACGCCGTAGATGTAGTTCTGTGGCTCAATAGGCGCGCTCACGCCGTCACCTGCTGAATATTCGACTCAACCCATTCCCGCATGCGCACCCATCGCTGCTCAGGCGTTTCTGCGTTCCAGCTGCCCTCGTCGTTCATGAAGACAATCTCAGCGGCAAGCGCCGGAGCGATGCCGAACGCCTCTGCCACGCCTTCACGATCATCAGGGTCAAGGGTTTCCATGTTGATGCCGCGCTTGGCCCCAAGCACGCCGATCGTGCAGAACTGCCCATCAGCCTCCAGGACGTCAGCGACCAAGCGCTTTTCTGGCATGGCATCCATTGCGTCGCGAAGCTCAAGCAGGAACGCCTGGCCGCGCTTGCCCTTCAGGGCCGAAGTCACGGCGCCGCGCCAGCAGATCAGGCTCCAGTTTTCGCAATCGTCGCTGTATCCGCTGCGGCTCATGGCGTCACCAGTGGTCTTACCCAAACGCAGATGGGACCTTCTTCAGTGTCATGAATGGAGAAAATGAACCAGCCATCTCCAGCGGGCTTGGTAGGGTTCCAAGGTGTGCAATCGGTTTCGCCTTCGCCAAACCACGCCGCTACCAAGTCCTCTGGACCATCGTTTTCCATTGTAAGGAGGCCGAACTCAAGGCCATGGTCGGCGAACCAGCTATAGGGAAGCTGACTTTCTTCGCCGTCATCCGGCCAAGCTGGGTGGGTCCATTGGCCGTACTGGTCGCGCTCAACCGGCAATTGGATGATTTTCTGCTTATCTTCAGGCATGACTTCGTCCTCGCCGCATACGCAGCAGGCAATAGGTATAGGATGGGTGATGGCGGCGATCTGACTGGATGAATCCGTGCGTCAGTGCCGACCAGAGGTAGTCGATTTCCGATTAGCTCACGCTTGAGGATCTTTCACATGCAGTCCGCTCAGAATTTCAGATACGAAGCGCATCAGTTGATATTGGTATTGGATGGCGCAACTGCTGCGATGATGGGTTTGATCTCCGCATCATTGATCGGTACCGAGGAGTGGAGATCGGCCGTAAGCGCGCAACAGGAAGCGTTCGTTGAGCTGCACCTTCATCTCAGTCAGGCTGCCACCTAATCGCAGCAGTCAACAGGGATAGGGTGGTGCCGAACGGGCGGCGGGTTTATTGCGGGTTGGCAGGGTGTGTCGCGTTCCACTGCTCGAAGGCTTCTTGCGTGGTGGTGGCTGTAATCGTTTCGTCGCAGGTGTGACAGAAGGCCTTGCCACCGCACGCGCCGACGTCGCCGTGGCCCTGCTTGCATGGGTTCATGTGCCAGTCTTCTTCGTTTGGCGCTGGCGCATCTTGCCCGCGGCTCTCGTCGACGTTGTGGGCGATGGGGGTGGCGGGCTGGCCGACCCTGAGAAATGCTCCGACCTTCATCTGCCAAACTGTGCCGGGAATATTGATATCGTTCAGCAACTCCTGCGCCTTGGTCAGCTCGGATTGTAGGTTTCCGTGCATCCTGACCCAGCGGTCGCGCTGCATTTTCAGCTCGTCTCTGTGCTCGGTCAGTTCTTTCACGTTTGCCAGCAGCCCGTCACGCTCGGCGGTCAGGCAGGTGACGTGGTCGTCGAAGTCTTTCGCTAAAACCACTTGGCGCTGCATGGTTGTAGCTCCCACATGAATATTGACTTTGTAGCGCAGCACTTCCACATCGCCAGCAGGCGGCACAGCTTCACCGCGACAATGCGCCAGGCGCTCTGCAGGACAATTGCTCAAACGCTTTGCTTGATTGCTCATAACCCCTCCTGCGGCGCAACGATGCCGCTTGCTTGAATGACGGCCATTTTCAGATGACCGGCCAGTTCGATTTCCACGTTGGCGCCTCTCGAGATTTGCCAGCCGGGCAGATACGCCACGGTGTCACACGTGAGCATCTGGCGGATCGCGTCACGCATGCACATGTGCCAGGGCGCGTCGGCGGGTAGCGGGTTCTCGGCGGGATTCTCGACTGTGTAGCCAAGTGCGCGGAGTCGGGCGGCCTCTGCGTTGAATGCCGGGTAGTTGTAATCGGGCAGGCCCGTCATGGGCCCGCTTAAATAGATTTTCACCATAGGAGTCTTCCGCGTAAGGTAAGCCGAGCAAACCAGGAGTCGGCGTTTATGCCAAGTGGAAGCGACACGAAAGTATTCATCGACAGGAATCTGAGATTCGGCGCGTTTTGGAGGGATCCATGCGGGGATCTAATCTTATTTGATCCCCGTAGCGCCGAACGGCTGTTCAAAGCAGACCTGACTAGATGGAATGATCACAGGCAACAACTAGTTCATCCAGAAGATAAACATTACGATGATGACCTACTGTGCGCAGCGTATGATTTTTCACTGGGTGGCATCTACGTTAATAAGGATACCGTGCAGCGCCTCACCCTTCCGCTAGGCTCCTATTACCCCCGGGTGTGGCGCGGTATACCAAGCAAAGGATTCATGGAAGGTTACGTTTCGAGAGCACCCACCGTAGCGGAGCACTCCGCAAAGCTTCAATCTACGGTTGCTGCCACCAGCTTGTTCCAGGAGTTGGAGGGGCTGTTTCGATATATCGAGCCAGACCCTAATAACGCAGCTGCTTACGGGCACAAGATCCGAGAGTTATTGATTCTAGCGTGCACAGAGGTCGAAGCTAGTTGGCGCGGCGTTATTGTCGCTAATTGCTCTGAGATCAAATGCAGCACTCTCACCACCCGGGATTACGTCAAACTTCTCCCATTGCTGAGACTGGATCAATGGTCCGTGCGCCTGAAGAATTACTTTTCGTATGAAACAATTTGCCCGTTCGAAGGGTGGACCTCTGACAGGCCTACCAAGAGTCTGAGCTGGTACGATGCATACAACGCCGTTAAACATGATAGGGAGGGAAATTTCAGCAAGGCAAGCATTGAACATCTATTACAGGCAATGGCAGCTGTGCACGTGCTACAGATGGCTCAATGGGGGCCGGATATCTATAGCGAAATATTCCAAAGTAACTTCTCCCCATTTCGGGTTATTAAAACACCCACATTGTCCGTGTCCGACATGTACGTGTGTCCACCTGGCTATAAAAGCGAAGCCGTACTGTATTTCGATTAACGGGGTATCAACCGCGCTGTTCAATCCCCACAGAAGCAGGCGATCTCGTCCTCGTGGTCGGCGAACATGTCGAATTGGGTGTCGGCGTAATCAAGCATCTGCTGATAGCTCGGTCGGTCGAAGCGGAACAGCGCGCCGTCGCCGGTGGTGCTTGAGCTGGATTTAGCAGTCCGCTCCATGCGTGCCCACCATTCAGCCTTCTGCCTGTCGCTGGCGATGATCGAATAAACCTGCTTGGCGCCCTTGAGGAAGCATAGGTCGCAGTTGCCCTCCAGCGTTCGGCCATTGATGGTCGGCAACATCAGATCGAAAGGCTGAGCTTTCCAGAAATCGGTCACGTCCTGCACTCCTACGCCGGCGTCCGCCAGCGGCATCACCATCGTTGCGTGCTTGCTCTCGCTGGTGGTCTTGCGGTGACGGATCTTCGCTACTCGTCTGGGCTCATCGGCGCGGATGCCGGTCATCATGTCCACCGGTGTCTCTTCGGTGGAGCAGCCCACCATCCTCAGGTATTTGTGGATGACCCTAATCTTCAGGTCGATGGTGCAGAAACGCGTGACAGGATTCGGCAGGTAGCTGCGTTTCCTGATCAGGTCCTCGAACGGCTGCCCATCCCGACTGGCGGTTTCGTAATCGACGATCGCGAATCCGCGGTCATCGTCTCGGTATTCAAGCCAAACAATCGGCACGCCCCAGCGCTCGGAGCACTCCTGAACGAAATCCAGTGTGGCGGGGTGCTCCTTGCCGGTGTTGGCGAACGTGACGATCAAATCGCCCAGATCATCGTTGCTGTCCAGTACCTGGCGCAGCATGTACGCGCTGGTCCGGCCGCCGGAAAAGCTGACGACAGTCGTCCCGGACATGTTGTAGGGAGACATGGCTGATCCTCGCCAGTGGCGTGATTCGTGGAAGTTGGGTGAAGATGCTCCGGCCGGTGGAAGGCCGGGAGTTGTATTTAGGGAGATCAAAAATTGAAGCGACTTTTTGCCAACAAATGGATCGTTACCGGGATAGCATTTCTTTCGTTCGCAGTAGGAGCATGGGCCAGCGATCATTGTCATCAATCAATGTGGCTTGCCAGGTCCGGAGCAGTTGCGGTTGCAATGGGCATATTTCTGATGGCTAATGCTCAACTCAACGGGGTGGACATCCAAGATGTCTGGGACGAGTCCAGTAGATTCAGAGTTGATGATCCAAGGCATTACCAAGAGCGCAAAGAAGCTGTACCTAACTGGGTCAAACAGCACAGTTCAGCGCGTTTTGCTGTTGAGGTGTTGGGGCCTGTGGTCACGTTGACGGGGACTGTTATTTGGGGTTTTGGAGATCTCATACCTTTCTGAGCTCCGCCGCGTCATAGAAAACATCCATTTGCGCCGCGCCATCCAGCCAGGCCGCATCGATACGAGCTCGCGCCATGGCTGCGTAATCTGGGTTCAACTCGCAGATGATCGAGCGACGACCCTCCTGCATCGAAACCAGCGACGTGGTACCGGCGCCGCCGAATGGGTCCAGCACAACTCCATCGCGCGGCGCGCCTGCCAGAATGCATGGCCTAATCAGGTCTGGCGGGAAGGTGGCGAAGTGGGCGCCCTTGAAACTGTGGGTGGCCACAGTCCAAACAGAGCGCTTGTTTCGCTCCGTGGGCATGATTGCAAGGGCCGAATTCATTGACTCGTTGTCCTTGACTCGGCCGGTCTGGCGGGGCTCTCCCTCCGCGTATCCCCAGCCAACGCCGTTTGACTTGCGCACTGTGGCCTTCATGTTCCCGTTACTCTTTGTACCGCCGTTGGCGCGCTCGCTTCCGATCTGGGCTTGTACGTCCTGCGACAGCCGCGCGTGAGTGTTCGGGGAGCACGGTTCGAGAATGGCCGGCTGGTCGAAGTAGTACTTCTTCGATTTGCTCAGCAGGAAGATATATTCGTGCGACTTGGTGCACCTGTCTCGCACGCTCTCAGGCATCGGGTTCGGCTTGTTCCAGATGATGTCCTGCCTCAGATACCAGCCATCGTCCTGCAGGGCGAAGGCGAGACGCCACGGCATGCCCATCAAGTCCTTTGCCTTGAACCCATCCGGCGGGGTGCGCCGATGGCCGCGCCGCACAGCCCCGCGAGTTGCTATCGACACCACGTCGTGTTTGCCGGCAGAACCCCCTTCGGCGTAGCCGCCGGCGACTGACGCGTAGCTGTCACCCATGTTCACCCAGATCGTTCCGTCGTCTCGGAGTACTCGACGCACTTCGCGGAACACGGCAACCAGTCGCGCGATGAACTCGGCGGGCGTTTCTTCCAAGCCGATCTGCCCCTCAACGCCGTAATCGCGCAGACCGAAGTAAGGCGGGCTGGTCACGCAGGTGTGAACTGACTGGTCCGGCAGCGTCCGCATCATATCGATGCAGTCGCCGACCAGGATCTGGTGCTGCTGGCTCATGGTTCGATTCCATGCGATGGGAAATATGGCCTACGCTTACCGCTCCACAGGAAGGGATACGGCATGTACGAAGATCGAGAGAAGGGTTTGCATCTTGCGCTCAAGGCAGTGCTAAGCGTTGCGCAGAAGAGGGGGTTGAACTTAGATGATCTTACAGAGGCGGTAGCTGATGAGCTGCTGCAGTACAAGTCTTATGATTCGCAGCATGTGCCGACTGCCATCAAGGAGATCGAGCTTGCGGTTGACGCGCTGTTGGTCTGATTGATTAGGCTGCTGCGGCCTGGGCCTTCTGCGCCGTGATCGCCTTGGCGGCATGGTTGATCATGTACAGGCACTGCACCAGTCCTTGTGATGGCTCATCTACGCGGTTTTCGTACCACTCATCACCCAGGCAAAGCGGCTCGCTGTTATCGCGCATGAACATCATGGCTTCTTCAGTAAAGGCGACGTCATGCGCTGCATCGAGGGCATCATCCCAGTGCATCCAGCGGTCATCGGTGTGGCTCATGTCCCGCCGCTTCGCCAGGACAAGCTGTCGAAATTCAGGCCACTGGACCGCGTCAACTTGATCAGGATCCTGTAGCCACTCAGGAAGCGATTCGAACATCTCTTCCTCGCACTCTTCACGCAGGGCCTGGGCGATGTTGCGCATCAACACTTCGCGGAATAGGCGCTCGCTGAAACTGCGCTTCTTGCACACCTCACTCAGTTTCGTGTGCAGGTAGTAGGTCACGTCGTCACCAGCCAAAAACTCAATGCCGTAGCCCAGGCCCACGCTGAAGGTCAGGTTGTCGATGTCACCGACTACGGCGATACCGAAGCGCGTCATAAGGATGTCGAAGGCGTAGAAGGTGTTTTTTGCAGCTTTGCAGCGCCAGATCACTGCGTCTTTCTGGTCGACGATGCAGGTGTATTCGTGATCGACCATGTTTTCTGCGGCGCGGGCCCGATAGTCCTGCTCAGTTTTCTTGCGCTTCGCGATCGCTGCTCGGCGTTGAGCTTCGTATTTGTCGCTCATGGTGATCTCCATGTGTGCGCCACCCTCCGAAAGTTCGGTGGCGAATAGGTTGGTGGTAGGCTATACGTGGGGACCGGGAATCAGCCGTATGAGGGATTTATGAGCTATGAATCATGGAGTTCGCTGTTAAAAATCGTCGGATACGCTGGCGCGTTATTTGTTCTGATCTCCACTGTTGGCCTAGGGGTGGTCAACGAGCAGCTTGATAAGGTCAAAGACGCAAAAATAGATGATCTGGTCTCAGGTAAAAATGCGCTCCTGCAAAGCGCTGAACAGTATAAAAAGCAGGCAGAAGAGAAGCAGAAACAAATCGACGAGCTCAAGGCAAAAGCGGCCAACGCATCGCGCGGTATTACGAAATTCAGGGAGTTCAGCGGAGTTCTAAGGGAGACTAGGGCTGGGTTTAGCGCGGTGAGAACAGGAAATAGTTTCGAAGAGTCTATTTTTCCTACGTTGGAGGAGCTCGCGAACACGCATCGCTGGACTGAGTTAGACTCATTGTGCACGGAGGGCTTAACCAAATCTTCGAATTGGATGACTCTCTTCTTTTTTCGAGGTCTGGCGAGATTGAATCTAGCTCAGCTGGATTTGGCTCGACACGATCTCGAGACTGTTTTAGATAACGTTGGTGATAGTCCCGATTACGCCCAAGCGAATAATTGGCTGCAAGCCATCGCTAATCAACGCGCCGGTCAAAGCTAACCTTAGATGTGCTATCCAATGTGAAGCTGACCGGGCGAATGCTGCGCGCGATGCCGTCAGCCTTCGTGATGGCGCCCTTCTTGATCAGCGCCGCGATGCGCCCGCCTATCGCGTTAACGTTAACCTGCTCAGCCTTGGCAATCTCTGCGATGGTCGGCGAGTAACCATGCTTGCGAATGTAGCTGCGGATGTAGGCGAGAGTTTTTGCCTGCGCCTGTGTCAGTTCACATTTCGGCACCTTGTTCTCCATCCCGCCGGGCCCATGGGCTGCACAAGCAGGGTCATAGTTATGTTTGCGTGACATCGACCGTGCGATGCCACGCTTGCGTTACATGTCAGGCCGAGAAGCTGCCAAGCGCGAGTTTCGCCGCCGCGCCGATCTTGTCCTCCAACACAGACTTGAATTCCTGTGCGATCGCTTCACGCTGCACTTCCTCGCCGACCCAACGCAGTTTCAGAACCGGCACCGGCCCGCTGGTGATGACGGAAATGCGCAGTGTGATGAGCTGCTCGGTCAGGCCTTCGAATGGCACGACGTGGAAGTGCAGCGCCGCCGGCAGTGTTTCTTTGCTGCGCGCCTCGATCTGGTCCATTGCACTTCGGCTGGCGCTGGTGTCACCAACGGTTGTTTCCGATTCGCTGGTGGCTTTGATGGTGATGGTGCGTACTGCCGCGATTGCCTTGGCGATTGGAATGGCGGTGCCTGCGTCGTCAACCGGCGTCAGGTATTGGTGCCAGTCTTCAATCCAGTCGCTCAACTCTTTCTGGGCAAGGCGCTGACTCGAGATCTGCTGCGCCGCGGTGTAGCCGGCAGTTGCCTTGAGCTTCAACACGGCACGATCATCGGCGTGGCCAGGGTCAGAAGCGGTGCCGAGGTTGAACAACAGAACGCAGCTCATTTCCTCCTGGTTGATGAAGCCACGCGCGCCAGCCGCGGCGCGGTCGGCGACGTAGGTGCTGAAATCGGCCAGGGCGTGTGTGGTGTAGGTGCCGCGAAAGCGGCTACGGCCAGCCTGGTACTTTTCCAGATCCACAATCTTGGTGCCTTCCGGCAGCAGCGCCGTAGGGGTGTCGGTCGGCAGCGCTTTGCCTGTTGCTTCCAGCGCGGTGTCAGTGATGAGTTGAATTGCTTCTTTGCTCAGGGACATTTCACAGATCTCGTGTGGGGAAGGGGTAATCAGGTGCGGGGTTTGATCGGCGCTTCGTCACGACTGAACAGCTGGTCGTGCTTCTCCTGAAACAGCGAGATCTTGCCGCCGGTACCGACATGCATCGGCGTGTCGAGGCTGGTGTTCTCGCTGCGAGTGCCGCGCTTGGTTGGCACCTTGTAATCGAGCTTGTGCTTGATCTTCACCTGGTGGGATTCGCCGATCTGGCTGAAGTCCAAGGTGATGACCAGCTTGCCGGCCTTGCCGTGATCGACGACGCCGGCGGCAACTTCAGAGAGGGCGTGCCCAATCTGGCTGGCGAACGCACCGCCGTTCAGCTCTTCGAGGAATTCGGCGGTATCTGTGGGAGTGGACATGCGTGTTTCTCCGGTGGGGCCGGGAGCCCGCTTGGTGGGAGTTGGTGTTGGTTCTGTCGGCGGCGCTGGTGAACGCGGTTAATCGGTCGACGCATTGCTGGCGCTGGCCTTCTTTTTCTTGGTACGGCTGGTGGTGCCAAACATGCGAACGGCTCCGGTGGCACCGGGCGGTACGTGTTGAATGCGCTTACCGGTGACCAAGTACTCGTCGATCTGAGCGCTAAGCCGTGCGATCGCTTCTTTGTGCGGGTCAGGCTGGGGCGCGAAGTTCACTGCTGATACCCCAACACTACGATTCCGAGAATCACCATGCACAAGACGCCGGTCCATCGCAGCATCAGCCTTGCGAAGTTGCCTACTGTTAGCTGCGCGGCATGGGTGAACTCCGCAACATTCTCAAAGCTCTGTGCGGCCTGGCAGGCGCTGTTGTGGCCCGCGACCTCGGCCCGCTCCACACCCGTCCGCCGATCAACCACACCGAACAGGTTGTTCTGGTGAGGAATCACGACGTAACGCGGTTTCGCAGCGAACTCGGCGCGCGCCTCGGCGGCGCGCTGGCGCAATCCATCGTGGACGGCGCGCATTTGTCTAATGGTCTGGTTCATGTCCTTTCCTCAGATGGTTGCGTTTATTCGTCAGCACTCTGGCCGCCTGACGTAGGCCGATTGGGCGCAGGGGAGAGTGCTGACGGGTAAACGCTGGGTGAAAAAAAGCCCCATCGACGCGGGGCTTTTCATGTCGCTGGTTCACTAGGCCTCCCTACGTGAGCCTTGTTTGCCGGCGCCGCCTGATGCGGTAGGCCGGGTCAATGTCGTTTACATGGCTGCAAATCCTTGAGAAGTTGATAGGCACAATGCAGGTGGGCGGTTATAGGCCGCAGTTTCGTCCGCATCGGGGTGTGATCTGCCGTCCGGGGTAGCCTGTCCGGATTACCGGTCGAAACCTGCTAGATCACCTACCTCCCCGCGAGAGGCATATGTATTTAGGTGCAGGCAGATCACACTCCGATGCAGCCTGGTCAGCGTTCAAACGTTCCAGGGTATCGGGCAGTTTTCGTCAGGCTGACGCTGGCGCTGGTTGTCTATCTGCCGACTGCTTCCAGTTCGGCGTGCTTGGCCTGAAGCTTCTCGATCAGCTCCAGGCGCTGTGGGCCGAGCAGGCTGCATGCTGCGTAAAAGACTCCCTCGGCGGCCGCACCGTCGTACTCGGTCGTGATGGTGGGCTGCCACAGCTTGAACTTGATGCGATTGGTGGGGCGCTTTGCCATTTGCCCGCCCTCAATCTAGGCCAGTTTCTGATGGCGCAATCCGTACCATCTTCGCCATTCGTTCAAAGGTGCTGGCCATCTCTTCGCGTCTCGCTTTCGACTTAGGTAGCCAGAACGTCACGGCGCTACGGTCGTCGTCTTGTGGCGGGTGATGCAGTCGCTCGCTGCTGTGCAAGATCATTTGCACAGCGCTGTAGGTGAGTCCGGTGTTCGATTCTTTCTGGATCTCAACCACTTCGCTGGTGAGCTCTTGGCTGTACACGTTGATTCGCATGTTCGTGCTCCGGTTGATTTCCCGTCTGGCCCTGTTGCCAAGGCCAGGCAGTGAAATCTTTCCCATTGCCGCCGGGGTGGCGGGGCGCACTGCTTGCCGGGTCATTCGCGCGGTTCTGACGTTTCGTCATCGATCAGCCGTCCAGGGTTTTCCCTGTCGTTGGCAGGCTTTCCTCGTTCACCTGTCTGATCGCCGGTCGCCGGTAGAGGCAATGCGGTCTGTTGATTTGTTGCGGCTGGTTTTTAAAGAGCGGCGGGGCGCCGCCCCTTCGCCGTGTTGTCGCTGGCGATGGGTTTAGTAAACAACACGTTTATAAACGAGTCAACACAAAATGTTTATTTTGTTTATTGGGTTTTCGCCGAGACTTTCGCTGGACGAAAAAAAACCCGCTCATGGCGGGTCGATTTAGGGTGTTCTTTACTTTTTCGGGCAGGGGAAAGCGTCAGATAGAGCTGCGAAGGTCAAGCCGCTTGCCGGTCCGGCCCAGTCTTTAGGGTGGTCCGATAGCCACTTCCAAACGATCGCTGCATTCTGTCCATTGGTGACATTCGACGGCGGACAGAAACCTATGCCGGAAAATGATTCGGCAACACCAACAACGAAGCCCATATATAGGCCGTTCGCAAAGGTCCCAGTATTTTTTTCGTACCCTTCCCCCCAAGCACGAAGGTCGTTCCCGGTTGCGCACCATGCCGTCATGGGGGCAAAGACGAGAACCATTGCCGCCAGTATTCTTCCGTTAATCAAGGTCTGTTCCCTACCAGAGTACTGATGACCAAAAAACTTTCCCCAGGATAATGATCTCTTTATCAATCATTTCCTGTGGGCCGTATTCCTCATCAGGATGTTCCTCGCGATTATAGCTGCGCATACGAACACCACCACCGGGTAAGCGATAGAGAGTTTTCACGCGAAGCTGGCCTCCGTGATTTATCGCATACATCTTGCCGTCGGTGATGGCCGTGGAGCCCTGATCCACGCCGACAGTACTGCCATGGGGAAGAACCGGTTCCATGCTGTTGCCGCTTACCGTTACGCAAACTGCCTCGCTCGGCTGAACGTTCTGACGCCGCAGTGTCAGCTTACCAAACCTGAGTTTCTGCCTGTGCGACTGCTCAACAACTGTGCGACCGCTACCTGCAGATAGTTCTACTTCCTTGAGAAACGGCACGTAAACCTCATCTGCATCGAGCGGTGTATCGTCATCCCACACGTCAATAGGTCCAGCGAAGGAGGCGTTAGAAAGCCCCTCTCGTACTTCCAGTTTTCTTTGGTGCGCTTCGAATCCAGGGTCGTCCCCCCAAGGATATGGCTCTACATCAGGCAGACCATCCCCAGCAACTAACCAATCTCTTCGGAGATGGTAAGTATCAAGGGCCTTCTGAATCTCGCGCGCAGGCACGCCACGCTTGAACCAATTGTTCAAAACCTGAGGCGTAACGCCCAATTCCTCAGCCATTTTTTTGAAAGAGATGTCCCGCTTTGCGGCAATCAGCCGTAAGCGATCCCCAGAATGCTCAGTAGTCATAAACACAAAGTTTACTCGTCTTGCGTTGTTTATTAAATAAACGTATCGTTGACGAATGTTTATTCGCCAGCGGCGGACTTGTTTATGAAACCCACAGCTCTTGAGCGCGCAATCCTCGCCGCTGGCTCGGCGAAAGCCTTGGCCAGAACCCTTGGCGTAACGCCGATGACTGTCTCCCACTGGAAGGTTAGGGGCGTACCTGCAGAACGGGCGGTGATGATCGAAAGGGCTACCGGCGTTTCTCGTCAAGATCTCCGACCAGACCTTTATTGCAGCGCCGCCTGATCGTGCTGGACTGAAATATTTTGCAACGCGTGATGGCACGCAGCCACTGAAACAAATTTGAGGGTTTACGAATGGAAGATTTCTTGCGGGCTTGCCACACGACGGTGAAGGAGAGCGGCGCGGAGGAGTTGGCCGGAAAGATGTGCCTGGCTCACGTGAGTCTGCTGCAGCGTTCTAACCCCGACAACGCGGCCCATCACCTGACCATTGAGCACTTGTTCGGGATTTTGCTGCACACCCAGGACATGCGTCCTCTGCTGGCGCTGGCTGATTCTTTCGGCTTCGAGCTCATTGCGAAGACGGCGCCGAACCCGCAAGCACTCACATCTTCGATGATCAGCGTGGGCAAGGAGGTGGCTGATCTGACGATCGCCGTGCACCAGGCGCTGGAGGACAACTACGTCAGTCAGTTCGAGAAGTCTCAGATCAAGGTCGAGATCAATCATGTCCGGCAGAGCCTGGATGTGATGGAAGCCTCTGTGAAGGCGGCTTGAGATGGCTCAGCGAGTAAACATCAAGCGCAGGCTGATCAGTTACAAGCGATCAGCCTTGCTCAGATCCGATGAAAAGAGCCGTCGCGCCTTCTACTGCGCAACCCTCCTCAAGTGGTCGTTCCTTGGCAGTTTTCCAGCCAAAGACAGCCGGGTTTCGCAATCTTTTCTTGAGGAAATTCCGGGGCGAATCCTTCCGGTTATTTCGGAAGGTTCGCCGATGCGAGCAGGTCGGGATAGCAGCTTAGATCAGCGCACCAATCCTTCACAGGCTCAAACTCTGCCTCCGTCATCGGCGTCTCAATCAGCTCTTCATGGAGAAGAGCAACAAAATCACTTTTCTGAACTTGCTTCAGCGTATCAGGGGCCCAGTGATGCTTGTTGAGCAAGTACAAGCGACCCGCCTCGAGGGGGCTGAGGCTCAACCAAGCCGTTGCGTACTTAGTACACAGGCCCTCGAGAAAGCACTCAAGCTTATACGAGCCAAACGCCAGCCGTGCCAATTTGGAGTCCGGACTTTCTCCCTGCCTCAAAAGGCGGTCCACCGAAGCGTCGTTGTCGTCGACAGCTTTACCCCATGCATTCCTGTAGTTCATTCCAACCAGTTTCATATGTCCGGCCTCCGAGGCCTTTTCGTGTGGAAGCCAAAAGCTACCACGGATGCGCCGGACACCTACACCGCCTGAATTTCGGGCACAAAAAAGCCGACGGTCGAGGTCGGCTCTTTCTACAGCGTTAGCGAGGTCGATTATGCACACCACGAACACCGAGAGCAATGGGTTCGCTGATGCGTCAGTTTTCCCAAGGCGGCAGAACATGGCGCGTCAGTCCATGTCGTCGCGTGAGATATCAGACCTGCTCAATTCTCGTCACGACAAGGTCAAGCAGTCCATCGAGCGGCTTGTTCAGCGGGGCACCATCGTCCAACCCCCAGTGGGGGACGAACAGATCAAAGACTCGCTGGGCCGTCCGCGCACCGAATCCGTTTACCACCTGTGCAAGCGTGACAGCTTCGTCGTCGTGGCCCAGCTCAGTCCCGAATTCACGGCTCGCCTCGTTGATCGCTGGCAGGAACTGGAGGACCAAGCAGCTGGCGTACATCGCATACCGGCTGATTACGCAGAGGCACTGCAGCTGGCTGCCGATCAGGCCCGTGAGAACAGCCGACTTTTGGGCGTGATTGAGCTGCAGGCGCCGAAGGTTGCCGCTATCAAACGTTTGGCCGCTGCCGAGGGCGCTATCTGTATCACCGATGCTGCCAAGCACTTGGGCATTGCCCCTGCAAAGCTCTTTGACTGGATGCACGCCAATCGTTGGATATTCCGTCGCGGCGGTTCTGGCCGGTGGGTCGCAATGCAGCCTCGCATCCGTTCTGGATTGCTCAAGCACAAAGTAACCGCGCTGAAGCCACACCCTGAGACTGGGTTGGATCGGGCGGTATTCGATCCCCTCGTAACTCCGAAAGGCCTCGCGCACTTGGCCGAAGAGAACATTGGAGCCGCGCTGTGAGTGTTCAAGCTATGTCATGGGCTCTCGCACTGCCGAAGGCTTCACTCGAAAACCCTGCCGCCCGTCACGTGCTGCTGTGCCTGGCCAACTACGCCGGCAGCGACGGCCGTGGTGCCTTTCCGTCTGCGCTGACCCTGTCAGACGACACCGGTCTTTCCGAGCGCACCGTTCGCCTGAAACTGGATGAACTAGAGAAGGCGGGCTTCATCACTGAGGGCAATCAGGCCATTGCCGCGGCGTACATCGAGCGCCGCGACCGCCGCCCAGTCGTGTACGACCTTCAACTTAAGCGGGGTGCAAATGCTGCACCCCGTAAAGAACGGGGTGCAGATAGCCGCACGGGGTGCAGCTCACAGCAGAGCGGGGTGCAGGAAAACGCAGAACGGGGTGCAGCAGCTGCACCCAATACACCACCTAACCATCAAGGAACCGAACAGCAGCAGCTGCAGCGCGATTTGGCCGCTGAGATTGCCGAGCAGGACCTCGCCGCCGCTGAGTGCCCATCGCCGAGCGAACGCTTCGCCATGCTCGCCGCGTGGGAGCCAAACGCCAAAGCCTTGGCCGACCAGATCGCAATCGCCGGCATCCCGGCAGACTCGGTGCCGGACGCGGCAGTTCGATCGTTCAAGGGTTTCTACGCTGCCCGCCCGGGCACTGTCGATTCGGCGCATGGCTGGTGTTATCGCCTAGTGCAGTGGGTTAAGCGTGAGCGAGTCAAGGCAGCAGGCCAAGGCCAGGCGCCAGATTTCGACGACACCAGTTGGGCTGAAAACCTGGGAGGTCTGTGATGAAGTCCGTCGCGAGCATCATGCAGCAACTGCCGAACGTTCCATCTGCCGAGGTCGTGCCGCTCACGATCGACGCGGGCACCGTCCACGTGATCAACCAGCTGTTCCGTGAGCTGAAGGCGATCTTCCCAGCGTGGAAGCAGGCCTGGCCTGACAAGGAAGACATCGGCGCGGCAAAGGCCACATGGGTCAAAGCTTTCATGGCCGAGAACATCACCCGCATCGAGCAGATCCGCTTCGGCATCGAGCAGTGCCGCAAGCTGGGTTCGGACTTCGCACCGAGCGTGGGCAGGTTCATCAAGCTGTGCCAGCCCACGCCGGAAATGCTCGGCATCCCTCCACTGGAGAAGGCTTTCCGAGAGGCCTGCCGCAACGCTCACCCATCCATGGCTGGGCAGGGCAAGTGGTCGCATCCGGCTGTCTGGCACACAGCGAAGGAGTGCGGCTTCGAACCGCTCAACCGCCTCGAAACCTCCCTCGCCATGAAGCTGTTCGAGCGCAACTACGTGGTCACCTGCCGCCGCATGATCGAGGGTTTGCCATTGCAACCAATGCCGTTGGCCCTGCCAGCTCGGGCCGAAGCCCGCCGCACTCCCGACATCGGGAACAAGGCCCTGGCCGAACTGCGCGCCCGCCGCGCCGCTCGCTCGCCAGCTGACCTCACCGCGGAGGCTAGCTGATGGCCTTTACAGATTCCCGTATTCAACAGCTGCTAGCCGGGCAGTCCTCCACCGCTCGAAAGATCTTTGAACACGTGCCTATCCAGGAGCCGTGGAGCGCGCATGAGATTCACTGCGCCGTCCTGACAGCGAACGCCACGTCTGTTGCCGTGCACGCGGTCCGCCGCGCGCTCGGCGAATTGAAGGACGCCGGAATTATCCGCGAACCAGTTGGCAGCAAGTTTCAGCGCGACGCCGTAACCACAAAATTAAGGATTGAAAAACCTATGTCGAAGCCTGCTAACGAAACCGTCGTCCCACTCAAGAAGCCGGATGTCCAGGCGCTGGATGCGCTGGTGGGGCTCTCCGCTGAGGTCATCAATTTGGCTGACGATATCGGTGCGCGCCTGAAGGGATTGGCGTTGCGCATCGAGGAGGTTGCCCTGTCGGTTGAAGTTGAGCGCGATACCAACGCCGAGGCGCTGGGCAAGCTCAAGCAGCTCCAGACCTTGCTGAAGGGGATAGCACAGTGAGCGCCGAGAACAGACTTGCTCGGCCAGACCCCGCAGCTTTTCGGTATGTGGTCTACGCGTGCTCCTCGAAGATCGATCTGTCGATTCCACCGGATCCTGCGATTGCGTTGTTCGATAACAAGGGCATTGCCGAGTCGTTTGGTCGGTCGATGTGGCCCAGCACCTTTGAAGTCGTCGATTTGATTGGTGGCGCACGATGAGAACGATCAAGGCACTCACCAGCGTCGCGAGGTGCTTCATCGCTTTCATGGTGGCCGGCTACGACGGCTCTGTCCCTCCAGTTGAATCTCAGTTCGGGGCATGGCTGTGATGACCAAACAGACGAAGTTAACCAAGGCCGCGCGCGGCCGCGACTGCCAGATCCGTGTGCCGGGGGTGTGCAACGGCAATCCGGAAACTACCGTGCTGGCTCACCTGCGCATGGCCGGCACTCGCTGCGGCACCGGCCTGAAGCCGCACGACTTGCAGGCGGCCTGGGCGTGCTCGGCCTGCCATGACGCCGTCGACGCGCGCCGCAACACCGAGTTCAGCCGCGAAGAACTCCGCACGATGCATATGGAAGGCATGGTGCGGACCATCGACATTCTGGTCAGCGAAGGGAAGGTGGCGGCGTGATCACGACTTGGGACCAACTGAAAGCCCTGCTGAACAACTCCACGGTGATCCGTGCCGGCCGGGACGGCTTTGTTTTCACCCCGGCCTGCGGCTCAGCTAAAGGCGCAGCCAAGTGAGGCTGTTCAAGGTAAAGGCCACCCGCGCCAAGCCTGTTGACCGCGAAGGCTTGGAGCAGGCCGCGCTGATGAAGGAACTAGAACTGTGCCTGCCGGCGGTGGCCACTTTGATCTACCACGTCCCCAACGGCGGGCACCGTCACAAGCTGGTGGCCGTGAAACTAAAAGAGCAGGGAGTCAAAGCCGGCGTTCCTGATCTGGTGTTGCCTATGGCCCGCGGCGGTTATTTCGGGCTGTACCTGGAATTCAAGGCTACGCCGCCAGGTGCGGCTCCGGTCTCGGCAAACCAGCACGCGTGGATTCGCCGGCTCAATGAACAGGGCTATTTGGCGATCGTGTGCCGTGGCCACTTCGACGCTATGGAGCAGATCCGCGCTTACCTGCGACTCGCTCCGACAGTGGTGGCCGCATGAGCACGGGTGAGTCGATTGTATATCTGGTGATCGTCACTGCATGGGTGTGTGGCATCGCGGTCGCCAAGGGCTTCTGGCTGACGCTCGGCTGCGTGACGCTTCCGCCGTTGAGCTGGGTCGTGCTGGCGCAGTATCTGATGGGGCTGGTTGCATGAGTAAGACCCGCGCTGTGAAGCTCAGCGATGCAGAGATCCGCCGGCAGGCGGCCGATGTCGCCGTGCACGACCTCCGTGACCCTCGTCACCCGGGCCTGTACCTGCGATTCGGCAAAGATCGGCAGCGCGGCTCCTGGTATCTGGTCAAGGGCAAGGCGTGGAAGCACCTCGCGCGCTGGCCCGAACTGGGTGCGGCCGCCATTGTTGCGGAGCTGCCTGCGCTGCGTCAGCGCCTGCTTCACGATCCAGAAGCCGCCGTGGCGGTAGGGCAGCTCGCGACTTGCGGGCAGCTGATCGACTGGTACGGCGAACGCATGAGCCTTGACCGCTCGCTGTCGGCGAAGCGCAAGGCCGGCGCCAAGTCAGCCATCAAGTGCCACCTGAAGCCCAGGCTGGAGCACGTTCCGCTGCGTGACCTGACTGCCGCCGTGTTGGACCGTGAGCTGATGTGGCCATGCCAGCAAGAGCTGTCGCTGTCGTACGTGCACCAGTTGTTCGTGCTGCTGGTGGTCGCGTTCCTGCAGGCCTCCAAGCTGGGCCTGATCGATAAAAACCCGATGGCCGAGATGAAGTTCGTGGACTTCACGAAGGCTCGCATCATGCCCAAGGCCGCCCGGTTGCGCGGCGGGCACCTGGTTGTGGTGGTGCCCATGCTGGCCGGCCTGTTCGAGCTCCAGCCCGGCGAATCAATGCTGGCGCTGATGATGCTGTGCCACGGCACCCGAGTCGGTGAAACCAGAATGACGCGCTGGTCAGACATCTCCATCCCGGACGGTGAGTGGTTCATCCCTGCCGAGAACACCAAGACCCGGACCGAACATCGCGTTCCGTTGACGGCTCAGGCCAAGGCGCTGCTGGCCCGGTACAGGGCCATCCAGCTGGCTCGCGGTTACGAGGGCATCTACCTGTTCCCGTCACGTCGCGGCCGTGTGCTGAGCGAAGGGCAGGCGAGCGCGGTGTTCACCCGCATCGGCCAAGGTGAGTGGACCAGTCACGACCTGCGCAAGGTTGCGCGCACAGCGTGGACCGACCTCGGCATCGACGGTCACATCGGCGAGATGCTGCTCAACCACTCGCTGGGCAAGATAGCGTCCACCTACATCAACACTCAGGCTCGGGCACAGCGTCTGGCAGCGCTGGAGAAGTGGCACAACTGGTTAGATGAGCGCGGCCTGAACGCGATTCACAACCTGACAGACACCCAATATGAAGATTCGCAAAACCCCGCGCAAGCCACGAACGGCGAGGGCTGCGAGCCTGTTTCCAACATTGTGAATGGCGAGGTTTCAAAATGCTGATTTTGGTCGATCCGCGCCGGGATCTGGCAGTTCAGCCAGGCGATATCAGCTCGATGCAGGCGGTGGTTCTTCCCAACGGCCGCTCCGCGCTCGAGCTGCACATGATTTCAGGCAGGGAGATCCTCATCCCGGCCTATGACGATTCGGGTCGTGTCGACCTCAGTGCGGTGCACGCCCAGATCATGGAGGCCAGCAAGTGAAGAGCCACGGGCCAGCCTTTCGGAAGGAGTTGAAGCCGTTGATGGAGTGCGGCATCTGCCGCGGCGCGACGGTCGTGCGCGGCATTTTCCATCAGTTGGACTGCGACCACTGCAACGCCTCTGGCTGGGTCTGCGCCAGCACCGGAGAACCGCTCCCGCTGCCTGAGATGGTGCAGCAGCTCAACTTGAAGCTGCGCAGCGTCACCGCCGAGCTGAACCGGGCGCGGCACAGCCAGGGCGGCGCGCACGAGCAATACGAACAGAGCAACCGCCGCGGCGCCGGCGGCACGAACTACACCGGCGACTGACCGGCACGAATATTTGATTGGGGAGAGCAGCACATGAAGTTGATAGGAGCTCGTCAGGCCTGGACCGATTCGCAGCATGAGTCCGGGGCCTCAATCTCGGCGGTGGCCATCGAAACCGCCAAATCAGGCATCAAGAAGAGCAAGGCCCGGATCCAGCGCCGTGACGCTTTGTTTCCCGCCATGGGCCCAGAGGAAAACGAGAAGGCCGGCCGATTCCCGGTGCTGGGCCAGCGCATCAGCATCAGCGAGACACGCAGGACACCCGCGGGGCGATCCACCGCCCGCGCTGCCCATCTGACCATGATGGGCAAGTTTCAGCGTGCGATCGGGTCGCTGCCGTTCCAGGTGCAGCAGTTCGGGCACTACATGTATTCCCCGATCCCGAACATGCGCTATGTGATGAATGCCGTGCTGCTGATCGCCACACGTGCTGAGCTGTCCGAGCTGACGCCGTTGCGCCGCGCTCGCGCTCAGTACCTGGTGACCGCCGCGCTTCAGTCATTCAAGTGCGAAGTGACCGGCGCTCCTGAGTGGGGCCCGGCACGTGTCGCTGAAGAAATGAATGCCTTCTATGGCATCACGGTTGATCCGAACAACTGGAACCGGGACTGGAGGCCGACGTGGGAGATGCTGAAGGCCACGATCAAGGAAGTGGATATTGAGGCGCAGTGGCCGCTCTGGCAGGTAATTCACGCGGAAAAAGAGGAAGGAGCAGCATAAAATCTTGTGCTGAATGGAAAAGCCAAGTACATTTCCCATAGTGCGCAAGTTACCTCAGCCGCACCCAAACTCAGAACCCGGCCAAGCGCCGGGTTTTCTCGTTTTCGGCTCCTCCACACCCATTGCTCCGAGCTGGGAGTGCTGGGGATGCCGTCTCAAACGCTCCGTCTTGCCCGCACGCGCGGGCTTTTTTATTTCGAGGTAATGATGGACCCAACCGACCTTGGCCCAGGCACAGCTACCTGGCTGGGCGGCACGGGGACTGTCTTGCTCGGCGGTTTTCTTTGGTTGAAAAGATTTCTTGCTAAGGAAGCGACCGAGCGGGCGATGGACAACGCCGATATCGGCACCGTCCGGCGTCTGAATGAGCTGCTTGATAGCGAACGGAAGCGTGCGAACGCTGCCGAGGCTCGGGCGGATCAGTTCGCCAAAGAACGTAATGAACTCGCTGCGGCAGTAGGTCGGATGGAAGGGAAGGTGGAAGCCCTAACCAGCCAGATCGCGCAACTCACTGACAAGGTAACCAGCTCAAGCGCAGAGATCGCGCGGCTACGAGCCCAGATCGGAGGCGCCACCTGATGCACAGAATCGCAATGGAGTTTGTCGCTCGCCAGTGGTGGCGACATGCGCAAGTCTGGCTGATCGCCATTCTCCTTATCGCAGGCGGGTCGGTTCTGGGATTCCAGGCCGCTCAGTGGGCTCTGGCCAGCTACTACACGAAGCAGGTCGCAGAAGTGCGGCGTGCTTACGATGAGGCAATGGGGCAGCGTGACCTGCGCTTGAACACGCTTGCCGAGAAGGCGGGCAAGGCAGCAGAGAAAGTCGAGGCCGCCGCGAGCACTGCCACTCAAGCGGCCGGCGTTGCCAGCAAGGCCGCTGACAAGGTCAACGAAGCAGTTGACCGAGTGACCCCCTAATGGGCGTACTCAAGCTGGTTCCGGTTTGGGCATGGCTGCTGCTGGGTCTGATAGCGGCGACCGGCTACTTGGTACTCCGGTTGGATCATGCCAAGACATCACTGGATGAAGCCAAGACAACATTGGTCGCCGTGACAGGCGAGCGTGACGTCGCCACCGCCCGCGCAGCATCGATCGGCAAGACGCTGAGCCTGCAACGCCAACTCACTGAAGATTCGAACAAGGCGACAGACCATGCGACCGAACAGGCTGAACACATTACGGTTGCCGTTGCTGTTGCTGATGACCGCGCTCGCAGCCTGCAGCAACAAGTCACCGATCTGCTTGCCAACCGAAAGCGTTGTCCTTCCGACGTTGCCAGCACAGGCAAGACAAGAGACGACCTCGCCGTTGTGCTCGCCGAGCTGCGTCGAAGTGCTGACGAAGAAGCGGGAAGCTTGGCAAAAGCGCTTGACCGAAGCCGAATAGCTGGTCAGCTGTGCGAGGCAATGTACTCCGCAGCAATGAAGGCGAGATGAAGAAGTCCTGGTACGTCACCGTGCCGGGCTATCCACCATTCCCCATGATCATGCCGGAAGACCACGACTATGCAGGCGCGCTGGCTGTTGCGCGTTGCAAGTGGCCGGAGTGCAGCGTTGAGTAGTCCCATGGACAATCAGAAACCGCCTCTCCGGAACCCGCCGCCTCCGACCACCGAGTGGGTTGGCCGGCCTGCTGGCTGGCAACCACCACCTGCGCCGCCGCCTATGCGCGGCGGATCAATGCCGCACGCGCATGGCGCTCCAGTCCTGATCATCGCTGTTGCCCTTCTTGTGGGGGTTGCGATTGGCTTCAGGATGGCTGGCGGCTTGTGATGGGGTCATGGTGATCGGCACCGTCACCGACGGTTAGCCGTCACACCTTATACGGAGGCGCAGATGCCGCAGAGAACTCTCAAGCCGTGCGCTGCCCGGGGTTGCAATGTACTGACGCGAAACACTAAGTACTGCGACGCTCATCTGGATCTCGCCAAAGCATGGGGAACCAGGCAAGGCTCAGGCCGTGGCGGCAGGCCCTGGCGCCGGCTGCGAGATCAGATTCTCGCCCGCGATCATTACCTGTGCCGCTGCGAGGAGTGCGGGCGGCTTGGCCGGGTACGTGCTGCGACTGAGGTCGACCACGTCGTGGCGTTGGCACATGGCGGCACTGACTACCCAAGCAACCTCAGGGCGATCCATCACGACTGCCACAAGCTGAAGACGGCGCGCGAGGCGCAGGCTGCACGCGCCAACGGCTGAGGCGTGGCGGGATGCTGTGGCACGTGAGTAGCCCTGTGTGGCACGTCACAGGCCCGATGTGGCACGTCAACTCCCCGACCGTTCGTCGGCATTGCACCGTTTTGGGGCAGGGGGAGGGTCGAAAGTCCAGGGGTTTACGAGGCGGACACCGCCTGCCCGTCGTTTTTTTACACCCGCGAAATTAAAAATTCAGGAGTTGCGCGATGGGAGGCACCGCCACGGTCGCCGGCCGTGGTCGCAAACCCAAACCAACGGCCAAGAAAGCATTGGCCGGGAACCCGGGCAAGCGTGCGCTAAACACTGCCGAGCCCCAATTTTCGAAGATTACCCAGGTAGATCCTCCCGAGTGGTTCAGCCCTCGGGCCGCCACCATGTGGAACATGATTGTTCCAGAGCTGCTGCGCGAAAACGTGGTTGCCATCACCGACCTTCATAACGTGGAAGCCTTCTGCACCGCCTATGACAACTGGCGTATGGCGCAGGAGTCGATCAAGGCGCACGGCATTGTGGTGACCGGGGCCACCGGCGGCCCGATGAAGAATCCAGCGCTGACCGCGGCAAACGAAACGATGCGCCAGATGGTGACGTTCGGATCAATGCTCGGTCTGGACCCAGCCAGTCGCACGCGCCTGATCGGTGGCAACAAGGAAAAGGAAACCAACGAGTTCGCCAAATTATTGAGTAGCTGATGCCCAAACTTGCCCACCCCAACGTCGACAAGGCGATGGCGTGGGGTCGGTCATTGCTGCGCGGGAAGGTGCCGGCCTGCCGTTTCATTCACCAAGCTGTGCAACGTCACTTTGATGATTTGGCCGCCAGCCGCAAACGGGGCTTCCGCTACAAGTTCGATCCGATCAAGGCCGAGAAGAAACTCAAGCTGATGCAGCTCCTGCCGCACACAAAGGGTGAGTGGGCTTTCAAGCGTCAGCTGATCAGCCTGGAGCCTTGGCAGTTGTTCGGCCTAGCGGTCACGTTTGGCTGGGTCAAGAAAAAGGGCGGCCACCGTCGCTTCCGCGAGAGCTACTGGGAAGTGCCTCGCAAGAACGGTAAATCCGTTGTCGCCGGTGGCGTTGGTATCAGCATGTTTGTAGCTGACGGCGAGTTCGGCGCCGAGGTGTACGCAGGTGCAACCACAGAGAAGCAGGCGTGGGAGGTGTTCCGGCCTGCGAAACTGATGGTCAGCAAATCGCCGATGTTGATCCAGGCGGCCGGGATCGAGGTCAACGCCTCGAACATGAATATCCCGTCCGACTTCAGCCGTTTTGAGCCTCTGATCGGTAACCCTGGCGACGGTGCGTCGCCCAGCTGCGCGATCGTCGACGAGTATCACGAACACCCGACGTCGGCCCAGTACGACACGATGCTCACAGGTATGGGCGCGCGCCGTCAGCCGCTGATGTTCATCATCACCACTGCGGGCGCGGATATCGAAGGGCCGTGCTACGACAAGCGGCGCCAGGTTGTAGAGATGCTGGCCGGAACGGTTCCAGACGAAGAGCTGTTCGGCTGGATCTGGACTCTGGACGAAGGGGACGACTGGACCGATCCGAAAATGCTGGCCAAGGCCAACCCGAACCATGGCGTATCGGTGTTTCAGGAGTATCTGGAAAGCCAGCAGGCGCGGGCGATTCGTTCTGCTCGCTTCGCAAATACGTTCAAAACCAAGCATCTAAACCTTTGGGTCAGTGCCAAGGCCGGCTTTTTCAACATGGAAAGCTGGAAGGCTTGCGAGGACACGTCACTGACGCTCGAACAATTCGAGGGGCAGGAGTGGATTGCCGGTTTCGACCTGGCGCGCAAGCTGGACATGAACTCAAGGGCTCGCCTTTTCTGGCGTGTAATCGATGGCAAGACCCACTACTACAGCATCGGGCCGAAGTTCTGGGTTCCCTACGACACCGCTTACAACACCGATAACAAACGCATGGCGGAACGCTTCCAGGCTTGGGTCAACTCCGGGCATCTGGAGGTAACCGATGGGGCGGAAATCGATTACCGCGAGATCCTCGAGGACACGAAGGAAGCCAATCATCAAGCCCCTTTGAGCGAATCACCCATCGACCCCCACGGTGCTACGGGTCTGAGCCACGACTTGGACGACGAGGGCTTCAGCCCGATCACGATCACCCAGAACTACACCAACATGTCAGACCCCATGAAGGAACTAGAGGCGGCTATAGAGGCCGGCCGGTTCCACCATGACGGCAACCCGGTAATGACCTGGTGTATTGCCAACGTGATTGGCAAACACCTGCCAGGCAACAACGACGTCGTACGCCCGATCAAGCAGGGCGACGACAACAAAATCGATGGCGCGGTTGCGCTGATCATGTCGGTCGGTCGGGCGATGACGAAAGTCGTTGTGGGCGATGGCGGTGTGGACCGATTCATGGATTCAATCCGGGACCCAATATTCGAATGAATACAGCATCGATTATTTACTTGCTGATCGCAGTGCTGGGCTTCGCCTGTGCTGTGGCAGGCGTTTACATCCTGCTCGGCATCGGCTGGGCACTACTTGCTGCCGCATCATCCTGCTTCGTTGCTGCGGCCTTCATTCGAAGGGGACTGACCAGTGGCTAAGTCTCTGCGATCTGTTTTAAGCATTGCGGTGACGGCGCCACGCTCTTCGATCATCGATTGGGTGGGGCGATCAATCTCTGGCGGTGCTTCCGGGATTTGGGCGCAGACGGTCGGCAGTACTTCTGCCAATGGCAAGACAGTGACGATCAACAAGGCCATGCGACTGGCGGCCTGCTGGTCCTGTGTGCGCCTCATTTCCGAAACGATCGCCACGCTGCCCCTCGGCTTGTATCGCCGAATGCCGGACGGCGGTCGAGAGGTGGCCGGCGACAACGACCTGCACTGGATACTCAACACCAATCCCAATAGCCGAATGACGGCGGTCCAATTCTGGGAGGCCGTAGTTGCTTCCATGTTGCTGCGAGGTAACGCCTTCGTCGAGATCATCCGCATCAGCGGCCGAATTGTGGCGCTTGAATTCTTGCTGCCCAACCGGGTGGAGCTCGATGTAGCTGATAACGGTGAGCTCCTCTACCGGTACCGGGAGAAAAACGGAAAGCTACGCGATATCGCCGGCAGCGACATGATGCACATTCCCGCGTTCTCTCTGGACGGGCAAGTCGGGCTCTCACCCATCGCTTATGGCGCCGATGTCTTTGGCGCCGCGATGTCGGCTGAAGACGTGGCCAGTGCCACCTTCAAGAACGGTATGCACCAGACCGTCGCCTTCGAAGTTGATCAGACGCTTAACAAGCAGCAACGCGACGACTTCCGGGATTACGTTCAGCGTATCAGTGGCGCGATGAACGCCGGCAAGTCGCCCGTTCTCGAGAAGGGCGTTAGTGCCAAGGTAATTGGCATCAACCCCATTGATGCTCAACTGCTGGAATCTCGCGAATACAGCGCCGAGGAAATCTGCCGGTTCTACATGGTAGACCCGACGCTGGTTGGCTACAGCGATAAAGCTTCGAACTGGGGCACCGGCTTGGAGCAGAAGCTGCTGCGGTTTCTGACCTTCACGCTGCGCAGTTACATGCGCCGCATCGAGGAGGCTATCAGCCGCAAGTTACTGACGCCTGCGCAGCGCCGGCAGATCTATCCGGAGTTCTCCATTGAAGGCTTGATGCGGGCTGACAGTGCCGCGCGCGCCACGCTGTATTCGCAGATGGTGCAGAACGGCATCTATACCCGCGACGAATGCCGGATGAAGGAGAACCTCCCTAGGATGGGAGGCAATGCCTCAGTGCTCACCGTACAAACCAACCTCTCCCCAATCGACCAACTCGGCCGGGGCGACGACGGGCAAGCCGCAAAAGCTGCTCTGCAGAACTGGCTCGATCAGCCGGCAAATTCGAAGGACTAACTCATGCAACCAAAATCCAAAGCTGGCAGTTTTAACTGCGAGCTGAGTCCGCGTGCGCTCGACAGATGGAACCCGGCCATCAAGGCAGCCGTGGAGTCAACCAACGACACCATCACCATCTACGGTGTGATCGGCCAGGACTGGTACGGGGAGGGCGTGACCGTCTCGCGCATCGACGCGGCGTTGCGGTCCATCGGCGACAAGCCGGTCGACGTCTATATCAACTCGCCGGGCGGCGACATGTTCGAAGGCCTGGCCATCTACAACCGTCTTCGCGAGCACAGCCAGGCGGTAACCACAAAGGTGCTTGGTTTGGCTGCCTCCGCTGCCTCTGTCATCTACATGGCGGGCGAAAAGCGCGAGGTCGCGAGTAGCGGCTTTCTGATGATCCACAACTGCTGGACCGTTGCCGTCGGCAACCGCCACGACCTGCGCAACACCGCGGACACCATGGAAGAGTTCGACGCGGCAATGGCTGATCTATACGCGGAAGGCAGCGGTCAGGCAGTCGCCGACATCACCGAGATGCTGGATGACGAGACCTTCATCCGCGGCAAACGAGCGGTGGAGCTCGGTTTCGCAACCGGACTGCTGTCATCCGACGAGATCACCGAGCGCGAAGACGAGCAGACCCAGCAAAGCAACGCGCTCAAAGCTATGGATGTGGCTCTCGCAAAGGCGGGAATGGCCCGCAGCGAGCGCCGCGAGCTCTTCGCCAATTTCAAGTCCAGCACGCCGCGCGCTGCTGGCGGGGGTACGCAACACGCTACCTCGTCCGACAAGCCCCGCGCTGTCGAGCTCGACCTTGCACCCCTGCCAAAACTCTCTTTCTCAATTCCTGCGTGAGGCTTCACACCATGATGAAATTTCGTCTGTCCCCGGCATTCTTGATGGCGGTGCTGGCCATCGCTGCCATGATTCCGCTGACCTTCGGCGTCACACCCCAAGCCATTGCCGGCGCTGTTTTTCTGATCGGTCTCACGACCACGCTCGTGAAGCGCGGTACCTCCCGCTACACCGGCTGGAATGCCCAGATGGGCAAGATCGGTGAAGCCGACATCGAAGCCCAGTACAAGGAGACTCAGGCCAACCTCAAGGACATCGGCGATCAGCTCAAGGCACATGCCGAGACGGCGCAGAAGCACGTTGATCGCCACGAGGGCCTGAGCAAGGAAACCTCCGCCAAAGTCGACGAGTTGCTGATGAAGCAGGGCGAGCTTCAGGCCCGTGTGCTCGAGGCCGAGCAAAAGTTGGTCAATGCCAACCGAGACACCCAGCGCAACGAGCCGCCAAAGTCGGCTGGTGAACTGTTCATCGCCAGCGAGCAAATGGAAGGCGTCAATTCGTCTTTCCGCGGCTCTCGTCGCGTTTCTGTGCCGCGCGCCGCAATTACCACCACCTCCGCCGGTGGCCTCGCTGCAACCGAGCGCCTGGACACTGTTGCCCTGCCGGGCATGCGCCGAGCCACCATTCGGGATCTGGTCGCACCTGGTCAGACCGAGGCAGGTTCACTCGAGTACGTTCGCGAGACCGGGTTCACCAACAATGCCGCAGTTGTGGCAGAAGGGGCTGCCAAACCATATTCCGAAATCACGACGGCATTGGTCACTGCGCCGGTCCGCACCATTGCGCACCTGTTCAAGGCATCTCGCCAGATTTTGGACGACGCGAAGGCACTGCAAAGCTACATCGACGCTCGTGCTCGCTACGGCCTGCTGTTGACTGAAGAGTCTCAGCTGCTTTATGGCAGCGGCGCTGGTGCGAACCTGCAGGGGCTTGTCCCGTTGGCAAACATCTATGCCGCACCTACTGGCTGGACCGTAACCGGCGAGCAGCGCATCGACCGACTTCGTCTGGCGCTCCTGCAAGCCGAACTGGCTGAGTTCCCTTCCGACGGCATCGTTATCAACCCGACTGACTGGGCTTTGATTGAGTTGCTCAAAGACGGTCAGGGTCGCTACTTGATCGGCCAACCGCAGGAAGGCACCGCTGCTCGCTTGTGGAACCGCCCTGTCGTAGCAACCCAGGCCATGAAGCAGAACGATTTCCTGGTGGGTGCCTTCAAGTTGGGCGCGCAGATCTTTGACCGGATGGAAGTTGAGGTTCTGATCTCCACCGAAAACGACAAGGACTTCGAAAACAACATGGTCACGCTGCGCGCCGAAGAGCGCCTGGCCTTCGCCATCTACCGTACCGAAGCGTTCGTCACCGGCAAGCTCGCTGCTGCTGCGTAAACCCAACCCCTGAAATGGGGCGGCGCTCCCGTCCCCATCGAGGTGAGATATGCCAGATGTATTGATCAAGCCGCTGCGGGCCTACGAGGATCGCGGCACCATCCGCGACTTTGATAACGAGCCTTACGCGGCCCCGGTATGGCTCGCGAAGGAGTTGGAGCAGCTCAAGCTGTGCCAGATCGTGAGCGAAGAAGGCGCTGAGGCGCTGGACCTGCCGGCCAAAGCTGACACGACCCTTGCGCTGAAGATCGCCAAGAAGGGGCAGCGCTGGATTGTCGCTGACGCCCAGGGTGCCCAAGTCGGTGATTTCATTGGCAAGCGAGATGAAGCCGAAACCGAGCTTGCGAAACTGGTGGCGGCCGCGCAATCAGACTCTGCTGATGTACCAGAAACGCCTATCGCTCCACCCACCGAGCTGTTGGTCGCTGAAGAAGACTCTCCTCCGCTGATCGAGTCGGACGAACCCGTTCAGGAGTAAGTGATGTCCGCGATCAATATCGAGGTGGCGATCGAGCACCTGCGCGCCGAGGATGATGATCGCGAATTCATTCAAGGCTTGCTGGACGCGGCAGAGGAAGCGGCTTGCAATTTCATGGCGCGCCGGGTGTATGCGGATGCTCCCGCTATGGTCGCAGGCCGAGCAGCTGCTGTTGAGTTGCGTGCCCAGGCCAGAATCAGCTACAGCGCAGCGATGGCAACGGCTGATCTCATGTATGAAGAGGATGATCGTTTGTCTGCGGTTGAAATTGCTGGATACAACCTTAAGCATGCGATCACTCAGTCTGAAGCGATGAGCCTGAGCATCGTACTCACCCCTGCGATTCAGGCTGCGTGCCTGCTCATCCTTGGGCACCTCTACACCAACCGTGAGGATGTTGTGGCAGGCGCCGGGACAATGACCGCGGTTGCACTGCCGCAGGGTTCGAGGTTTCTGCTCGCACCTTATCGCGTGCAGATGGGGGTCTGATGGCGATGTCTGAACCTGGTGCCGGCGACTTGAACCGCCGCGTCACCCTGAGGAAGCGCTCAGATTCCCCGGCCGATGATGGTGGCCTTGCTTCGCAGTTCAGCGAAGAAAAAAAGCGCTGGGCTCGCATAGAACCGGTCGGGACAGCCATTTACCAAAATAGTGTGCAGACCGACTCCAAGATTACCCATCGCATTACCTTGCGGTATCTCGGCGTTCTCCCCATTGATTTCGAGGTGGTCCACGGCGGCGTTGTTTACCGTGTCAGCCGTGCAACCGATATGAACGGTAGTCACAAATTCACCGTTCTGGAAGTTGAGGAGCTCGGTATGGATCAGCCGGGAGGAAGCCTGTATGGCTAGACCTGCAGCTTATTTGCATTTCGGCGAGTTCGACAGCTACGGCAAGCTCGATTTCGACAAGAAGGAAATCCGCAACGGCATGCGCAAGGCCGGCGTGCTGGTGCGCGCCGAGGGCCGAAAGCTGGTCAGCAAGCGCGCAGTGTCAGGAAAAGGCCAGTACCCCGGCATGCGCAAGGGCAGGCTGCGCCGTTCGATCACATACCGGGTCAGCCGTGCCGGCTTCCTGGTGAAAATCGAACCGCAAAAGACCGCCGACATGAAGGACTTCTACCCGGCTTATCTCTGGTACGGCGTGCGCCGCGGTGCCAAACGTGGCAAGTCCCATAAAAAGCAGGAAGCGACCGGGGCGTGGCGGATCGAGCCGCGCGAGAACTACATGGTCGACGCGCTGAACAATCGAGCCGATGACGTGCGCTCGATCCTCAAGCGCGCTTTTGCTGAAGCCCTGCGCTGACAAAGAGACCTCTCATGAAAATCACTCCTGTGGTGCTGCACCTGCGGCAGCGCTGCCCGCTATTCGGTGGGCGCGTGGCGGGCGGCATCGACTTTGACGCGGTGAAGGCCAGCCAGCAAGTGGACCGTCCCGGCGCGTTTGTCATTGCAACCGGTGACGACGCGTCCGACAACGACCTGCAGAACGGTGTCCGGCAAGACATCACAGACGCTTTTGATGTGGTCGTCATCCTGGATGCCAAGGATCAACGCGGGCAATTGGCCGTGGATGTGCTGCACGACATCCGAGCGCAGCTGTGGCGGGCGTTAGTTGGTTGGAGGCCCGGCCCCGAGTACGACCCCATCACTTACGACGGCGGCGACCTGGTGCAAATCGATCGGGCGCTGGTGATCTACCGCTATTCGTTCATTACCGCCTTCCAGTTGGGGCGCAACGCTGAAACAGAACCTGCCGAAACCTGGCATGAGCTGGAGCTCGACGGGCTGCCCAGGCTGGAAGGCATGGACATCAACGTGGACTGCATCGATCCGGCAGACCGCAACCTGAAATACCCCGGCCCGGATGGGCGCATTGAAATACAAATCAAAGAGGACATGCCATGAAGCGCATTACCGTGGTGCCGGCCGAGGGCCGCGCGGTGCCGGATCCGGAAACCGGGGAGCTGTTGCCGGCCGAGGGCCGCGCCGTGCCGGACGATATCTATTGGCGCCGCCGCGTCAACGATGACGACGTGAAAATCAAGGATGAAGACGCGAATTCGGGCGAACCCACAGCGCCTGCCCAGCAGGACCTTGGGGCCGAACCGGAGGCCACAACTGACCCTTTCGACCCAAAGGCCTCTGCCAAAAACCCGTCCGCTAAAGAGGTCTCGACCAAATGAGCGTAGGATTTCAGCAAATCCCGCAGGACATCCGCGTCCCGCTGTTCTATGCGGAGATGGACAACTCGAACGCCAATAGCGCGTCGAGCGCGCTGCGCCGCCTGATCGTGGGACAGGTCAACGACCTGTCCACCGCAGATGAAATCGGCAAGCTGGTGCTGGTGTCGAGCCTGGCCCAGGCCAAGACGATCGGCGGCCAAGGCTCGATGCTCGCGGCGATGTACGACACCTGGCGGCAGAACGATCTGGTGGGCGAGATCTGGTGTTTGCCGGTCAAGGCCAGTGCCGGTGCTGCGGCAACGGGCAAGGTGACCATCACCAACACTGCCACTGAAACCGGGCTGATCAACTTGTACGTGGCGGGTGTGCGTGTTCAGGCGACTGTAGCCTCTGGCGCTGCAGCGGCCGTCGCGGCCGCAGCGTTGGCTACCAAGATCAACGCTGCTGCCGATCTGCCGGTTACCGCTGCTGCGGCAGCGGGTGTGGTAACGCTGACGTCCAAGTGGCTTGGTGACTCCGGCAATGATATCGGCCTGAGCTTGAACCGCCTTGGCAAGAGCAATGGCGAGTTCACCCCGGCGGGCCTGACTGTTGTGGTAGCGCCGATGTCCGGCGGCGCGGGCACCCCCGATGCCACAGCCTCCCTTGCGGCGCTCGGCGACGCACCGTTCGAGTTTATTTGCGTACCCTGGGCCGACACCACCACCCTGGACGCATGGAAGATTGCGATGGGTGATGCCAGCGGCCGCTGGTCGTGGGCAAAGCAGCTCTATGGTCACGTTTACAGCGCCCTGCGCGGCACGCTTGGCACGCTGGTAGCAGCCGGTCAGCCGCGCAACGATCAGCACATGACCATCTTCGGCTTCGAAGCGGGCGTTCCTCAGCCATTCTGGCGCGTGGCGGCTGCTGGCGCTGCACGTCAAGCGGTGTTCCTGTCCGCCGATGCCAGCCGGCCAACCCAGACCGGGGCGTTGGTGGGAATTGATCCCGCGCCTGAGGGGGCACGCTTCACGCTGACCGAGTTCAACTCGCTGCTGCAGTACGGTATCGCGACCTTGTTCTTCGAAGGCGGCTACATGCGGGTCCAGCGTGCGATCACCACTTACCAGAAGAACGCTTATGGTCAGGCGGATGATTCCTACCTAGACAGCGAGACCATGCACCAAAGCGCGTACATCGTGCGCCGCCTCAAAGGCATCATCACCAGCAAGTACGGTCGCCACAAGCTGGCCAGCGATGGCACCCAGTTTGGCGATGGTCAGCCGATCGTCACGCCCAATGTGATTCGCGGTGAGCTGATCAGTGAATACGGCAACATGGAGCGCGACGGCCACGTCGAGAACTCGGCGCTGTTCGCCCAGTACTTGATCGTGGAGCGCGATAGCAAGAGCCCGACGCGCATCAACGTGCTGTACCCGCCGGATTACGTGAACGGCTTGCGCATCTTCGCGCTGCTCAATCAGTTCCGCCTGCAGTACACCGCCGAAGCGGCGTAACGCTGTCCCGTTTTCAAGGCCCGCCACGAGCGGGCCTTTTTATTTGGAGGCCCACTCATGGGGCAGAAAGTTGCTGGTACCTGCTACGTCAAGGTTGACGGCACGCAGTTAACCCTCAAGGGCGGCGTGGAAGCACCGCTCATGGACAAGACGCGGGAGACCGTGGTCCCTGGATTTTTCAAGGAGGAGGACAAGGCGCCCTGGCTCAAGTTCTCCGCGGTGCACACAGCGAACTTCCCGCTCAAGGCTTTGACCGAGGGGACGAACATGACCATCACTGCCGAACTCAAGAACGGCAAGGTCTACACACTTTCCGGCGCCTACCTGGTGGATCAGCCGAGCTCCAACGGCGAGGAAGGCACCATTGAACTGCAATTTGACGGCGTTAAAGGGGTATGGCTGTGAGTGAAGAAAAGCAGGTTGTTGACCCGAACGCGCCGATCAAGTTGAGCTCCCCGATTCAGGCGCATAGCGAACAGCTCACTGAGTTGGTGCTGCGCCGCCCGACGTCGCAGGAAGCCCGGGCGATCAAGGCATTGCCGTACAAGATCGACGCGGATGAGGCGGTGTGCCTGGATCTGGATGTGTCGGCCAAGTACATCGCCGTGTGCGCCGGCATTCCGCCTTCGTCGGTGAATCAGCTGGATCTGGCGGACCTCAACAAACTCGCCTGGATGGTGGCAGGTTTTTTCATGACCCCGGCGTCACCAGTCTCGAAGACCTGATTTCTCTGGTCTACGACCTGGCCTATTTCTGGAAGGTTGACCCTGAACAGATGATGGCCAGGCCGCTGGATATCTTTCTTGAATCGCTGGCTCAGGCGCAGCGGATCAATCGCGCGTTGCAGGTGGACTGATGGCAGATCAATTTCAGCTCAAGGCACTGATCACCGGTGTCGACAAGCTGTCGCCAACGCTGGCCGGCATTCGCAAGAACGTTGCCAACTTCCGCAAGGGCTTGCAGAACACAGGTCTGGGCAATCTCAGTTTCAAGGAGGTCATCACCGGCGGCGCGCTGGCAGCGCCGTTCGTGATGGGGACGCGCGCAGCGATAGAGTTCGAATCGGCGATGGCCGACGTGCGCAAGGTAGTCAACTTTGACGCGCCCAGCCAATTCAAGGAGATGGGCGATGACATCACCAAGATGTCGGAACGGCTGCCGATGGCCGCCAATGACATCGCCAAGATCGTTGCAGCAGGCGGGCAGTCAGGCATTGCCCGGGGAGAGCTTCTGGGTTTTGCACAAGACGCGGTGAAGATGGGCATCGCGTTTGATCAGACCGCTGAGCAAAGCGGCGACATGATGGCCAAGTGGCGGACTTCCTTCAAAATGACCCAAGCCGAGGTGGTCGGTCTCGCTGACAAAATCAACTACCTGGGCAACACCGGGCCGGCCAACACCAAGCAGATCTCCGACATCGTTACTCGCGTCGGGCCGCTTGGGGAAGTCGCGGGCGTAGCGTCGGGTCAGATTGCGGCACTGGGCGCGACTATGGCTGGCACGGGTGTCGAGCAGGAGGTGGCTGCCACCGGCATCAAGAACTTCATGCTGGCGCTTACCAAGGGCAGCGCCGCGACGAAGACTCAGTCAAACGCGATGAAGTCGCTCAGATTGAACTCGAAAACCGTGGCGGCAGGAATGCAGAAGGATGCTCAAGGCACGATGCTCCAGGTGCTAAAACGTATTGCTGAGGTTGATGCAGTCAAGCGCCCAGCGCTGCTGACCAATCTCTTCGGCACTGAGTCCGTTGCTGCAATCTCGCCACTGCTAACCAATCTAGGGCTACTCGAGAGCAACCTGAAAAAGACCGGTGACGCTTCGCAGTACGCCGGCTCAATGGAGGCCGAATACGCTTCGCGTGCGGCCACGACTGAAAACAATTTGACGCTCATGCGAGGTTCTTTGAACCGGGCGAGCATAGCGTTGGGCCAAGCATTTTTACCCCCGCTAAATGCCGTGATCAATAAGCTGCGGCCCTTTATCAGCCATGTGGGCGACTTGATTCAGGCCAACCCTGCGTTTGTCAGAGGACTCGCCATGGCGGGCGTCGCTTTCACTGCCATTCGCGTGGGCGCGGTAGCAGCAACTGTCGCCACCAGGTTGTTGGGGCTTGCGTTTTCAGCGACCCCGATTGGCATTGCGGCCGTGGCTATTGCCGCTGCTGTCGGTGTGATCGTCGCAAATTGGGACACCTTGGCGCCGTACTTCGAGCAGCTGTGGGACAGCATCAAGGGACCGGCAATGGCGGTATGGGGCTGGATGAAACAGTTGTTCAAGTGGTCCCCGGTGGGACAAGTCATTGCCAACTGGGAGCCCATCAGCGAATTCCTCGGAGCGCTTTGGGACGTCATCAAGGCCGCCGCTGTGTCCACCGGGGACTTCATGAAGGCTGCTTTCAACTGGGCACCCATGACGGTCATCGCTCGCAATTGGCAACCTTTGTCTGAGTTCTTCAGTGCGTTGTGGGACGTCATTCGTGCCTTGGCAGCCGTCGCATGGGAGGGCATCAAGGACACCATGGCCGCGGCGTGGGGCTGGATCAAAGAGCAACTGGGCTTTGACCCGGTGCAGATCGTCACCGAAAAGTGGGAGCGACTGGTCGCTTACTTCAAAGGCCTGTTCGAGAGAATTCGACCTTATATACAGCCGCTGATGGATGCAGGTGACTGGGCCAACCAGAAGACCGATGCGGCCACTGGTTGGATCAAGGGCAAAGCAGCGCAGGTCAGCAACTTCTTCTCGAAAAGCGACCCTGCCGCGCTGTCCGGCGGTGTGATCAATACCGGCACGGAAGGGCTCAGGCACTTCGCAGCGGGCATCAGTCAGCAGCCTGCGCCCGTGATTGCAGCAGATGGCATTAAACAGGCTGCTCCTGTTGTTGCAGCACAGGCTCCTCGGCATTTTGCGCCAGTCGCTACCGCCGGGCTCAGTCAGCGAAAAGAGTCGTTTACGGCCGACAACGGCCCGATCCTTGATCGCCCGCTGCCACTTATGCCCGGCGCGATACTGCCGGCACCAGGCAGTTTGCTCGCCGGTGCGTCAGGCAAGTCGCAGTTGAACGGGGAGCTGGTCATTCGCCTGGAGGGAGATACGCGGGGCGTAAGGCCTCAACCGGCCACCACCGATCAGCCCGGGCTCAAGATCAGCACCAATGTCGGTTATAGATCCCTTTCTGGAGCGCAATAGATGGCCGATACCTGGCGCGAGCAGTTATTGCCGGCGTCGTTTCGGGGCGAGACGTTCCTCATCGAGGACACGTCGGTGCCGGTGGGGCGCAAGGTCCAACTGCACGAGTACCCCAAGCGAGACGAGTCGTTCGCCGAACAGATGGGCAAGGTCGCCCGCGTGCATAAGGTCAAGGCGTACATCATCGGCGACGATTGTTTCCAGCGCCGCGACAAACTGCTCAAGGCTTTGGAGACCGAAGGGGAGGGCACGCTTGTTCATCCCTGGCTTGGGCAATTGCTGGTGGTGCCCGGTGCTTGCGAGATGGCCCACAGTCGCCGAGAGGGCGGCATGGTCACCTTCGACCTAACGTTCTATCCAGGCAACGCCCAGATAAACCCCTCGGTGCGCGCCAACACCGCGCGCATGGCGGGGCAGACCTCGGCCAGCTACTGGAGCGCCGCGCTTGGGCGGTACAAGTCGGCCATGGCGACGGTGGACGCCGCGCGTATCAACTTGATCGGCCTGCAGAACACCGTCACCGGTTTGTTTGGCGTCATCACCGGGCAGTTTTCGCCGCTGGGCAGCGCGATCGGGTCCGCCCGATCACTGGCTCAAATGCTGACCAACTCGCCTGGCGCTCTGTCGAGCCTGTTCAGTGGGTACTTCAGTGACCTGGGCCAGTCCTCAGCAAAGAGCTCGAGCGTTGCGGCATCGAGCGGCACCGGATCATCTTCCAGTGCAGGCGCTGGCGGGACGTCCGGTGGCGCCACCAGCGGCAGTGACGTCGATACATCTGCCTCGGCATCCGTGACGAGTGCCACGAGCACCACCAGCGCCGGCGCCTCGATGTTCACCAGCTACACCGATGCGGTGGGGATAGTGTCCAGACAGGCAGAGGATGCGGCCAGCATTGATACGGTCATGGCGGGCAGTGGGGCTGATACCACGGCTGCGGCGCAGGCGCTGGCCAACCTTGTTCAGGATGCGGTCCTGGTGCAGGCAACCGCGACGATCGCGCAAATGCCTGTGCTGACCCCCGCTGCCAAGGATGAGTCGACGGCGTCGCTGCAGCAGCAAGTCGTCGAGCCCGTGGCGCGAGCCGAGGTGCCGGTGGCCGATGAGGTGATTGCTGTAAGGGACGCACTGGATGCGGTGTTTTGGCAGGCGGCTCTCAAGGCTGACGCGACCTTTTACCCCGCCATCAATGAGGCCCGCCAGCAGGTATCCAGGCACCTGACGGCGGTCGCCGCTTCCGGTGTTCAACTGGTCAGCGTCACCCCGCTGCAAACCGTGCCGGCGCTGGTGATGGCTTATCGGCGTTTCGGCGACGCGACTCGCGAGGGTGAAATCGTGCAACGCAACAAGATCAATCACCCGGGCTTTGTGCCTGCCGCCCCCCTTCAAGTAGCCAGGGAGTAACCGCATGTCCGACCCGAAGACGGTTGTGACGCTGACCGTTGACGGGCTGGATTATTCCGGTTGGACCTCGGTGGAAATCAGCGCAGGTCTTGAACGGCAGGCGCGCAGCTTCAACATCGGCATCACCTGGAAGTGGCCCGGACAAAACGTGCTACGCCCGGTCAAGCAGGGTGCTCGCTGCGAGGTGCGCATCGGCGGTGATCTGGTGGTGACGGGCTGGGTGGATGCCACGCCGATCAGCTACGACCATGAGAAGGTCACCACCTCCATTGCCGGCCGATCGTCAACCGGCGACCTGATCGACTGTGGCGCGATCAATCAGCCGGGCCAGTGGAAAGGCCAGAGCGTGCAGGCAATCGTTCAGGCGCTGGCCAGCCCCTACGGACTTTCGGTCAAGAGTGAGATCGCGACCACCGGCAGTTTGACGGACCACACCATTGAGCCGGGAGAAACGGCGTTTGAATCCATCGATCGCCTGCTCACCCTGTATCGGGTGTTCAGTACCGACGATGCGAGGGGCAACGTTGTGCTGGCCGAGGTTGGGAGTGCAGGGCGCTCAGCCGAATCGCTGGAGCTGGGCCGCAACGTGCTCAAGGCAGACGCCGCGCTGGATTTCACACGCGTGTTCTCCGAATACCGGGTCATCGGCCAGCGCTCAGGCACCGATGAGGACTTTGCCAAGACCACCACCGAGGTCAACAGCTCCGTCACGGACCCGCGTATGGCGCGCAAGCGAGTCAAGGTCATCCATGAGAGTGGACAGCTCAGCGACAAGCTGGCGGCCGACCGGGCCAATTGGGAGCGCGGCACCGCCGTGGGCAAGGCGCTGGAAGTGACCTATGACGTCCAGGGCTGGCGGCAGAGCAACGGTGCGCTGTGGCTGCCAAACACCATCGTGCGCGTCGTTGATCCGGTGATCGGTTACGACCGCGACATGCTCATCGCCGAGGTGACCTACACGCTCGACGAGCAAGGGACGATCTGCCGTCTTCGAGTGGGACCGCCCGAGGGCTACCTGCAAGAGCCTGACGACCCGCACAAGAAGCGCAAGGCGAAGAAAACCGACGCCGTCGAATACCTCCTACCTGCGGACTACAAAGACAAATGAGCCGACTGATGAACCTGCTGACGCGCGGCGTCGTGGCGATGGTCAAGTCTACGGGCAAGATGCAAAGCCTGCAGATGCGCCTGACCCATGGCGAGCTCAAAGACGGGATGGAGCACCTTGAGCCCTACGGTTTTACAAGCTGCCCCCACGAGGGAGCAGAAGGCCTGGCCGCGTTTATGGGGGGAGATCGATCCCACGGCGTCGTAGTGGTGGTCGCGGACCGGCGATATCGCTTGCAAGCGCTGCAATCGGGTGAGGTCGCGATATTTACCGATGAGGGCGACAAGATCCACTTCAAGCGCGGCCGCATCATCGACATTGAGACCCAGACGCTGAACATTCGCGCGGCCAAGGGGGTTCACTTCGAAACGCCCAGCATCACCCAGACCGGGAAGATCGTCAGCCAGGGCGACCAGATCGCCGGGGGCGTCAGCCAGATCAACCACCCGCATACCGGTGTGAAGTCAGGCCCAGACCAGAGCGGACCGCCGGTCCCTGGGGGTGCGTCATGACCGTCATCGTTGCGGATGGTGTGGAGGTCAACCTGCGCCGGGCCGTGGAGATCAGCCTGTTTACCTGGCGCCGCGCCAATGCCTCCGACCAGGTTGAGGACGAAGAGCGTTACGGCTGGTGGGGTGACAGCTTTCCGCTGGTTGCGAACGACCGTATCGGCTCGCGGCTCTGGCTGCTGCGCCGGCGCAAGCTCACTACTGCGACCATCGGTGATGCCGTGACCTATGCCCAGGAGGCGCTCAGATGGTTGCTGGATGACGGACATGCCACTGCGGTGCAGGTGCTTACAGAACGCGCCGGGCATTCCCGGCTCAACCTGGGCGTAGTCATGACCCTGCCCTCGGGCGAAACACTGGATATCTACCCTAACGAACATTGGCAGGTGCTTTATGCCGTTTGAAACCCCGACCTTGCCCACACTCATCAGCCGCACTGCTGCTGACCTTGCCAGCGACGCCCTGCGCCAGTCAGATGCGCAGGTGCTGTCACGCACGATCAGCGGCGCGGCTTATGGGCTGTACG